>JBGPMB010000059.1:0-15141 GCA_041486775.1 Candidatus Eiseniibacteriota bacterium | reverse complement strand
ATTTGGCCAGTTGGTTGAAGATTTCATCGCCGGCGCGGCCCATGAAATCGCAGTACATCAGCTCGACCAGCGGCCGGCCGCCTTCGAGGGCGTATCCGACCGCGGTGCCGACGATCGCGCCTTCGCTGATCGGCGAATTGAACAGGCGATGATACGGAAGCGCCTCGGTCAATCCGCGGTATACCGCAAACGCCCCGCCCCAGTCGCGATTCTCCTCGCCGTACGCGACCAGCGTGGGGTCGGCGTAGAAGCGATCGATGATCGCCTCGAAGAGCGCGTCGCGAATGCCGATGCACTTGGCCTTGGACAGTCGCGTGCCTTTCTCGTCGAAGGCGCTTCGGCTGCGCGTGGCCAACTGCTTGACGCGGGGGTTTTCCTCGCGGCTGATCAGCGTATCAGGCGTGCGGCCGGTCTCCATCGTGTCGATCTTCTGGTTGGAGAACATCGTCTTCTCCAGCAGCGAGCCGGACTTCTTCAGATCGGCCCGCGGGGAGATCTGCTCGTCGATCGCCTAGCCCGATACCTGAGCACCAAGAAGCTCATCCTGCTCCGGTAACGCGGGCCGCCGTTTTTCTTTGCGGCCGATGCCCACCCGGACCGCGGTGAGCGTTCCTCCGAAAGCGTAGTCGAGCCGCCCCCAGGCCACCTCGAGGCCGCCGACGCGCACCGACAGAGCCGCTCCGATTCTTCCGGGCGCCGAGCCACGCCCCAGAACCAGGCGCGCGGCGTCCCCGAGGGGGACCTCGAGTGTCAGGCGGGGCGCGTGCGCGCCCTCGGGATCCCAGCGGTCGAGGATCGCGAGCGTCGCCGCCTCCGATCGAATCGCGGCGCCGAGCTCCAGCGAGCCCGGGACCGACTCTCGGCCGAGCGTGGGGCTCTCGAGAATCCGGTCCGCGCCGATCCACGCGGCGAGAGGGCGCCCCAGCGCGCCCCGGGCGAGAGCCCCCAGGGTCCAGCCTCCCCACCGCTCGCCCTCGTCCGGGGAGAAATCCAGCCGCTCGACCCGCAGAGCGAGCGAGACGGAACGCGCCGCGCGCTCGCGGATCTGGAGGCGCGCGGCGGACTCGCGCGCCCCGGGGCTCACGGTCGTGACGTAGTCCGCCGCACACACGTACCGGGAGCCACAGAGCGCGGCATCGAGCTCGGTGTGCGTCAGCCCGTCGGCATCGTAGAGCGAGGCGCGGCTCATGCCCCCGCGCCATCCACCGCCCTCTTCCTCGAAGGGGAACCAGGCTCCGTCCGTCGAGACGTGACCGAGCGCCGCGGGGCTCGCGTCGCGCAGCTCGAAGGCGGCACGTGCGGGCGTGGGGAGGAGAGCGCGCCAGAGAAGGAGCGCCGCGATCACCTTGGCCGGCCTCACCGGTCGACCACCGTGAGCGCGAGATTCCCGCTTCGCGCCGGCTCGGGTCCGTCGGGAATCGTCTCCGCGCGCGCCACGTAGGCGCCGGCGGGCACAGGGGCCCCCGCGTCGTCGCGGCCGTCCCAGACGAAGGCGGCCTCCCCGAGAATGCGCTGGCCTTCCACGAGGTGCCTTCGCACCCGCCCGAGAAGGTCGTGGACGAGGACGCGAACCCGGGCGCCGCGTGCGACCTCGCCGAACCCCAGCACGACCGGTGCTACGGGCGCGCCCGGCCTGCGTCGCAGCACGCGAGGGCTCGCGAAGAAGAGCCGGCTCTCCGGTCCCCCGCCCGGCAAAGGCGCATGCATCGAGTTGGGGGTTCCCGGGGTTCCCGCGCGAGGATCGATGCACTCGGACCAGGAACGCGGCGACGCGCTGGGCAGGGCAACGTCGAGGCGCTCGAGGGAGCCCTCGCGCTCCGCGTACTCCGCCCGGTACGGCGCCGCGTCCGAGAGGATTCCGTCCGGATCGATGACGCGAACCCGATCCGCGACACCCTCGTCTCCATCGGTGTCGTTGAGCGCGGGCCAGCCCCCGGCGCAGCCCAGGACGAGGCTCTCCGGCAGCGCATAGGCGGCGCGCAGAAGGGCTGGAGATTCGGCGAGGACGAGAATTTCTCCGGCGCGCGCGGCCCGGGGCGCTACGCCGCGGTCGATCCGATATCCATGTCCCCCGGCGTCGGAGAGCGCGAAGGATCCCACGTCGAGCACGTCCTCGCGGGCGATCAGCTCCACCCACTCCCCGGCGCCACGATCCCGGAACGCGATCTCGTTCACCACGAGCGGCGCCGCCGTGGAGCGCGAGCGGATGACCAGCGTGTCGGCAATGACCGCGGCGCCGCCTCCGAGATCGCGGAGGACGGCGCGGAGATCGAACCGACCGGCGGCGGGCGTGAGAAGCGCGCACCGAATGCCCGCGCTGTCGCCCGGGGCGATGGCGACACCCGGGGCGACCCCCGCGGGAGTCGCCGACCACGCGGTGTCCCACCCCGCATCGCGGCGGATCGAGGCCTCGACCCGCCAGCGCGCCGCATCGATCCCGAGGCGGCCGCGGTTCCGCACGCCGAGGCGAAGGATCGCGGCGTCGCCGGGCCAGGGCACTTCGGGGTCCATCCTCGCGGTCCCGCGCGCGATGGAGAGCCTCACGTCGGGGTGGTTCGCGCGGCCCGGCGTGGGCTCGGGCTCTGCCGCCCAGTCCGCGGCGTTCGAGCCCGTGTCCCCGCCGTCTCGAACGCGGGCCAGGCTCTGGCCGGAGGGCGCGTCTTCCGCGGGCGCGCCCCGGTAGAGCTCGGTCGCCGTGAGCGCGCCGTAGCCCACGAGGTCGAGAACCGCGCCCGCGCGGGTCAGCCGTAGCGCGTCGGGTCCGTTCTGGATGGGCGCACGGAGGACCGAGCCCGGGATCAGGAACGCGCCGGCCGGCGGGGCCGAGTCTCCGAACGCCCCAACGTAGACCGGCGTCCAGGACCCCGGGCGCGCGCCGTCTCCCGCCTCGACCGCGATTCCCTCGAGGGACACGGCGGCCGAGTCCGGATTCCACAACTCCACGAACTCGAAGCCGTCGTCCGGACCGTCCGGGTCGTAGAGCACTTCGTTCAGTAGCAAGTCGGCGCTCGCGCGCGCGGGAGGAAGAATCGTCGAGACCGGTGCTACGAGTGCTGCGGTGAGACACAGGACGGCGAACAGGCGCGACATGGAATCCCCCTTCTCGATGCGAGGCAGGGGGGAGAGAGCGGATCGGTCGGGGAAGCCGGGGACCCAGTGTTACAGCAGGTGAAACCTCTTTCTCAAAATCCATTCCGCGCTCGCTCCCAGGACGAGCACGACGAAGAGCGCCACGTTGTGGAAGAGATCCAGCTCGATCAGCCTCGCCTTCGCGATGTCGGGTGATCGAAGCCGCGCGAGCACGCGCTCGGGGTGCGCCATCGGCGCGGAATCGCCTCCCGAGCGCGACGCGAGCCGGCCGAGCACGGAGGGGTCGGCGTTCAAGGATTCGAATTCCACGCCCTCCTCTCCCACCGCCACGCGAACGCTGTCGGTCCCGATCAGGCGCCCCGCGCGCTCCACACGGGTTTGAAGCATATAGACCCCCTCGGGAAGGGCGATCGAGCCCGCGAAATCACCCTGGGGAGAATTTCCCAGCGAAGCAGCCCCGGTCACGACGCGGCCGTCGGCGCTCCGCGCCCGAACCGTGGCCAAGGCACCCGCGGCGAGGGCGGCGTTGGATAGCGCGACCCGTACCGGAACGGGCCGCCCCGCGGGGGTTAAGTCGGGGGCATCGAGCCGCACCGGACGATCCTCGGCACTCTGGGAGAGCCAGGCGGCGAGCCCGCCGAAGAACGAGGGCTCGATTCCGGCGCCTCCCCCAAGGCCCGCCGCGGTGAGGCCCCAGCGATAGACCCCGCTCGCATCCAGGACCGCAACCCTTCCGGAGCCGACCCTTCCCGCGAGGAGCACCGGCGTCGTCTCGGTCCCGAACCGCGCCAGGAGGAGCGGCGCGAGTGCAGCCCCTCCCACGCTCAAGACCACCGGCACCTGCACGGGAGGAAGCGCGCGCCAGGTCGCGGTCGCGCTGGCCGCATCTCCACCGAGGAGCGATATCTCGTGCGCGCGCCCGGCGGGAGTGAGCTCGATCCCCGAGCTCTGCCCCGGCGGCTGATTGAGATCGCGCCATTCGAGGCCCAGAGCCCGCGGGAGCGGCCCCGGCGAGGGAGGACGGTTCACGGCGTCGGTCCAGAAGAGAACGCCTCCACCGCGCTCGAGGAATTTCAGGATCTCCCCGCCGCGCTCGGGCGTGAGGGTGCGTGAGTCATAGCGGACCACGGCGAGGTCGGCGTCCCGCAACGCCTGGGCCATTGTCTCGGTCCCGCCCCCCGGTATCGAGACACCGGCCGCGCCCGATGCGGAGAGCCGCTGCACCGCCCAGGAAGTGTCCTCCTCCACGCCGCGACGGAGCGAGCGAAGGTCCCAATCCCAGGCCGAGGCCAGAAGGGGCACGACGCGTTTGGCGGGCCGCGCGGTCAAGGCGATCAGACGTTTCTTGTTCTGCGTAATAGGGTCGCCGGGGAGGCTGTCGAGCCTCACCGTGAGGAAATGCTTCCCGCGCTCCCCGATCGTGAACGGGATCGCGACCCGCGTCATCGACACGGGCCGGTCGAGCGCGAAGGAAGCGCGCCCCAGCTCGCGCGAGCCCTCGCTCAGCCGCGCCACGCCGCGGGCGGCGGGACGGGAGCCGTGCCGGATGGTGACGGTGAGAACCGCGGGGCGGCCGATCACCACCTCGCCAGGAGCTTCGATGCCGCCGATTCCGGTCGTGGGCGGATCCGTCGTCGAGCCGGTGACGAGCCCGAACACGGGCACGGTCCCTTCCACCGCGCGCTCGGGATCTTCACCCCGGTTCACCGCGCCGTCGCTCAGCACCAGGAGCGCGGCCAGCGAATCCGGATCCACGCGGTCGAGGGCCTCCCGAAGCGCATCCCCAAGGGCCGTCTCACCCGCGCCGCGCGCGGCCGAAGCGTTCTTCCAGGACGAAGGCCTCCCGATCGGACCCAGCTCGGCGTCGAAAGGCGCCAGGCGCACGTCGTAGCGGCCCGATAGCGAGCCGGCGATCGCGGCGGCGGCGCTGTCGGCAACCTCGCGGCGCGTCCGGCCCGAAGCGTCCCCGTCGCGCACCTCCATGCTCCCGGAATGGTCCACGAGGATCAGCATCCGGTTCCGCTCGCGCGAGGCCGCCGAATAGCGCACCACGGGCGCGAGCGAGGCGAAGAGGAGCGCTACGAGGGTGATCGCGCGGACGGAGACGAGGATGGCGCGCCGCCGCGGGGGGAGGCCCGGATAGCGCGTCGCGTAGAGCGCGAGTCCGAGCGACAGGGCTCCCGCAAGGAGCGCGATCGCGACCAGATTGGGTGTCGACGAGAGCGAGAAGTTCAACGATAGGGCCTCGAGGAGAGTCTACTCGCGAATGGTGACCGTGAACAGGGCGGGGCCCGGGGGGAATCTTCGGAGGCGCTGCGGGAAAAGTTACGGCGCGATCACGGCACGGTCAACCAGAAAGATGATACCCGGTATGAAAAGGGGAGATCCCTCAGCTTCTCGTCGGGCTCCCCGCCGAGGAGCTTCCCTTCGCGAACGCCTCGCGCCGCTCGCGGGTGTCCAGCTCGAGCTTTCGAAGGAGCACGTAGAGCTGCACCGGATTCATCTCGCGGCCGCCCAGCTCCGGGCGACGAAGCTCCTTCTGGATCCGCATGAGGCCGTAGTCGGGGTGCTTCCGAGCGATCTCGCGCACGAGATCGTCGTCCGAGAGAACCGTCTCGCTCCGCTGAGGCGAACGCTCGTCCATGCCCGAGCCGTCACGACGCGGAGAAGGAGCGGGGGCAGCCGTCTCCACGTTCGCGGGCACGATCGGACCGAAGGAGGCCACGGCGAGATCGGCGTCGCTGTAGCTCTGCAAGATGTTCTCGAACTCGAGGAGATCGAAGACTTCGCGGACGTCGGGAGCCATGCCGGCAAGCTTCAGATCGCCGCCGTGCTCGCGGATCTCGCGGATCTCGCTGATGAAGATGCCCCATCCCGCGCTCGAGATGTACTCGACGCGCGCCAGGTCGACCACCACGTGGTAGCGCTTCTCCCGAAGCAGAGCCTGAAGCCTCCGCTCCAGATCGGGGCTCGTCGTGGTGTCCACGTACCCCGAGACGCGCAAAACGGAGACACCGCGGTTCTGTGGTGCCTCTTCAACGTAGACGTCGATACCCTTCATTCTTCCCCTCCTTGTCCTTCCGGAGCGCGGTCGGCCCGTTCAGCCCCCGAGAGAGCCTGGGCCAGCCTTGCCATACGTCTATCGGTCCCGTTTTGGGCGAACTCAAGCCTTTTTTCCCGGGTGTTAAGGCCGTTCTTTCTTAGAGTTGCGTAGACGGCGGCCGGCGTGAGATGGGGCCCGGCCTTGGCGGTCGCCTGGAGCAGCTCCGCCACCCGTTTGGCCCCCAGAAGCGGCTCGGCCTTCACGAGCGCCAGGATGGCCGCCTCCTCCTCGAGGCTCGCCCGACCCATCGACGCGCGCGGGCGAATGCTCTTCAAGCCTTCCTCCCCCCCGACCTCGGCCACACGCCGGCGGTAGCGGTAGTACGTCGAGGAAGCGACGTGGAGCCGCTCGCACGCTTCCGCGACCGGGACGTTCTCCTGCTCGATGAGCCGGAACAGCTCGCGGCGCTTCTCCTCGAGTCTCACCTCGGGCTGCACCTTCTCCTTGATCGCCACCAGCGTGATGTCGTCGTTCTGAAGCGCCCCCAGCGTGAACTCGTGGATTTCCCGGTCCAGCTCCTGGGAAAATTCCTGCGCGCTCAAGTGGCCGTACTTCTTGATGGCCGCCAGGAGCCTCCCCTCGCCGAACTGCTCCCGCGCGGGGTTCATGGCCTCGGTGATGCCGTCGGTGTAGATGACCAGCATGTCCTCCTGCTTCAGCGTGAGCCGCTCGACCGAAATCGTGCGCCGGAAGAGATCCGCGTCCGGAGCGTCGATGCCGACCGGGATTCCCTTGGGCTTCAGGAAGTACGTCGCGTCCGATTCGCCCCGGTAGAGGATCATCGGGTTGTGCCCCGCGCTCGCGTAGGTCACGACGCGATTCACGGAGTCGAGGACGACATAGAACATCGTGACGAACATCCCTTTCTTCATGTCCTCGGTGACGAAGGTGTTCATCCGCGCCATGACGTCGGACGCCGAGCGGTTCCCGCGCGCCTCCATCCGGAGCGCGGTACGGATCATCGTCATGACCAGCGATCCCGGGACACCCTTGCCCGACACGTCCGCGACCACGACGCCCATGGTGCGATCGTCCACCTGCACGAAATCGTAGTAGTCCCCTCCGACTTCCTTCGCCGCGCGGTAGAGCGCGCCGATCTCGTAGCCCTCGATCTCGGGGACGTGGCGCGGCAGAAGGCTCTGCTGGATCTCCTGCGCGACCTGCATCTCCTTCTGGAGACGCTCCTGCTCGACGAGATTTCCCTGGGCCGCGCGGAACTTGGCGGTGATCTCGTTGAACGCGCGGGCGATCTCGTCGATCTCCTCGTTCCCGGAGCCGCCGACCTCGGCCACCATCGTCCCCTCGCCGATGGCGCGCACGCTGTCGGAGAGCACCTGGATGGGCCGCACGAAGATTCCGATCAGCAGCACGGAGAGCCCGCACCCCAGGAAGAGCGTCAGGAGCGCGATGCCGGCCAGCTCGGCGCGCGCGGCTCCGATGCGCGAGTCGATCGAGTGCTCGCTGATTCCGATCTGCACGTAGCCCAGCACCACCCGGGGCTTCCCGATGGTGCCCGCGAGGACGGGCTCGACGATCGTGCCCACGCCCCCGCTCACGGTGTAGGCGGGCGGCGACCACAGGCCGCCCAATCCGGCGCCGGATCCGTGACGGAGCCCGCTCCGCTCCGTGGTGAAGAGCTCCTCGAATCGGTTCGATCCCCAGACGCGTCCGGTCGTGTCGAGCACGCGAGCCATGGCGTATTCGGGATTCGACTTGAGCGCGGCCCGGATCGACTGATTCAAGAGGGTCTGCTCGATCGACATCGGCTCGGGGCGCGACAGGACGTCGGAAGCCGGCAGGGCCAGCCCGCGCGCGACGCTCCGCGCGTGCGCGAGGACCTCCTCCCGCACGCTCTGCATCTGGCGCACGTGGATGAAGGTAAAGGCGACGACGATGAGAAGCGTCATCGCGCCGAAGGCCTTCAGGGTGTACGCGAAGCGGAGCGAGCGGGGCCGCACGCCGTTGCCGGCGCGGCGCCGCGATCGCCGGCCGAGGCGCTTCGACATGGTGAGGACGTTTCCGTCCGTCCCGGCCCGGTAGCGGACCTCGTCCATGAGCTGGTTCATGAGGAACACGCCCAGGCCGCCGCGCTTCCGATTCTCGACGTAGACCTTGAGGTCGGGGCTCTTCACGTTGCGGAGGTCGAAGCCCTGGCCCTGGTCGCGGATCTCGATGTGGAACTCGCGCATGTTTCCGGTGACGATGACTTCGATGAAGCCGGTCTGCCCCTTGTACCCGTGCTTCACGACGTTGGTGCAGGCCTCGTCGACCGCGAGCTTGGTGTTGGCGAGGGTCCTACCCGGGATCT
Source organism: Candidatus Eiseniibacteriota bacterium (assembly GCA_041486775.1). Classification (GTDB taxonomy): domain Bacteria; phylum Eisenbacteria; class RBG-16-71-46; order SZUA-252; family SZUA-252; genus WS-7. The sequence continues at coordinate 6,640 of JBGPMB010000059.1, read as the reverse complement.
GGATCTTCTCCCCGACTTCCTGGATGAAGTCGCGGATCTCGGCCAGATGCAGGTCCTCCGCGGGGACGCGAAGCTGGAAGCGTCGGGTCGGCCCCGCCTTCGGTCTCATCGGCGGGCCTCGGATTTCATGCGCTCACGCGCCTCGAGCACGTTCCGGCGCGCGCTCTCGTTCAACGGATCCAATACCAGAATCTGCTCCCAGTTCTTGAGCGCCTCGCGGTAATCCCCCGCCGTGAAGGCTTCCATGCCCTTGATGTAGAGCTGCTTGATGCGCGCGTCCAGCTCGGGCTTGGGCGTCGCCAGCCTGCGCTGGATGCGGTCGCGCCAGTCGCGCGCTTCGGGGCTCTCGGGGTCCAGCGCCAGCGAGCGTTGCACCGAGGCGCTCGCGTCGGTGTAGCGCCCCTCGGCGTAGGCGCGGGCGACCTCGTTCAAGGCCGTGAGCGCGGCGAGCTTCCGGCTCAGACTCTGGATCTCCGCGGCGCTCTTCCCCAGGGTGGCTTCCATCTCGGTCCAGCGCGCGCGGGCGCGCGGATCGTCCGGGTTGAGCCGGAGCGCCAGCGCCACCTGCCCCGCCGCGTCGAAGACCTTGGCCTTCGCCTGGAGCGAATCCGCGCGCGCGAGCGCCTTCGCCGCCGCGCGGTCACGCGCCGAGGCGACGTCCCGCGCCAGCGCGGCGAGCGAGTCGCCGGAGGTGCCGGCCCCGCCTCCGGCGGGGATTCCGCGCATGAGTCCCGAGGCCTCCTCGGCGTCCCCACGCGCGAGCGCCGCGCGCGCGAGATCCGCAATCGTGAGGGCGACCCGGCGCGCGCCTTCGGCCTGGATCGCCGCCTCGGCGCTCCGCTCGATCTCGGAACGGGCGTGCTCCGTGCGGGCCACGTAGCTTCGTCCGGCCGGGTCGGCCCGCTCGAGCACCTGCCAGAGCACGAGCGCGCCCTCCCAATCCCCCGCCTTCTCCGCGGCTTCGGCCTTCGCGCGGTCCCTCGCGATGTCCCCCGCGTGCTGCGCGCGGAGCGAATCGGCGGCCTCTTTCCGGAGCTCGACCAGACGCTGCGCGTCGTACTGGCTCACCGGCACGCCCCAGTTGAGCCGGATCGCGAACTGCTGCGTGGCCTCGACACCCTCGCTCTGGTACGCGTAGTCGAACCCGTAGCGGCGGAACCGAAGTCCCAGACCGAAGACCGGGCCGCCGTTCACGTATCCCGCGCGCACGGCACCCAGCCCGGCGCGGGTGAACTCGGCGCCGATGCGCGGCTTCATCCCTTCCTGGCCGCGCGTCGCGAGGTCGAGCACGAGGCGACCCGAGGTGAGCGCGTTGAGCCGCCACTCGGGACTTCCGAGCCCGAGCCGGTAGGAACGGTCCAGCGAGGGCGACGTTCCTCCCAGATCCAGCGAGCCCGCGACCACGTTCTGCGCCGAGAGTCCGATCTGGCCGCCGCGCAGCGCCGAGGGCCGGTAGAGGACACCGAGATCTAGCGCCGGGGCCGACGCGGAGATTCCCCCGAGGGACTGACCCAGGATCTTGAACGTGATGCCGCCCCAGATCGGCCCGCGCACGCGTCGCGCCACGCTCGCCGCCGCGGCCGTCTCGCGGTAGCTCATCGAGCCGGTGGGCCGGTTCTGGGCGTCGTAGCCGTCGATCCCGCCCGTGCCCAGCCGGGCGAATCCGAGGCCGATCCCGCCCAGACCCGGCACGGGATAGGAGACCGCCGCCAGGTCCCACGACGTCGAGAACGCGAGCACTCCGTGGTGCACGAGGAGCGAGCGCTCGTCCTGCGCCGCGAGACCCGCCGGGTTCATGTAAATGGCCAGCGGATCGAGAGCCAGCCCCGTGAAGCCGCTCGCCGCCCCCGTGCTCGGCCACCCCGCCGGAGTCGACAGGAGATTTGCCGTGCCCGCGGTCTGACCCGAGGCGTGCGCGCGCGTGCCGAAGAACGCGGCGAGAAGAAGCGACGACGCGACCAGCGCGCGGACCATCCGGCGTATGGAAGCGCGCCTCATCGCAGCACCCCCACCTTGATCTGCCCGCTCACGCCCGGCCCGTCGATCTTCGCGACGTAGACCCCCGGACGCACGACCTGGCCCTTTCCGTTCCGGCCGTCCCAGGGGACTTCATTCAGCCCTCCGAGGCCGCCCCGGGCTCCCGCGGGGAGCGACATCTCGCGGACCAGATCCCCGAAGAGGGTGTAGATCGAGACCTTCACCGGTGCGTCCTGCGCGAGCACATAGGAAAGGAGAATCGCCTCGCTGCCCGCGCGGAACGGGTTCGGGTAGCCGTGAGGACGGTCGAAGAACGTGATGTCCGATGAGGTGAGCGCCGCGAACGGGAGCCCTCCGCCGCCGACGAGAGGAACCAATCCTCCCGTGAGCACGTCGACGGCGACGATGTCTCCCGCCAGGGCGATCCGGAAGGCAACGCGCTGCGCGGCCGTGCCCGCGCGGAAGGCGGCTTCCACGAAGAGCGACTCCGGGGCGTTCCCCAGGGCGAGCGGCGTGGGCAGGTTGAGAACGACCGGATTCGGCGCGCCGGGCGAGGGCGCGCTCTGCGCGAGGAGCGTTCCCGCGCGGTCCCGGAGCGCGATGGTGGCGACGGCGCCGGAGGGCGGCGCGGCCGACGAGCCGTCGGTGAGCACCGTGATCGAGACGGAGCGGACCGAGTCGCCCGTGGCGCTGCCGATGGCCGCGAGCGGCTGGAGCTCCACGCCCCAGACCCGCGCCGGGGCGCCTCCCGCCGCGATCTGAACCGGAGGTGCGGTGTCGATCGAGCGGGCCTGGATCGCCGCGACCGCCTGGAGGACCACGATCTCGCTGTCGGGCGAGGTGACCTGGGCGCTGCCTGAGAGACCCCATTCCGTACCCTGAAGCGAGAGGTCGACCCGGTAAGGCTGGCTCGCCATCGCGGCGGGAATCGAGACCGCCGGGAAGGTGAGCGTGGCCGTGGTGCTCGGGGCGAGGGCGAAGGGAACGCCGGCCCCCCCGAGGCCGGTCGCGACGTCGGTCCCGTCGCTGATGGTGATCCGCGACGCGGCCGGATCGAGCACGAACGGAGAACCGCCCCCGTTTCGAACGTCGAGGGTGAGGTCGACCGTCACCCCGGGGCGCGTCTGGCTGGGCGCGGTGGAGCGCGCGACGTACTGAAGCGCCGCGGGCTGCATCGCGTGGAGGCTGTCCGCGGCGAGACTCTGCGCGCGGAGGACTCCGTCCTCCAGGCCGAAGACGTCGAGCGCGCCCGCGGCAACGCCGGACGACCCGGACGAGCCCAGAGCGCCGCCCACGAACGCCAGGGGGATCGATTGGCCCGCGTTCAGCGTGGGAGCCGCTCCCAGCGTGCGCGTGACGGCGACCGGCGCTCCGAAGCGGATCGCGGTCGAGGGATCGAGGACGAACGGAACGTCTCCCGTATTGCGAAGGGTGAGCGAGACGGGACGCGTCTGCCCCGCGCTGACGGTGGCGGGCGTGAGCGAGCCCGGGACCACCGCGAGAAGCGCGGGGTCGACCACGTCCAGGCTGTCCGGGGCGAAAGGAACCGTGTCGGCGAACGCCTGTCCCGACTCGATTCCGTCGAGAAGGAGCCGCGCGCGGTAGCGCCCCTTCGGGGTGCCCGCCGGCACCGCCAGGGAATCGAACGCGAGCGTCGCCTGATCCGAAGCCGCGACCGCGGTGTTCGCGGAGAGGGCCGAGGTGAGGGTCGTGGCGCCGAGGTCGAGCACGAGGCGGGTCGTCCCGCGGCTCAGCGTCACCGCCGCGGAGCCCGTGTTCGAGACCCGAACGCTCGGCGACGCGGTACGGCCGCGAAGGAGCCGCGGCGGCGCGCTACTTCCCGCCACCGCCGCGACCTGCGCGGCGGAGACGACCCGGAACGAGAGCGGTGCCACGTTCGTCCCGGTCACCGCGTTCCCGCCGTAGGTCACCGTCGCCTGGAGCGTCGCGTTCACCGTGGTCCCGGAGAGAATCCCGCCCGAGGGAACCTGGACCGGGAACGTGAACCTCGTGGTCGCGCCCGCGGGAATCGTCGTTCCGAGCGGCGGCGCCGGCGCGCCCGTGATGAAGGCGCCTGCCGAGTAAGTCACGCTGGTGCCGGTGAGATCCCCCGGCGTGCCCGAGACGTTCGACACGTCGAACACCACGGACAAGGTCGAGTACCCCAACGGGACAGGATCGGGCGAAGCGCTCACCGCGGCCACGCCGACGCCGAGCACGCTCACCTGGGCGCCCGCCAGGCTGAGATAGAAGTCGAACGCGGCGCCGGTCGCATCGGTGCCGATGGCGCGGAAGCTGGGAGCATAGGAACCGGGGGCGAGCCCGGCCGGTACCGCGCCGGACGCGAAGCCCAAAGTCGCGGTCGCGCCCGCTCCCACCGTCGTCGCCGATACGAGCGTGGCCGTGAAGGTCGTGGCGCCCGAGCCGAACGCGAACGTGGATCCCGCGCCGATGTGGATCGCGCCGGAGCCCACGTTCCTTGCCTGGAGCGAGAAGGACGAAGCACTCCCGGGCGTGACAGCCGCCGGCGAGAGCGAGCCCGCCACATACGAGAGCGACGGCGGCGGCACGTAGGTGAACGCATGCGATCCCGCCGCCGTACCCGCGCGCGAGGCCGCCGTGAGCGTGTCGGGGCCGGCCGCGCTCGCCGCGATCAGGACCACGGTGGCGAGGGCGTTCGCTCCCGTCGCGAGGTCGAGCCCCGGAAAGACCACGCTCGCGTCCGAGCCGAGGAGTGTTCCCGCCTGCGCGCTCACGCCTACGAGCGTGCCCGCGCCCATGAGATTTCCGAACGCGTCACGGACGGGCCCGAGGGTGACGGTGGAGGCGCTCCGGCCGTCCGCGGTCAGGCTGTCCCGTGTCGCCGCGATGGCGATGGCGCCGGCAGGCGCCCCGGGGGAAACCGTCGCGCTTCCACCGGCGCCGCTCAACCCACCGGCGCGGTCCGCGCCGATCGTGATCGATTCCGCCACCGTGTCGCGCCCCGCCGTGAGGAACTGCCCCGCGGCGAGCGCGCCCGAGGCGGGGCTCCAGACCACAGAGCCCGCGGGCCGCATCGTCACCGTCGCGACGTCGGCGGTCACGAGGTTCCCGAACGCGTCGACGGCTTGGACCCGCACGCTCTCCGGCGCTCCGGCGATCCAGGCGAGCGAGGCAGGCGTGACCCGGAGCGAGGCGGTCGCGCCTGGGTACGTGGCCGCGCGGATGCCGGTCGGGGCCAGCGCGCCATCGCTTACGAAGACGGAATCCGCCGCGGGCGCGACTGTCGGCGCGCGGTAGCGAACCGCGAGCTTGCCCGAGGCGTTCGTGACGCCGCTCTGCGACCCGGGCCCGCCCGTCGTGCCGCCGTTCGATTCCAGCGTCCCGGCCGCGCTCGGTCCGCCCAGATAGAACGTGACGGCGTGGGCCGCGATGGGATTCCCCTGCGGATCGCGGACCGTGACCGTGACCGTCCGGAATTGCGCGGGGCCGAGCGAGAGCGAGTCCGGAGCGAGCGTGAGCGTCGAGGCGCCCGAGGGATTCACCGCCACGGGCCCATAGGTCACCGAGTGCGGCCCGTCGCTCACGACGATGGTGAGCGGGACGGCCTGCGTCGGAGTGACCGGGATCGAAGCCGCGCCCGACGCGAGCACGACCGAATCCGGTGCCACGGCGGCTCCCGAGGTCACGGTGGGTCGAAGCACGTCGCCGCTTTCGCCTGGGAGCGCGTTGCCGAACGAATCGAAGGCGTTGACCAAGAGCGTGACGCCCGTGCCCGCGGTGAGAGGGCCGGCGGGGCCCGCGACCGTGTAGTGATCGAGCGCGCCCGGCTGGAAGACGATCGTGGGCTGGGCCAGAAGCGGGACGCCGCGCGCGGTGACGTGCGCCGTCCCGGTGCCGGCCGCGGTCGTGGTGGCGCGGAAATCGAGCAGGCCCGAGGCGTCGGTCGAGGGCAAGAGCGCGCTCACCGTCGCGAAGAGTCCGGTCACCGAGACCACGACGGCCGCCTCGGGCACGCCGGCGAGCGGGTGATCCTGGCCGTCCCGGAGCGTGACGGAGACGACGCTGCCGGAAGCGCCGACCGGAGCGGGCGACGCCGCGACGACCGTGGAGCGGGAAGCGCTCACGCTTCCGGGAACCAGCCGCAGGTCGAGGCTCCCCGCCGAGGTCGTGTCCCGCGCCGCCTTCGCGGTGACGGTCGCGGTCCCCAGCACGTCGCCGCCGAAGAGCGTGACCGAGATCGCGCCCGATACGGCCGCGACCTGGATACCCGGCGTCGCCGGATCCAAGTCGGGCGTCTGGATGACACCCAGCGTGGTGGAGACCGTGTACTTCTCGCCGTCCCGCACCGGATTCCCTCCGCCATCGTGAAGTCCGCCGGCGCCGATCGCGAGGGTGGCGGTACTATCCGCGGCCAGCGAATCGGCCGGAGCGGAGAGCGTGATCGCGCCGGAGGGCGCGCCGGCGAGAAGGTGGACGGCCACGGTCGCGGCCGCGGGTCCGCCCGAACCGGGGCGCTCCGCCGTCACGGTCGCGCCGCCGGAGCCGGCTGCGGTGCCGACGCGCAGGAAGCCGCGCACGGCGCCCGTGGAGTCCGCGAGGAGCTGATGGCCCAAGGCCCCGGGATCGTCGTCGGTGACGGGATTGAGGAGCGGCGAAGCCGAGCCGGTGAGCGTGAAGCGCT
>JBGPMB010000058.1:0-15182 GCA_041486775.1 Candidatus Eiseniibacteriota bacterium | reverse complement strand
CAGACGACGACCAGCTCCAAGCTCTATCCCCTGCCCGGAGGAGGGCACGTGATCGACACGCCCGGCGTACGCAGCGTCTCCCTCGGCGAGACGACGACCGCCGAGTACGCTTCGGTCTTCCCGGAGATCCGCGACGCCGGTCCTTGCCGGTTCAGCTCGTGCACGCACCGGGTGGAACCGGGCTGCGCCGTGCTCGAGGGGGTCAAGAGCGGCACGATCCCCGAGAACGTGTACGCCCGCTACCGGAAGCTTCTCGTGGAAACGGAGACCGAGTGAGCGCCTCCCCCGTCGAATCGAGGCTCGGCGAGCTGATGATCGTGGGGCTCCCCGGGACGGATCTCACACCCGAGGTGGAGGCGGACCTCCGCCGCATCGCGCCCTCCGGAGTGATCCTCTTCGCCGCGAATTTCACCGACGCGGATCAGGCCGCGCGGCTCGCGCGCGCCGTGCATGGGGCGATCGGAAGCCCGGAGCTGCCGGCGCTCGTGAGCGCCGACGAGGAGGGCGGCATGGTCTCCCAGATTTCCGGCTTCTGGGAGGTGCCGCCGTCCGCGCGCGCCGTCGCGTCCGCCGGGGGGCCGCCGCTCGTCAAGGATCTGGCGCAACGGACCGCGCGCCGCCTCCTGGCGCTCGGCATCAATCTCGATTTCGCGCCGGTTCTCGACATCGACTCGAATCCCTTGAATCCCGTGATCGGGATCCGGAGCTTCGGCACCACCGCCTCGCACGTGACCGCCTGCGGGCGCGCCGCCATCGAGGGGCTGCTCGCCGCGGGCATCATCCCGGTCGTGAAACACTTCCCCGGCCACGGCGACACCAGCCTCGATTCGCACGTCACGCTGCCGATCGTGAGCGCGGATGAGGCCCGCATGAATCTGCGCGAGCTCCGGCCCTTCGAGGCGGCCGTGAACTTCGGCGTGCCGGTGGTCATGACGGCCCACGTACACGTCCCCGCGTTCGAGCCCGACCGCACGAAGCCCGGGACGATCTCGCGGAGGGTCGTGACCGATCTCCTGCGCGGTCGGATGAAGTTCTCGGGGGTGGTGATCACCGACGCGCTCGAGATGGCGGGCGTGACTTCGATCGCCCCGCACGGCGAGATCGCGGTGCGCGCCATCGAGGCGGGATGCGACCTTCTTCTGTATTCCAAGCTCTCCCCCGGGCCCGACGAGGCTCTCATCGCCTTGCGCGAGGCGCTCCGATCCGGAAGGTTGAGCGAGGAGCGGATCGCGGAGTCTCTGGCCCGGATCCGCGGGCTCCGGGCCGGCAGCGCGGCGCGCCCGCGCCCCTGGACCGACGCGCTCGAGCGCGAGGCCCGTCAGCTCATCCCGCCCGACGAGCTGGACCGGATCGCCGAGGGCGCGATTCGCATGCTGAAGCAGGGAGCCGGGGGGATCCCGCTCCGAAATCCCGTCGACGTCCTGGAGGTGAACCGGCCACAGTCTCGCGCCGCGATCGCGGATCTCCTCCGCGCCCACGGCATGACGGTGCGCGAGATCGGTACGGATCCCGCCGCGTGGCCCAAGCGGATCGAGGGCTCCGCGCTCATCACGCTCGCCGCACGCGGCAGGCTCTCGGCCGAGGACGAGGCCATCGCGCGCGCCTGGCTCAAGCGCTTCCCGGAGAGTGTGGCGATCGCCTCGCTCAATCCGAACGTCGCCGAGGGGTGGGACGAGGTCCGCACGCTCATCACCACGTTCGACAACACCCCCGCGAGCCGCCGCGCGCTCGCCAAGCGCCTCTCGGGGTACACCGACCCGAAGCCGAGGCGCGCCCCCTCGACGCCGCGCTGAGGCGGCGTCGTGCCCTCACATCAGGGCCCCGGCGTCGACCCTCGCTATTTCGGGATGGAGAATCGCCCGAACCGAACGGTCGTAGGGGTCGTCAACATCACGAGGTACACACCTCCGGCCACCGACTTGCCGGCCTCATCTCGCCCATCCCACGTCAAGGATGCGTTGCCGGCCGCCATCGGCTTGCCCGCCAAGCGTCTCACCGGCCGCCCCTGCGCATCAAACACCTCGACGCTCGCGACGCCGGCAACTGGGTTCACAAACTGAATCCCAATCGCTCCGCCGTCCGGGGCCGGTTTGATTCGCAAGTCGGACTTCGCGAATAGGCTCGACGGTGGAACGTCCGGCACGCCGGTGGATTGGAGGGAACCGGAGTAGAGAATCTCCTCGTTCGTATTGAGATATGCGGTCCAGTGCCCCTGCTCATAGGCAGGGGCTTCTTTGGGGAGGGTGACCGCGAAGCCGCCGAGGGAGTCGCCGCCCATCACGGCTTGAGCCGGGGTCGAGGCGTCCCAGTCCGCCGTGCCCGGCTCGCCGCCCTCTGTCGGGAGGAACTGGAACGACCAATTCGGCGGAGATTCGACACTGGACGCCGGGGTCTGGGGAAGCGAATCACCATTCCATCCGAGAGGCGCAACGTCCAACTCAGTCTCATCGGAATAGTGGTCGTTTCCAATCGATATGGCCGTGATTGGAAACGCGCTCCCATTCAAGACCTCATATCGATAGACCACCCGTCCAGGGCCCGGTATCGATTTCGTGACCCTGACTTGAACCGGGGGAGGATCCACCTGCGCAGCGGCCCTGGCGGACGGGAGGAGTGCAAGAGCAACGGCAACACTGGCGATGATAGCGAGAGCTCTTGCTGGTCGCTTGGCCATGAACTCTGCCTCTCTTCCTTGCCGCACTACGACGGCCATCACCTCGCTGCGCTAGCCTGCTAACTGAACAAGCACTCTCTACCACGCTGAGGTCTTCGCGTCTCTACCTGATTGGCCTCGTCGTTATCCCTATCTCACGACGGTGAATCTTCCCGCCTTGACCCCGCTGGAAGAATCGATCCTGTAAAAGTAGACCCCTGAAGCGAGGTCGAAGGTCGTCCACCCGGTCTTCACGTAAATCGGAAACCGATAGTTTCCGGCCGGCGCGAAGCCTTGATCGACCAGCACTCGTATCAATCTCCCGGTCATGTCGTGCAAGGTGACCCTGAGGTGGCCAGGTTGCGGTATCCAGAAGTAAAGGGTTCCACCCGTGGGATTCATCGGGTTGGGCGCGACCAATCCGACGGACGGGGCTCGTCCGCTGCAGCCGCCCAGCTCTCTGAGGCGAACCGCCAAGATCTCCGAGGAGATGAGGGAGCCGTCGGTCGCCGAGATCGTCATCGTGCTCGTGCCCAGTGTATCGTTCACCGTGGGGCGGAATGCCAGATTCGCCCACCCGTAACCGGCATCCGTGAACTGCCCGAAGGTCGGCACGCCCTCCGCCGAGATTGAGACGGGATCGCGGTCGGGATCCTGAGCTTGGACGTACGTGGTCAGGGCCTGCCCCTGCTCGACACAAACATCATGCGCCGGAACGAAGACCGGCGCCCGGTTCACATTGGTCACGACGAGCCCGAAGGTTTTCAGATCACTTCCTACTCCATCGTCTACACGGATCTCCCCCAGGCCCCTCCCCGCATCCAGGTAGCCCGGGGCGACATGCAAGTCCGCGACTGCGGCCCCTGGGACAGAACTCTTGGGGGAGACGGTCACGTAGGAGGGCCCTGATATCTTCGAGAACGAAAGCAAGGACCCGTCGGGGTCGCTCGCGGTCAGGTCCTGATCCGCCGTCGAACCCTCCGCGAGCACCATGGTCGCCGGCTGAGCGAGCTGTGGCGGACTGGACCAGCCTCCGTAGCGAGCTCCGTCGATGTCGAACCAGTCGGAGCCGAGAAGGATTGTGTTTCCGAGACCGATTCCCGGACAGTGTGACCCAAACCCATTTATGTACGTGTACCCGAGGTGCGTCGATGTCACAGGGCGAATAGAAGGTGTGCCACCTGTGACGTTGACTGAGATGCTGGCCAACTTGTAGAGACCAGGCGTTTGCCCATCGATGACCGCGAGGCCGGAGTCGAAATCGGTGGAGTCCGACCTCTGCCCCAGACACGCGTGATTACCCATGGTGCAGGGGCTCCAGGAGACGGTTCCTCCTGTCGCCTGCAGAATGAATTCGTAAGAGAAAATGGTGAGCGGTTTGGCCGCGGACGCGCATACCGCAGGGGATCCGTCCCTATTCGCGTCGGTTCTTAGCCATACGTCGACGACCGTAGGGGCCGAGGGATTGATGACGTCCGCGTCCGTATGGAGGCTGTCGCCGTTCGTGTCGAGATACATGTACTGGGCATGGGCGGGCCCGACGGTCGCCAGGAAGGCAGCCAGAGGCAGAAGTAGGATGAGGTTCTTCACGAGGAGTCCAGGTCGAGCCGACACGATTTCCTCGTCGGGCGGTTTGACGTGTTGCAGGTTAGCCGACTCCGGCGGGTTATACCCCGGCTCCGCTCCTTCTCTCCGGTGCCTCAGCGCGTGGCTTGGGGGGCCGGTCCCTTCGCTGAACCGGATAAGGCCTGACGGAGCCGATGGTCCGCAGTATGATGTGGCAGCCGGCAAGAGAGGCTCCCACATGTCAGGTTGTAGATCGTCCTCTGCGGGATTCACCCTCGCCATACTTCTGATCTTCCTCTCCACAGGTAGCAGCCGAGCCACGGTGCTGCAAGAAATGTGGTCTGGGCTCCCCGCCGACGTAAAGGAGGTCGTGATTCTGATCAGCCTTGGTGTGCCGTCCTATCCTGAGGACGCGGACAGCATGCTGCAGGTCAGACGCTGGCCGAAGACTCGCATCTTCGACGGCAAGACCTATACCCTGGAGTTCTCCGGGAGTCATTCCGACGTGGTAAAGCTTGGCGCGACCGATCTCGCGGAGATCCCGGCTGGATGGAACTATGGCGCGAGCTACGTTCGCCACATTGAGAATGGAAAACCGCCGTGGCGACGTGGCCCTTCATACTACTGGCGCAGTGACAGCACCCTGGAGGAGCGTAGCTATGTCGACTCGTCGGGTACCCGGACATGGGCCTACGATTCGACAGGCGCACTCTATCACTTTGACTTTGGGCGCTATGACCGGAAGCTTCACCGGAGCATCGGAGCAGACGAATACTTTAGCCGAACCGGCGAACTGATTGCTCTGATTGCAGGTGGTAAGAAGTACTGGAGAGGTCAGGAGACGAATGCCGATGAGATGTTTCGTCGGCTCCGGGAGTACTGGTCCTATCACCTATGAGCTGCGCAGACTCCGTCGCGGGCGATCGAGGCCCCTCCCCCCTCTCTGGAGGCGTGATTCTGCCGGCACGGGGGGGCATACATATGGGCAGGGGAACAGTTCTTGGCGTGGCGTTACTCGTCAGTCTCGCAGCGCCGCTCGCGACCGGGAGCGCGGTCGCTGGGGAGTCCGTCATCGTGGTCACAGGCTCTGGGTCGGTCGAGGTGCAGCCGGACCGCGTGACGATTGAATTCACTGTCCTCAGCCGCGCCGGGTCGGCGGCCGAGGCCAGTAATGGAAGTGCGCGGCGGACGGGGCCCATCCTAGCGGCGTTGCACGCCCTGGGGGTGCCGGACAGCGCTATCACATCGGCTGGCTTTGCCGTTCAGCCGTCTTGGGACTTCAAACGTGGTATGCGCAAGGAGGACACGAAGGAATCGACCGCTACGCACCGCATTCGCGTGCGCGTCAGCGAGACCCGCACGGCGGGCAATATTGTTGAGAGCGTACTCGACAAGGGGGCCGACCGAGTCGAGACGGTCGCCTTTAGCGTCTCTAGCCTCGACAGCGCCCGCGAGGCAGCGCTGACCCTAGCAGTCAAGCAGGCACGAGGCGACGCTGAGGTCATGGCTCACGCGGCGGGCGGGCAGCTGGGGCCTCTGATTGAGGTGACGACACAGGGGACCGCCGCACCTCCTCACGTCTCCGATTCATACAGATACAGCATGGCTTCAATAGCGGCCCCTTCCTCACCGCCGTCGATCCTTCCGGGCCCCACGATCGTCTCCGTGACCGTGCTGGGACGCTGGACGTTCGTAGAACGGAAGTAGCGCGGTTTCGCCGTGCGTCTACGTCGCGAGCGAATCGAGGTCCCTCCCCCAACAAAGAAAACGGGCGGCGCCTTGAGGGCACCGCCCGGAGCTTTCGATCGTTTGAGCCGCTACGCGATCAGGCCTTGTCCTTCTTGGTCGTGGTGGTCGTGGCCATGATCTTCGCGAGCTCGGCACGGACCTTCGGGCCCTGAGCCTTGAACGTGCAGGGGAAGCCGGCGTTATTGATGGCCTTCGCGATCGCGCGCTGATCCAGCTTCTTGTCGCCCGCCACGTAGGCGGTCTTCGTGGTCAGGTCGACCTTGGCGCAAAACACGCCCTTCTGCGCCAGCGCCGCGCTCTGGATCTTCTCCACGCACGCGCCGCAGTGCGCGTTCTGGACCGCGAAGCTGAACACCGCGTTGTTCGCGCCGAAGGGGCACTGTCCCTTCGACGTCATCGAGGCGCCGTTCACGCCGGTGCAATGCCCGCCCGCCGCGGTCTCCTTCGAGGCGCCCAGCGTGCAGTGCGCTCCTTCCTTCGAGGCCTTCGAGGCGCCCTCCGCCTTTCCGGAACAGGAGGCTCCACCGGCCCAGGCCGAGGTCGCGAGACACAGGACGCCGAGCACGGCGGTGACGATCAATGCATTACGCTTCATGGCAGATCTCCTTCCGACTGTACGGGTGCGGTTCGTGACGCAAAGGAATTGTACACCCCTCCCGCCCCGGCCCCTCCAACTAATTGGAGGCGCTCCGGACGTGGTTTTTCAGGTACTCCTGGACCCCCCCGGCCAGCCGTTCCGCCACCTTGGACTGGAACTGCGAGTCCTTGAGCATGGCCGCCTCGCGGGGGTTCGTGATGAACGCGGTCTCCACCAGCACCGCGGGGATATCGGGAGCCTTGAGGACCACGAAGCCCGCCTGTTTCACGCCCCTCGTGGTCAGCCGGTCCTCGTCCCGGAGCGCGTCTTCCAGGTTTTCGGCCAGCTCGCTGCTCCGGCGCACCGTGTCGTTCTGGCGCAGATCGAAGAGAATCCCGAGCAGGTCCTCTCCCGCCTGCGGGGGGACCCCGCCGATCAGGTCGGCCGCGTTCTCCGCTTCCGCCAGCGACCGGGACGCCTCGTCGGTCTGCCCCGTGAGGGAGAGGAAATAGACCTCCGTCCCCGTGGCGTCACGGTTCCGGCTCGCGTTGCAGTGGATGCTGATCATGACGTCGGCCTGAAATTTCCGCGCGATGTCGATCCGCTTCCGGAGCGGCACGAAGTAGTCCCCCGAGCGCGTGAGAACGGCGCTCACCCCGGGGATGTCCTCCAGCTCCGCCTTGAGCTTCTTGGCGATGGCCAGCACGATGTCCGCCTCGGGCAGGTGCCGATAGCCGAGCGCGCCCGTGTCGTCCCCTCCGTGCCCGGGATCGATGGCGACGATGAGCCGCTTCGATTTTCGGGCCTCGCTCACCTGCTGCTGGAGGTTCGCCTCGGCCTGGGGATTGGGAGGCGACGGGACGTCGATCACGATGCGGTCCGGGACTCCATCGGCGGCGGCGAGAACGAAGGAGAGGGGCGTGGTCTGCTGCTTCAAGCCCACGCGCACGACGACACCCGAATCCGATACCGCCGGGAAGATGTCCGCGACCAGGCTGTCCCCCACGAACTCGGAGGTCACGGCGAGAGACTTCCCCATGCGGGGCATCACGATCTCGTAGCTCGTCGGACCCGCGAGCCTGAAGCGCGGCTCGACCGGCGGCGGGCCGGAGAGATCGAAGACGAGACGCGTGTGGTCCGGGGCCGTCCAGAACCGGATGCGGACGAGCTCCGGCGCCGGCTTCGGCGCGCGCGGAGGCGTCCTCGTCGCCGCGGGCGAACCCGCGGCGCCCAGGAGCATTCCGGCCCCGAGAGTCAAAATGAGGAGGCCCGTCCAGGACCCCCGTCTTCGGGGGGACAGGCCGGGCCTCGACTCTGGTTGGGAACGAATCGTCTTCAGCTCGAAATCATCCTTCCGGGTCCACCGCGAGGAACTGGGTCGAATCGCCCCGCTTCACGAGCAGGACGATCGGCTTCTTCGGGTTCTTGGCCTTCGCCCGATCGATGGCCGCATTGTAATCGAAAACGTCTTTGATCTTCGTGTCGTTCACTTCCTTGATGATGTCGCCGCGCTGCAGGCCCGCGTCGTCCGCGGGACTGCCCTGGCCCACGTCGGTGACGACCACCCCGGTCTTCTCGCGGACATTGTTCTCCTTCGCGAAATCACCCGTCACGGGCTCCACGGACAGTCCGAGGAGCTCGGTCGGCGGCACGTTCCGCTGTCCGATGGTCTTCTCGTCCGGACGCTCGCCCAGCCGCACCCAGAGATCTTGAGCAACCCCGTCGCGAAGCACGTGCACCCGGACCTTCTTGTGGACCGGCGTGTCTGCGACCAGGAGGCGGAAGTTCTGCACGTCGGAGACCTTCTGACCGTCGAATTCGGTGATGACGTCCTTCACGTGGAATCCCGCGCTGTCGGCGGGGGTGTTCGAGTTCACGCTGCCGACGAGGACGCCGGAGACGTTCTGAAGCCCCCACGAATCCGCAAGCTCCGGTGTCAACTCTTGAGGTGCTATGCCCAGCCAGCCGCGCGTCACGCGGCCATGGGCGATGAGCTGTCCGGAGATGTGCTTCGCCATGTTGATGGGGATGGCGAACCCGATTCCCTCCCCGGAAGGGTTGATGGCGGTGTTGATGCCGATCGCCTCTCCGTGGATGTTGAGGAGCGGGCCGCCGCTGTTTCCGAAATTGATGGAGGCGTCGGTCTGGAGGAAATCCTGATAGGCGGGCGCGCCTCCCACGATCGAGAGATTGGTGCGGCCCTTGCCGCTGATCACGCCCACGGTCAGCGTGCCCGAGAGCTCGCCGAGCGCGTTTCCGATCGCGATGGCCCAGTCGCCGATCCGGACGTTTTCCGAGTCGCCCAGCGGCACGACCGGGAGGTCGCCGTCCGCGTCGATCTTGATGACCGCGACGTCCGTGCTGGGATCCGTTCCCACCACCTTGGCCTTGAACTTCCGCTTGTCGTTCAGGATGACCGTGATGTCGGAGGCATCACGGATGACGTGGTTGTTCGTGAGAATCCGGCCGTCCTTCTCGATGATGAAACCCGAGCCGCTGCTCGGAACCCGCTGCGGGTGCGGCGACCGGGGCTGACCCTGGCCCTGGCCCGGGTTGGGCTGGCCCTGATTCGGCTGGCCCTGATTCGGCTGATCGGGGAACAGGCGCTTGAAGAAATCCCCGTACGGGCCTTCGAAATTGAATTGCGGCGAGCCTTCGCCCTGGACGTCGCGCTTGGTCTCGATGGTCACGACCGCGGGCAGCGTCTTGTCCGCGATTTGCGTGAAGGGGCTATCGAGCGAATTCACCGCGGGGATGCTGGCTTCGCGCGCCTGGATCGTGGGCGAGAGGCTCAAGTTCCCCGAGAGGATGAATCCCATGACGATGCCGAGCACCAGGATCCCGCCCGCAAGAGTGAGCACCTTCGCGGCACGGATAGTCTCCTTCGATTCCATTCCTTCTACCTCCTCCATCTCGACGTGCGTCCGACCGGACGCGGGGCCTTACTGGGTTTGAGCCGCGTCGGCAGGCCGGGACCGGACATCCCTGAGCTCCTGCTCTTTGGCGGCGATCAATCCTTCGATCGATTGAACGAGGGCTTTGAGGCGAAGTGTTTCGGGATCCGCGGCAACGCTCTCCAGCTTCTCCGTGCTCCACAGCGCGAGCACGCGCTCGCCTAAGTGGGCCTGCGCCCGGCTCCGGTCGCGGCGGAGGGAGACGAGATCCATCTGGAGCACACCTGTCCGGACGGCTCGCTTCGCCTCGTTGCGGGCCTTGCCCGACGCGGTGCGAAACTCGTCCGAAACGCGGTCCCAAAAACTCGGAGTGGTCGTCATAACCTCTCAAATCCCAATATATTGCCCTTTGCCCAATCTAGGAAGTCGGGGGGCTCGCTGTCAAGCTGGTAGTACCGCATCCGGGGCCGGGCGGTTCCCGCCCCTAAATCGATCGAAGCGCGCTTGCCCATGGGACTACGCCCCTTATACTGACGCCGCATGCCCGAACCACGGTGCGCCTATTTCGTCGCGGATGCCCATCTGGGCCAGGGCCCTGCCGACTCCAATCGCGCCCGTGAGCGCGACCTCCTGCGCCTTTTCGACATCGTCCTCGAGGAGCGGGCGGCCCTCTATGTCGGGGGCGACCTCTTCGACTTCTGGTTCGAATACGGCCACACCGTCCCCAAGCGTTACGTCTCGGTTCTGCAGAAGCTGGGGGAACTGCGCCGCGCGGGGCTCCTGGTCTCTTATGTCGGCGGAAATCACGATTTCTGGATCGGTGATTATCTCCGCCGCGAGCTGGACGTCGCTTTCACCGACGCGCCCCTTCCGCTGAACATCCAGGGACGGCGCATCCTCCTGGCGCACGGGGACGGCATGGGGCCCGGGGACCACGGCTACAAGATCTTGAAATCGGTGCTCCGGAACGGGCTGGCGCGCGGGCTCTTTCGGTGGATTCATCCCGACATCGGGATTCCGCTCGCCACCCTCACGTCGCATACCAGCCGCCATCATGCCCCGCGGGCGCGGCGGAGCGAGGAATGGCTGCTCCGTACGATCGCCGGGCCGGTGTTCCACGAGGGGTACGATGCGCTGGTGCTCGCGCACTACCACGTTCCGGTGCACCGGCGCGAGAGCGACGGCGAGCTCCTGGTGCTGGGGGACTGGATCGAGAGGCGGACCTACGCGCGGCTGGAAGGCGGGGTCTTCCGGCTCGAAGACTTTCGGGACACGCCGGTGGCCGCTAGAGGCGCGCGTTGACCGAGACGAAGTGGGTCGTCCCGAGGTTCGAGGAGAACGGTACCAGCGCGTAGTCGAAGCTGAAGCGGCGCTGGATCAGGCCCAGCCCGAAGCTCGCGCGCTCGTCGTCGTACCCGAACTTCGCTCCCGCGCGGAGCGCGAGGCGCGCCTTGTATTCGAACTCTCCCCCGACCTGGAAACGCGAGTCGTCCCCTCGCGCTTTCCGGTATTCCGCGCTCAGGACGCCCTTCCCGTGCATGCTCGGAATCGCCCGCGTGAGGGCCGCTCCCGCCCGGATGGTTCGCGGCAGCGGGAAGGACTCGGTGATGAATTTCGCTTCGCCGCCCAGGTTCTGGACCGCGGCGCCCAGCGACACGCCCGTCCTGCCCAGCCCGACCCGGGTCCCCAGATCGAAGGCGACCGCGGTCGCGGTCTCCTGGTCGATCATCTCGCGGATGAACTTCACCGCCACGCCGCCCGTCGCCTGGTGCGGGAAGCGATGCGCGAAGGCGCCCGTGACCGCGAAGTCGTTGAATCCGAAATGTCCGATGAGATTCCCCACGTCGTCGCGCTTCTCGAATTCGGAGGTGTAGAAGCCCGAGACGCCGAGGCCGAGCGTTCCGGCGCCGAAGGAGCGCGAGAGCCCCGCGAACTCCTGGCGGAAGTCCTGGATCCACTCGTTGTGCATCACGGTCACCTGCGCCCCTTCCGCGCCGCCGAGCCCGGCGGGGTTCCAGTAGACCGCGGTCGGATCGTCGGCGAGCGCGACATAGGCGCTCCCCATGGCCATGGGGCGAGCCCCGATGCCGAGTTTCAGGAACGCGAATCCGGCCTCGCCGGCGGCGGCTTGGGCGCTTCGCGGAATCGGGTTCATCGCGAGCAGCGCGAGCGAAAGGGCAAGAGCACTCAACAACCGATGCATGGGCTTCTCCTCGAGTGGAGTCATCGGACCACGGCCAGTTTGGCGAACGATACTTCGACGCCGCGGCCCGATTCGACCTCGACGCGGCACACATAGACACCGCTTGCGTGCGCGGCATGGTCCCACCGGATCGCATGCTCGGCCGCGCCGAGCAGGTCGGCGGGGCCCGTCGTGGGCTCCCCCACCACCTTTCCCGATGGATCCAGCACCTTGAGCCGCACGGCGCGGGCGTCCCCCGAGAGCTTGTAATGGATGTAGGTGGTCCCCGAGTGCGAGGGGTTCGGGTAGGCATACACCTGCGAGAGGATCGAGGTCCCGGCCGCGGGCCCCGCGGGGCCGGACGGCACGAACCCCGCGCGGGTCGCGTCGAAGCGATATTGGCCCCAGGCCACCGTGCCGGGGGATGCCGGGATGGTGGTGGTGCGCACGTCGATCTGCACGCGCGGGTCGGAGGGAACCTGGTCGAAGGTCTCGATCCACTCGAGCGTGCCGTCGTTGTCGAGGTCGAGCAGCATCGGCGGCGAGCCCGCTCCCGTGCTCCCCAGCTCGCCGAAGCTCGCGATCCTGCTTCCGTCCGCGCGGAACGCCGGCCTGGTCCCGTCGGGCAGGATGGGAATCACGTCGAGAATGCCGTCCTGATCCACGTCGGCGACGAGCGGCGGCCAGAACGCCGTGGAATCCGCGGGCGCCAGGACGTCCTGCGCCGCGATCGGGAATCCGCTCCGGGGCGAGCCACTGTAGTGCGCCGCCGCGATGCGGCACCCGCCTCCGGCATGGATCACCTCGGGGTGCCCGTCGTGCTCCAGATCGGCGATCGAGACCTCCGAGAGCGCACCACGCTCGATGCCGGCGGTGGGCCAGCCCGGCAATTCCACCGCGGAGACATATTGCGAGGGCAAATCTCCCCCGATGTGCGGCGCGAACGTGAAGTCGAAGGCATGCAGGGAGCCGTTCCGGTCGGAGACCACGACCTCGGGTTTCCCGTCGCGATTGAGGTCGGCCAGGATCGGCGCGGAGTAGGTCCCGGGCTTCACGAGGTACGCCGCGTAATCGTCCGATTCCGTCGGCAGGAGCGGATCGTTGAAGATCTCCCAGTTGGCGATCGAGAGCTCGTTGAAGGCGTCGTCTCCGGGCGAGGTCCGGATGCCGGCCACGACGATCTCGGGCAGACCATCGCCGTCCAGGTCCGCCGCGGCGGGGGGCGTCAGCGTGGACCCTCCGACCGGGATCGAGTAGCTGGTGATGTGCCCCAGCGAATCCCGGTACGCCGTCAGGAACGAGCCTCCGGTTGCGTTGGCGTTGCGGCCGCGAATGATCTCCATGGCGCCGTCTCCGTCCAGATCCGCCAGGATCGGCTGGCCTCCCCCGAGGGCGGGATTCGGCGGCACCAGCACGCCGAGGGTCGCGGGATTGTTGTCGCCGTCCAGGACCTCGGTGCCGTCGGCGTGCATGGCATAGATCGCCCCGTCCAGCGTCTGGATGATGACCTCGAGTCTTCCATCGCCGTCGATGTCGCCGACGCAGGGAGTGGCGCTCACGCCGGTCCGGGTCGTGAGGAAGGCATCCCGGGTCGCCGGATTCGCGTCGGTGTCCAGCAGGTCGTTGCCGTTGGGCTCCAAGATGTAGACCGCCCCGGTGTTGTTGAGGCGCTGAACGGGGACGATCAGCTCCAGAAGTCCGTCCCCGTTCAGATCCGCCGCGAGCGGCGGGACGCCGCCGTTCCGGGCGCGCCCTCCAATCGTCACGGGCCACCCGGGCTTCTGGCGGTCGAAGGACAGATCGAAGGTCATGAGGCTATCGGCCGCGCTGATGTTCGTGACGGAGATACCGGTCCGGATGTGTCCGTACGCCTCGGTCGAGGGATTCGTGGACGGGGTCCAGTGATCCCGCCACCCGGCGCGGAACACGTCGTCGGGACTTCCACCGTTGAACCCGGTGGGCGGATCGTCCAGATCCTGGATCCCGTTCGCCTCCACCACGTCGACCGCCTTGCGATCGCGGTCGCCGTTCACGATGTTGAGCGTGAGGCCCGAAGCCAGCTTCGACTCGTCGACGTGATAGGCCAGGAGACCGGAGCCCGAGCCGTCGCCCGGAAGGAAGTAGTCGAACTCGGCGCCCTGATAACTGTCGGTATAGAAATCGAACGACCCGTCCCCGTTCACGTCGTCGAAATCGAACCTGCCGTTGTGGTTCGGGTCCTGCTCGCGGTTCTCGAGCAGGAAGTATTCGCTCTGGGTGACCGGGATCTCGAGGATCCTCGGATTGGGGCCCACCGGGCGCTCCACCTCGGACAGCGTCACCGTCTGGTCCGCCAAGGCGCGCGTCGTCGGGAGGATGCCCAGGAACGCCTTGCTCCAGGCGCTGGGCTCGCACGGGACGAATCCGTTCGCGTTCCAGACGCCGGTCGCCATGATGTCCCAGGCTCCGAGCCCCTGCGAGGAGCCGTTCACGTCGCCGTTGGTGTCGTACAAGTCCGGTAATCCGAGCTGGTGCCCGAACTCATGGCAGGTAACGCCGGTCATTCCGAAGACACCGCCGTCCTGGCTCTCCGATTCCGGAAGCTCCACCGCCTCCTTCACGCGGAGAAAATTCCCGGGCGTGATCGCGTCGTTCGTCTTGATGCCGATGGCGCCCGTCGAATCCGGCCCCAGCACGGTGCGGAAGTCCTCCTGAGTCACGAACGCCGACCAGATCTGATCGCGGCTGTTATCGAGGATGTCCGCTTCCTGCCCCTGCCCGGCGTGGAAGATCACGATGCTGTCGTAGGCACGGAAATCGATCGTGGAATCCGCGAGCGCGACCATGTCCCGCACGAGAAACACGACGCGCTCCTGAAAGCGGTCGTCGTTCCCGTAGTAGGCCATCGGTTGCGGCAGCGTGAACACGGAGTCCCAGAGCGTGGGCTGGATCGTCACCTGCCCGCCCGTGACCTGGCTCCAGTATTGGTTCATGAAGAAGAGGAGACGGTTGTAATAGGCGGAAGAGGAATCGATGGGGGTATCGCTGAACGCGACTCGGACCGCCAGAACGCGGTAGGCGGCCTGCGTCTCGGTCCTGATGCGCTGCCCGCGCCCGGGAAGGAGGGCGAAGTCGGGCCTCAATCGTGCAGTGGAAAATCCCTCTCGCGGCCCAGGAAGTCCGTGCTTCCCAGGGACCGGCGGCACGGCCGAAGCCGTTTGCGTCAGGAGCGTTAGGGAGATTGCCAGGAGGAACGCGAACGTCCGACTGGGCCGGGGCCTACCGAA
The DNA here is from genome assembly GCA_041486775.1 of Candidatus Eiseniibacteriota bacterium. Classification (GTDB taxonomy): domain Bacteria; phylum Eisenbacteria; class RBG-16-71-46; order SZUA-252; family SZUA-252; genus WS-7. The sequence goes on along the minus strand of JBGPMB010000058.1, from coordinate 295 downwards.
TCGCACCTCACGAGTGTAGCCGTGATCGCACGCCCCGGTCAACGCCGGTCACCGGCTGCGCTGGCGGTCGCCCCAGCGGTCTCCCTTGTCGCTGTGGTCCCCGCGATCGCTCTTGTCCCCGTTATCGCCCCTGTCACGGCTGCCGCCCTGGTCCTTGTTGCCTTGGTCGCGATTGCCACCCTGGTCCTTGTTCCCCTGGTCGCGATTGCCGCCCTGATCCTTGTTCCCTTTGTCGCGGTTGTCGCCGCGATCCCGGTTGTCGCGATTCCCCCGGTCCTCGCGCTGCGGCGCCGGT
>JBGPMB010000057.1:0-15323 GCA_041486775.1 Candidatus Eiseniibacteriota bacterium | reverse complement strand
GCCATCGCGGCCGAACTCGAGGTGGCGATCCGCGCGCGCGCCCACCGCAGCACCAACGCGGCGTCGCGCGGCGGCTTCTGGTCCTCCCATTCGCGCGCGCGCTCCCACGCGGCGGTTTCCCGCGTCGCTCCGGTGCTGTCCAGCACCGTCGCGTTCACGAACGCGGCGTCGGCGGAATCGAAGAGTTTCTGCGCGCGCAGCGAGCGCGCGAGCCCCAGGGCCAGGTCGGCGCGGGCCGCCCCGGGGCGCTTCCCGCGCGCGAGGAGATTCCGGTAGGCGCCGGCGGCGGCCTCGTAGCGGTGCGCCTTGTAGAGCAACGAAGCCCGGAGATCCTCCCGATCCGCCGCGGCGACCGGATCCGGCGCCACCTTCCGGCGGGCGTCCAGGAGACGGAGCGAGAGCGAGGGTTCTCCGACGTCGGCGAGCGAGCGCAGGAGGCCCATCCACTCGCGCTCCCCCAGCGAATCGGCGTTCGGGCCCAGGAGCCACCCACCCGCCCTCTTCGCGGCCGCGTAGCGGTCCGCCGTGGCCAGGTCGCTTCGCGCCGCGGTCGCGACCAGGAGGCGCGCCGCGGACGTGGTGTCCCGGGCCGCCGCGGTCAGGTCCGCGAGAAGGAGGGTTTCCTGGCTGGTTCGGGACGACGCTCTAGCGAGGATCTCCCGCGCGAGCAGAGGTTCCCCGGAGGCGGCAAGGGAACGTACCAGCGACAGCCGGGCCCATGAGCGCGCGATCAGGGGACGCCCGTCTTCGAGGAGGAGCCATCGCGCGGACCGCGCCGATCTCGGGATCCCCGCGGAATCCGAGAGGTTCGCCGCCACGAAAAGTTCCGCCTCGTCCAAACCCTTGGCCCCTTCGGGCGCGCGATCGGGATTCCAGGCCAGCACTCGGAACCCCGCGGCGGGCGACTCCGCCGACCCCGCCGCCAGGGCCTCGACCGGAAGGAGTGCCACGGGCGAATCGAGCGGGCCACGGAGGAGGGCCAGTGCCTTCGCCCAGGCGCCCCGCTCGGCGAGATCCATCGCGACCTCGGTCCAGGCGGCACGCTCGCGTGGCGGAACCGTGGACGGCAGCGGAACGCGATCGAGCGTGCTGCTGTATCGATCGGAGGCCTGGTCCAGACGGACCTGGGCTCGGCGCAGGGCCGACAAGGAGCCGCTCCATCGCTCCCGCAGCCATGCCTGGCGCGCCGACTCGCGCGCCGCGCGGGCGGCCAGGATCTCGCGTGGGCCGTGGGAGACCGCCGGAACGGAAGGCGGAGAAGCGGGGGCCGAGAGAACGGAGGGGGCGTGGAGGAATACGGCGATCGCGGCCCCCACCCACACGCCCCGCCCGAAGATCAACGCGCTACCGGAGCAGGACCAGGCGGATGCTCTCGGTGTGGCCCAGGATGTCGACCTTCGCGAAGTAGATGCCCGAGGCCGCGAGCCCGCCCTTCAAGGTCTGGGCGTTCCAGCTCGCCCGGAATTCGCTCGCGATGAGTCCGTCCGGCGCGGCATCGAGCGTGCGCACCAGCCGCCCGCTGAGATCGTAGATCTTCACTTGTGGCACGAGGCCGGGGTGCGGAAGCCCGTCGGCCGCGCTGAACCGGAACGTGACCGAAGAGGTGAAGCCGTTCTTGACCCGGAACGGATTCGGACCGCCCTTGAGCGCGAGGACGCGTCGCGGGGGCCCCGGGTCGATCCGCGGACCTACGGAGACCGCGTCCACGTACCAGCCCTCGTAGAAGCGGGCGAGGAGCCCCGAGTTGAAATCGAACGGCTGATCGATCTCGTTGCTCGAGAACCGGAATCGAATTTGAACCGGACCGGAATAGGCGGACAGATCCGCGACCACCCGGCGCCAGGCCTGGGGCGAGCCCGAGAAGACGTCGTCTCCCCGGAGCGTCGCGCCGGAGTCGAAGGTGATCTGATGGTCGTAGCCGCCGTCCACGTGCAGAGGCGTCCAGGGTCCTCCGCGGACGGAGATCTCCACGCGGCCGCCGTCGAACGCCATCGTTCCACCGTTCGTCTCGGCGTCGATCCACGAGGAGAAGGCGAGCTGTGAGTTCGCCGGCAGGTAGAACATCGGCGAGACCAGCGCCGCGTCTTCGGAATTCGCGTAGGTCTTCGCCTCATTCGAGGCCCCCGAGGACGGATCCTGCGTGCTCCCCACCTTCATGCTCGTCGTCGAGCCGCCGTACGCGCGGGTCGCCGAGAGGTGCCACTCGTTGATCGCGGTGGGAGCCACGGGGCCAGAGGTCCAGCCTCCCAATCCCGACTCGAAGTCCCCCGAGAGTCCCGTGCCCATGCCCACGGTGAGGGTGAAGGTCTGGCTGCCGGAGGAGGTCCCATCGTTCCAGTTCAGCGTGAACGTCACCGCATGCGGGAGCGTGACGTACGTCCCGACCGTGATCACGAAAGGCGTGGCGATCGCTCCCGTGCCGCCCGTGGTCAGGGCACCCGCGCTCGAGGACCCGTCCACGACCGTGATCCCCGCGTCGGCGGTGGTGAGGGTCAGCGTGAGGGCGCCCGAGGCGGTCCCCGCGTTCGTGACCGTGACGGCGAGCGAGTCGGTCTCCGCGTTGTCGAGGATGCCGTTCGCGTTTCCCGCGCCCGCGTCACGCACCGTGACTCCGCTCACCTGGATGTCGGGGGTGAGCGAAACCGATAGATCGAACGAGGCCGTGTCGGCGTTGTCGTAGGCCCCGAGGATGTTGGTCATCCGGATTCCCGTGTCCAGCCCCGAGTATTCGCGCGAGCTGGGCGTCGTGGCCTGCGTCCAGGACCGCTTGGCCAGACCCCCCGGGAAGAAATCGTTCGCGTCTCCGAAATTCGCGGGCGTCGGCGCCTCCAGCTGGGAGAGTCCGTCCGCCTGCGTCACGGCGATGCGGTAGTGCGGCGCGAGCGGATCCAGGCACGAGGTGTTGTCGCAATCGCGGCAATTGTCGATGAGGGTGTCGTCCACGTGGTAGATGAGAAGGCCCCCACCGGGGAGACCCTGATCGGGACCTTCCTGGATCCGGTTCTCCACGAGGTAGTACTCGGTGCCGGGCTGTCCGTTCTTCCAGACCTTGAGGGCGCTTCCACCGCGGGTCAGAGGCGGAAGCGTGTAGTGCCCCGAGCCTGTGACGACCGTGGGTTGCTCGAATCCCAGGAAGGCGCGCGACCAGGGGTCCAGATTCCCCGGCCGGGTGCCCTGCGCGCTGGCGGGATTGAGCGGAAGGTAATTGCCGAGGCTCATCAGCGAAAAGACGCCGAGGCCGCTCCCGACCTGATTCCCGCACGAGCTGAACTCGTAGAGATCGGCCAGCCCCAGCGTGTGGCCGAACTCGTGACAGTAGGTCCCGTTCGCGTTGTCGCCGGGGGCATAGTTGTACTCGCCGGTCATCGTGTACAGGAAGCCGCGCTTGCTTCCCAGCTGCTCGCCCGGAAGACAATCCGGGCTGCTCGGCGGCGGGCAATCCTGGTAGATGCTGATCCCCGCCTCGTGCGACCAGAGGAGATTCGGCTCCTGGATCACCGGCGCGATCTCCGCGCCCTGCCCCGGATGGATCACCATGACCGCGTCCACGTAGCCGTCGTCGTCGCCGCTCGAGGGAATGCCGTCCGGTCCGTCGTTGTCGAAGAAGGACAGGTCCCGGCCGAAGGAGCCGTACGCGGCATCCATCGCGTCTTCCGCCAGTTTCTGCGAGCTTCGCGGATAGGAGCCGAAGTCCAGACCGGACGCACCGTTCGCGTAGTACGCGTAGGAATGCGGCATGGTGAGCCAGTCCGAGGTCACGCGGCCCGAGATGATGAGCCTTCCGTGCGAGTTGATCTTGTAGAACTCGCGGAGGCTGATGATCCCGTCATTGGGATCGTCGCTGAACAGGAGCTTCTGGTAGTAGCCGGGCGTGCTCGCGGCGCCGGGGTGCACCGCGCCCCCGAACGAGTCGCCGTCGAAATCGCAGAGGACCACGAGGATGTTCCGGTGGGCCACGCCGTCGCGGGGGTACTTCGCCATGTCGAGCGCGAACTGCTTGTAGATCCGGTCGACGCCCCAGGCGCGGCTCAACTGATAGCGCTGAGCGTTCTGCGTCAGGCGCGCCTCGTCCGGAGTGCCGCGGGCGGCCGCGAGGATGCGGGGCGAGACGCCGGCGGCCCGCGCTTCACGGGGCGTGGCCCCGGAGAGCGCGGCCAGCGCGAGCGTGAAGGACACGAGCGCGGCGAAATCCCTTCGCTTCAAGAAAACCTCCCGGATACGAGTTGGCAGAAGCTCACTCCCACTCGATCGTCGCGGGAGGTTTGGTGCTGATGTCATACACGACGCGATTGACCCCGGCGACTTCGTTCACGATCCGAGACGATACCCGGGCCAGGAAGCTGTCCGGGAGCCGCGCCCAGTCCGCCGTCATCCCGTCGCTCGATGTGACGGCGCGCAGCGCCACGACCTGGTCGTAGGTCCGGCCGTCCCCCATGACGCCCACCGTGCGGACGGGAAGAAGGACCGCAAACGCCTGCCATACTTGATCATAGAGCCCCGCCCGGCGCAACTCGGTGATGAATATATCGTCCGCAAGCTGCAGCGTCTTCACTGCTTCCGGGGTCACGGGTCCCAGAATCCGGACCGCCAGGCCCGGGCCCGGAAAGGGGTGACGGCGGACGACGGCGGGGGGGAGACCCAGGAGCCCCCCCAGCTCCCTCACCTCGTCCTTGAATAACTCCCGGAGCGGCTCCACAAGTTCCATCTTCATGTGCTCGGGGAGCCCCCCCACGTTGTGGTGCGATTTGATCTTGGCCGAGGGCCCCCGCGTGGAGGTGCTCTCGATCACGTCCGGATAGAGGGTCCCCTGGGCCAGGAACTCCGCCCCACCGCGCTCGCTCGCCGCCTCGTCGAACACCTCGATGAACTGGGCCCCGATGATCTTTCGCTTCTGCTCGGGGTCCTCGACCCCGCGCAGCGCCTCGAAGAAACGCTCGCTCGCGTCCACCGTCACGAGGTCGTGCTCCAAGATCTCACCCATGGAGCGACCGACCTGATCCGCTTCCCCGAGGCGCAGGAGGCCGTGGTCCACGAACACCGCCATCACCTGGCCCGGGATCGCCCGGTGGAGAAGCGCCGCGACGACCGACGAGTCCACGCCGCCGCTGAGGGCGCAAAGCACCCGGCGCTTCCCGACTTGCGCTCGAATCTTCGCGACGGACTCGTTCAGCACCTGCCCCATCGTCCAGTCCCCGTGGAAGCCGCATACCTCGAAGAGGAAGTTGCGCAAGATTCGCGTGCCCTGCGTGGAGTGCGCGACCTCGGGGTGGAACATGACCGCGTAGACCCCTCGCTCCGGATCCTCGACCGCGGCGACCTCCACGGAATCGGTGCGTGCGAGACGCGTGAACCCCCGCGGCATGGACTCCACCACGTCCCCGTGGCTGGCCCACACCCGGCTCGTGGGATCCACGCCCGCGAGGAGGCGTCCCTCCCGCTCGACCGCGAGCGTCGCCTCGCCGTACTCGCGGCGTGCGCTCGGTGTCACGCGGCCGCCCAGGTCGCGCGCGAGGAGCTGGAAGCCGTAGCAGATCCCGAGCACCGGGATGCCGAGCGTCAGCACCCCTTCGTCGAGTCCCACGGCGCCCTCCTCGAGCACGCTCATGGGTCCGCCCGAGAGCACGATGCCCTTCGGGGAGCGCCGCTCGATCTCGGCGCGCTTCATGCGCGGGTCCACGATCTCGGCGTACACGCCCAGCTCGCGCGCGCGGCGCGCGATCAGCTGGGTGAACTGGGAACCGTAGTCCAGGATGAGTAAGAGCTCGTGGCTCAATGGAGGAAGCACCTTTCGCCGGTCAGGAGCATGGACACCCCGCGCGACTCCGCCGCCGCGATGGATTCCTCGTCGCGCACGGAGCCTCCCGGCTGCGCGATGGCGGTGATGCCCGCCTTCGCGGCCATCTCGACCGAGTCGGGAAAGGGAAAGAAGGCGTCGGAGCAGAGGACCGCGCCCTGGACGTCGTGCCCAGCGCGCTCGGCCTTGAGGAGCGCCAACCGCACGGCGTCCACGCGCGAGGACTGCCCCGCCCCGATGCCCAACGTCCGCCCATCGCGTGCGATGACGATCGCATTGGAGATCACGTGCCGGGTGACGCGCCACGCGAATCGAAGATCGCGCGTCTCCTCCTCGGTCGGCTTCCGGGCCGTGACCGCCATCCAGCTCTGGAACTGCGGCCCCAACGGCACGGTCTCGGCCAGAAGCCCTCCGAGAAGGCTCCGGGTGGAGAGAGCGTCGGCGGCGCCCCGAAGGAGGTCGGGCGCCTCCACCACCATCAGATTCTTGCGCGTCTTTTCGAGCCGCTCCGGTGACGCGGTGATCGAGGGCGCGATCACCACCTCGAGAAAGAGACCCCCGATGGCCTCGAGCGCCGCGTCATCCAGCGGACGGTTCACGCCGAGGATTCCGCCGAACGCGGAGAGCGCGTCTCCATCCCGCGCGAGCGGGATCGCCGCGGCGACGGTCGGCGCGACCGCGGCCCCGGAGGGATTCCGGTGCTTCACCACGACCGCCGCGGGCTCCTCGAACTCGTGCAGGAGTTTGAGCGCCGCCTCGATGTCGAGATAGTTGTTGTAGGAGAGGGTCTTCCCGCGCACCTGCGCGAGCGTGGCGATCCCGCCGCTCTCCCCTTCCTTCGCGTAGACCGCCCCCTCCTGCCCCGGGTTCTCGCCGTAACGAAGCTTGCTCAAGACCCGATAGCGGCTCTCGATCCTTTCGGGAAGCGCGCGCGAGCCCGCCACGCGCGCGGCCGGCGCCGAGGTGCTACCCGAGGCGCGCGCGCTCACCGACTCGGGGCACGATGCCTCGAGGTAGCGCGCGATCACCGCGTCGTACGCGGCGGTCCGCTCGAAGGCGAGCCGGGCGAATTTCCGCGCCATCGCCACCGGCACGATGCCCCCGCCCCGATTCAGCGCCTCGATCACCTCCGCGTATTGCGCCGGGTCCACCACGGTCAGCACGTGCGCGTGGTTCTTCGCGGCCGCGCGGATCAGCGCGGGACCGCCGATGTCGATCTGCTCGACCGCCTCGGCTTCGGAAACGCCCGCGCGGGCCACCGTCTTCTCGAACGGGTAGAGGTTCACCACCACGAGCTCGATGGAGACGATGCCGTGGTGATGGCGCTCCTCCTCGTCGATGCGATGGCCGCGGCGGTAGAGAATCCCGCCGTGCACGCCGGGATGGAGGGTCTTCACCCGGCCGCCGAAGAGCTCGGGAAAGCCGGTGATCTCGCTCACGTCGCGGACCGAGACGCCCGCCTCCCGCAGCGCCGTCGCGGTGCCCCCGGTGGAGACGATCTTGATGTTGTGGCGCGTCAGCCCGCTCGCCAGCTCCGCCAGGCCGGTCTTGTCCGAGACGGAGAGAAGGGCACGGCCGACGCGGATCTCGCTCACCGCGGCCGGGGACCCCCCGTGATCCCGGCGAGCGCCTCTTCGTAGCGGCGGCTCGTCTTGTCGATCACGTCTTCGGGGAGGCGCGGTGGAGGCGGATTGCGGTCCCAGCGGATGGAGTCCAGGTAATCGCGGATCACCTGCTTGTCGAAGCTGTCCTGGGCGACCCCCTCGCGGTACTCCGCCGCGGGCCAGTAGCGCGAAGAATCCGGTGAGAGCGCCTCGTCGATCCAGAGGATCCCTCCCTCGCGCTCGCCGAATTCGAACTTGGTGTCCGCGAGGATGAACCCGCGCGAGCGGGCGTGGGCCGCCGCGGCGTTGTAGATCGAAAGCGAGACCTCGCGGAGCTTTTCGGCGACCGGCCGTCCCACGATGGCGGTCATGCGCTCGAAGGAGATGTTCTCGTCGTGCCCCTCGGCCGCCTTGGTGGCCGGCGTGAAGATGGGCTCGGGAAGCTTCGAGGAGAGCTTGAGCCCCGGCGGGAGCTTGACGCCGCACACTTCCCCGCCCGCCTGATATTCCTTCCATCCCGAGCCCGCCAGGTACCCGCGCACCACGCACTCCACGTCGTAGCGCTTGGCGCGACGGACCAGCATCGAGCGCCCCTCGAGCAGCGCGGCGTGCTGCGAGAACGGAGCCGGAAACGAGGCCACGTCGGTCGCGATGTAGTGGTTGGGGACCAGGTGCCGGAGCGTCTCGAACCAGAAACGCGAGATCTGGGTCAGGACCCGGCCCTTGCCCGGGATGCCCTCGCCCAGAACCACGTCGTACGCCGAGACCCGGTCGGTCGCCACGATCAGCAGCGAATCGCCCAGCTCGTAGATGTCGCGGACCTTTCCCGCGTAGTCGGGCTTTCTTCCGGGAATCTCGATCTGACGCATGGCGCGCTCCACAGCCTTCATGTCATTTCCTCCCGGGTGATCGCGCCGCTCTGGATCAATCGAATGGCTTCGACGTACAGACGGTGCTCGAGGGGCAGGAGCCGGTCCGAGAGCGTCTGCTCCGTGTCGCCCGGAAGAACCTCGAGCGACGCCTGGAGCAGAATCGGCCCGGTGTCCATGCCCGGATCGACGAAGTGAACGGTGGCTCCGGTGACGCGCACTCCGGACTCGAGAGCCTGGCGCGGCGCGTGGAGTCCTCGGAACGCGGGAAGCAGAGACGGATGCACGTTGAGAACCGGTACGCCGACTTTCTCGAGGAACTCGGCGCTGAGAAGACGCATGAACCCGCACAGCGCCACGAGATCGGCTCGGTCCTCGCGCGCTACACGGAGCAGATCCCGCTCCGCCTCCGGAGCAAGCCGCGCTCCCGGCGTGACCGGAGCGAGCGAGCCAACCGGAACCCCCAGCGCGCGGCACTCCGCGAGCACGGCCGCGTCCGGACGGTCGCTGACGACGCGAACCACATCACCCGCGATCCTGCCGTCCCGCGTGGCCTCGATCAAGTTGACCGCGTGGGATCCACGGCCGGAAGCCAGGACGAGCAGCCGAAACCCCTTCACTACCCAACCTATACCACCGCGAAGGCCCCCTTCTCAAGGGGGATGTCCCGAAGGAGTTACCGCCGTGGTACCGCTCCATCGCACGAGCTCGGGCGCGGGGTGGGCGCGCGTGGAGACCCAGGCTCCGCCGGGTATCAGCGTCACGCGAATCGCCCCCTCCTGATCGGTCCGGTAGACCCGCGCGCCGGAGCGGAGGTAGCGCCCCACCGTCGCCCGGTCCGGATGGCCGAAGCGGTTTCCCTCCCCGCACGAGACGAGCGCGATCCGAGGCCGCATCGCGGCGATCCAGGCCGAGTCGCTCGAGGTCCGGCTCCCGTGATGCGGCACCTTCATCACGCGAACCGCGCTCATCGCGGCGCGCGCCCCGGGCTGGGCCAAGAGCTCCATCTCGGCGTCGTGCTCCACGTCCCCCGCGAAGCAGACGGAGGTGCCGTCGAGATCCAGAAGCGCGACCAAGGACCGGTTGTTCTCGCGCGCGTTTCCCGGGCGCGCCGCCGCGAAGCCGCGCTCGTCGGTTCGGAGGATGCGCGCGCGGAGCGCTGTACCCACGGTGACGATCGTATCGGCGCCGATCGAGACATCGGCCGCTCCCGCGCGGCGGAGCCCGGAACGGATCGCCGCGCGCCACACTCCCCCTCGGTCGCTACCGTTCTCGTAGAGCGCGCGCAGGAATCCCCGTCCCGCGAGCCAGCCCAGCCCGCCGTAATGATCGCGGTGCGCGTGGGAGAGAATCGCCGCGTCGAGCCTCGTGGCGCCCTCGGCGCGCAGCGCCGGCTCGATGGTGGAGCGTCCCTCGTCGCGGGTCTCGGTCGAGGGCCCGGCATCCACGAGGATCCATCCGGCCGGAGCATGAACGAGGGTGGCGTCTCCCTGCCCCACGTCGAGCATGAGGATCCAAGAGGACCGGTCCGGCGCGCGAGGCGGAGAGAAGAACGGCACGGCCCACGCGAGCAGGAGGGCCGAGAGCGCGCACCACCGGGCGTTTCGCCGATCCTCCACCCGCCGCTCCACGCGCGCGTGCTCCCACGCCGCCGCCGCGAGGAGGAGAAGGGCGAGGCACGCCCCGATCGCGACGGCCGGAGGAAGGGCCCGCGCGGGAACCGGCGGTACGGCCGATGCCACGGCGGACGTGAGGCGCAGCATGAGGAGGCCCGAGACTTCGACCGCGCCCGCGGCTGCCTGCTCGAGTGGAGGGAAGAGAAAGGCGCACCCGAGATGAAGGAGCATCGCGGCCATGAAGGCGCCGCAGAGCGGAATGACCGCGAGATTCAGGAAGAGCCCCGCGACCGGAATCGCTCCGAACTGGAGCACCTGGATTCCCAGCGTGCCGGCCTCGGCGAAGGCACTCTGCTGCGCCAGCGAGAGCAGCCCGCCCGCGAGGCTTCGCGCGCGGCGCAGGAGCCCACGCGATCCGCGGGCCTCGGGGAACGAGAGGCGAAGGCCCCCGGACGCGAGGAGGCCGAGCACGGCGGCGAAGCTGAGTTGAAACCCGGGGTCGCCGAGAACGTCGGGGATCGTGAGATGGATCAGGAGTCCGGCGGTCCCCCACGCCGCGAACGGGCGCACCGAGGAGCCCCGGAGCCGGCCGGCCCGCATGGCACTCCAGAGAATGGCCGATCGAACGGCCGACGCCGGAGCCCCGACCAGGAGCACGTAGCCCCAGAGCGAGAGCAGCTCGAGCCAGAGCGCCGGCCCCTGGGGAAGCCGGAACGCAACCGCGATCGCGGCGACGATGCCGGCGAGCACACAGACGTGCAGACCCGAGATCGAGAGAATGTGGATCGTACCGCCATCGCGGAAGGAATCCCGGACCGCGGGCGCGATGCCGGACCGGTCGCCGAGCGCCATGCCGCGCGCGAGCGCGGCGACGGGCGGGCTCAGATCGCGCGAGAGGAGCCTCGCTAGCCGGAGGCGGAGGAGCCCGCCCCAGGGAATGTCGCCCTCGCGCGCGTCCCCGAGGATGACGAACGAGGTTGGGTCGGCGTCCACCACACCCGCGATTCCGAGCCTCGCGAGCCAGCGCCCAGGGGCGCCGCTCCCCGGGTTTCGCGCGTCCTCCAGCGGGCGGTAGCGCCCCGCGAACCGTATCGAGAGCCCCGGCGTCGCCCAGGCGGGCGTCATCCCCTCCTCACCGAAACGAACGAGGAGTAGCACGGCGCAGCGCGAGGCGGCATCCCCCACCCGCACCGTGCCCGCTTCGAGCGTGATCGTAGGATGACCGGCATCCGTCGCCACCGCGTCGAGGACCCGCCCTTCCACGGTGACCGGCACGGCGCGCGGATGGACGGGGAGAGGTGCTTCGATCCGGTCCGCCTCCCCTCCGAGCGCTCCCCCCGCGGCCAGGAGCGCCGCCACACCGCAGGCGATCTCCGCGCGGCGTAGAAGGACCGAGGCACGGACCCGCGCGCGGATCCGGCGCCCGGACCAGGCGGCCGCCAGGGACACGGCGGCCGCGACGCTGGCCGCCGCGCGGAATCCGTCCTCCCACGCGGAGGGGATCGGCGCGCGGTACGCGATGGCATGGCCGAGTAGAAGAAGGACCCAAAGGAAAACCGGCGCGGGGATTCGAAGCGAGAGCCCGAACAGACGCACGCGACCATCGTCACGGGGAGTGTGGATCGTGCCCGCGGCGCGGGGATTAGCGCCGCGTCAGTTCTTGACGGAGAGTGTGTAGATCTCGGAGTAGAGCTCGCGACCCGCGGTGCCCACGGCCTTGAAGTAGATCTTCACCTGGCGCGAGCTGTTCCGGAGCACCTCGGGAGGAAGCAGGCCGGCGAAGGTCTTCGAATTCTCGTCGAGCCGGGTCATCTGCCGCGCTTGGAACGAGCCTCCGGGTGGCGCCGCGTAGACCCAGACCGTCATCGATTGATCCCATTCCCCTTCGGGCAGCGCGATCGTGACCGGAATGGGAGCGGAGAGTGAGATCTCGGAGGGCGGCGTGAAGTGCAGGGGGTCCTCCGACCTCGCGCCGAATTCCGCCGAGATGAACTGCTCTCCGCCGGGCTTCACCTCGAGCACGGTGATCTGCGGAGGGAATCCGCGGCGGAGCACGCGGAAGCTGTGCGCCCCCGGCCTCAGATTCACCGTGAGGGGCGTGACGCCGCGCACCTCACCGTCCACCCACACCGGGTCGCCGCGTCCCGACTCGAAGCCCGTGTCGCTCAGGATCGCGCTCCGGACGGTCACGCTTCCCGGCTCGGGCAACGGGCCGGCATTCCCGATCAGCTCGACGCGCGTGCCCTGCAGCACTTCGACCTCCTGGGCCGTCGAGTTCAGACCCGGCCCGCCGAATCGAACCAGATGCCGGCCCACCACGATGCTGTCGAGCCCGACCGGAGTCGATCCCACGTAGGCCCCGTCGACGAAAACGTCGAGCACCCGCGCGGCTTCGGACGAGCGGAAGCCCACCGAACCGAGAACGCGGGGGCGGAGGGTCACGCGGCCCCCGAGCGCGACCGCCACGGTGTCTCGCCTCTGGCCGTAGACACCCCAGTCCATGTCGACGCGGTGCGTCCCCGGGGCAACCGAGATGTCCGTCGCGGGCGTGCGGGTGGGGAGCGGCACGCCGTCGATCTTCACGGCCGCTCCCGGCGGATCGGAAAAGAGGTCCAGATTGCTGCCCGTGCCGAGCGGGGCCGCCGCCGCCTGCATCTTCGTCCGCGCATGAGGTGTGCCGAGTATACCCGGCATGATCGCCCGGATGAGGAGGGCCAGCGCGATCAGCGCCAGCGCTCCTCCACCCCAGAGCGCCACCCACTCGTACCAGGGGCGGCGTTCCACGAACCCGCCCGTCGAAGGCGGAGGCGGAAGTCCGATGTCACGCGCCGCGCCGTGCTGCTCCTCGTGAAGCGGTCCGGAGGACCCGGGCGCTTCCTCCGAGGTTGGCGCGAGAGCCTCCTCGTGAGCCGATGCGAACGCTTCCTCGGGCGGGGGCGCCTCGGCCGCGCCTGTTCCTTCGTCCGCGAGGAGCGCTCCCCCAGGGGCGCCCTCGGCGCGCGGCTCGTACCGCGGCGGCATTTCGGACGGCCGCCACTCGGTCGCGGAAGGTTTTTCCACCGGCTCGATCGGCTCGAGCTCGAGCGGCTCCATCTCGCGAGGCTCGTCGGCGGCGTCCGACGGCATCGCCACTTCGTGCTCTCCGGAGAGGGCCGCGATCGCGACCCGGCCGGTCTCGGACGCGCCCCCGCACGCGGTGCGCAGGAGCGACCCCACGTCGCGCGCGGCCGCAAGATCGCGCGCGAGCAGGCTCAGCTCTCCCTCGCGCAGGGGTTGCGTCGCCAGGATGTAGCAGTCTCCCGGCTGCGCGTTGAGCGGCACCATCTCGAGGCGCACCTGCGCCTCCGATCCCAGGGAACCCTCCGGCGCCGCCACAGGGCTCTGGGAAACGGCTCGCCCGAGCCGGGAGAGCACACCGGCGCGCAGCCGGTAGCAGGGACAATCGCCGGCCGTGAGGGCCATTCCCTCGCCGTCCCGGAACAGCACGACGAGAACCGAGATCCAAGTCCGCTCGCGGTCGGACCGCGCCATGAGCTCGGCATGCACCGAGCGCAGAGTTGCGATCGCGCGCCGCAGGGGCGGCTCGTGGGGATCCTCGCCGCCGAGCGAGAGCGATAGCTTCTCCCGGACCCAGATGGTCGGATCGATCACATCGGAAAAACTCATGGACCCGCGGCCCACAAAAGCGAAGCCCCGCTCGGGATCGAGGTGCGCGAGCGCTCCCTCCCGATCGGGGCTCCTCACGAGGCCATGAATGAGGACCTGCGTCGAGACCGCTGTCTTCATCGAAACGCCACAATAGGAGGCCGATCCATCCCGTGTCAATCGGACGTTCTAGTCCTTGATGGCATGTCACTTGCAAATACATACTGGCGTTGGGTTCCTGGGAAGGCAAAGTCCCCGGCGTGGGGCTCGGAACCCAGGGATCAATCACTTGGCTCTTGCATTTTGCACGGCCGGATCGTAGTGTGCGCGGACTGCCCCACAATTCTTGCGCATTCTTGCGATCGGTATAGTCCGCGGACTCCTCACGACGAGGCCTCGAGTCCCCGGGCACGGTGCTCTTCAACCACGGAGGCCCCGTTGACAATCCGAACTCGCCGTACTCCTTTCCTTTGGGCGATCGCGCTCCTTCCGGCGCTTGCGCTGCCCTTCTCCGGCGTCGCGCGCGCGGCCGCCATGGGCCCCGATATGCCGGCGTGGACCATCCAGCCCTATTCGGATCACGACCAAGATCAATCCTCTTCCGAGTCGAGCTCCGAGGCGACCCAGGTCTCCGACACGCTCGAGCGGACGCTCGCGAACGTCGCGAAGGCCGAGGATCTGGTCGATGCGGGAAAGAAGGACGAAGCGGAATCGGCGATCCAGGCGGCCCTCTTGAGCCTGGACGGCGTGCCCCGGAGCGAGCCCGGCGTGAAGCAGGTTCGCGACAAGCTGGACGACCTCCGCGATCGCTGCGACCGGATGAGCTCCTCGACCGACCCGCTTCGCACCGACGACGGCGCGGACGGAGCCGGCACGGCGCTGCGCCAGCTCGGGCCGGTCAAGGCCGAACGGAACGACCGCGTGGACAAGTGGATCGATTTCTTCACCGGGCGCGGTCGCGAGCAATTCCAGAAGTATCTCTCACGCTCCGGCGTGTACATGGACCTCCTCATGCACAACCTCCGCGCGGAAGGCGTTCCGGAGGAGCTGGCGAACCTGTCTTCGTCGAGAGCGGATTCAACATGCACGCGCGCTCCATGGCGCGGGCGGTGGGCCCGTGGCAGTTCATCCGCGGCACCGCGAAGCTCTTCGGGTTGAAGATGACGGCGTACGTCGACCAGCGCCGCGATCCCGAGCTGGCCACGCGGGCCGCGGCGCGTTATCTGCGCCGCCTTTACGAGATGTTCGACGGGAGCTGGCCGCTGGCGCTCGCCGCCTACAACAGCGGCGAGGGAACCGTGCAGCGGGCGATCCGCCGCCAGGGCACCGACGACTACTGGTCGCTGCGGCTCCCGCGCGAGACCCAGGACTACGTGCCTCAGTTCCTCGCGGCCATGGAGATCGCTTCCGATCCCGAGCGGTATGGGTTCGAGCTGCCGACCGATTCGCCGTTCCGCTTCGATGAAGTAGTGTTGCGCGGGCCGGTCGATCTCAAATTGGTTTCGTCGATCACGGCGATCCCCTTCGACGAATTGAAGGATTTGAATCCGATGTACGTCCGCCACCGCGCCCCCGCGGGGACCGACGGCACGTCGCTTCGCGTTCCGAAGGGCAAGGGGGACGAGGTCCAGGAGCTTCTGCTGACCTCCTACAAGCCGAAGCCCCTGTCGAAGACCGAGCTTCGCGAAGCGGCGCGCGCCCAGCGTCTGGAGCTGGCCCATCACGGCCGCCGCCATCACCATCGCCGGAGCCACACGCACCTGGTGCGCCGCGGCGAGACGCTTTCGCAGATCGG
>JBGPMB010000056.1:0-15346 GCA_041486775.1 Candidatus Eiseniibacteriota bacterium | reverse complement strand
GCAATCGCTGTCCCCGCACCGACGCGGCTCCCCGCTTCAGCGCCGCGAGCCGGGTACGAAGGGCCGCGTCGATCCCCGATGACGAAGGTCCCCCTTTGCCGCAGCCCGCGGGAGCCAGCATGGCAAGCAAGAGCAGAGCCCGGATGAGAATCAACCTCATGAGTTCCTCCTCATTACCGTGGAGCCGATCAGCGACGGGAGGTCGTGCCGCAGCAGGTCCGCGATCTTCTCGATCGTGACGTCGGGCTTCCCGTAGCTCGAAACGTCCGGGGCGAAGGCATAATGACCCTGGCGCACGAAGACCGTCGTCACGCGCTCGCCCCAGGCCCGCTTGACCGCGTCGAGCAGACGTATCTTGTCGTCCACGAACACGTAGTGGTCTGCCGGGTAGCGCGCCGCCACGTCGTCCAGCTCCCGCTCCTTGTGCACGTAGATCAGCACGCGTCCCTCCACCGCGGCGAAGAGCCCCGAGCGTCGGATCTTGTGCGGCTGGAAGACCACGTCGCCGTCGGTGAGGATGACCGTGGGACCCCAGCCGGAGAGATGCCGGACCACCTCCAGCGCACCCGGGAAAAGCCGTTTCGCGAAGGGGTAATCGATCAGGAACGCGGAGAGCGCGAGAAGGTGCGGATCGCGCGGGTACTCGAGGCGGTAGCGCTGGAGGGCTCCCAGGTAATCGGCGTACCCCAGCTCCCGGCGGATATCCTCGAACGCCGTCCAGTAGCGCTCCTGCCGCTCCGCGCCGACCTCCTCGTTCAGGAACCGCTTGAGATCGTCGGCGACGATGTCGTTGTCGAGGAGCGTGTTGTCGACGTCGAGGAGGAAGACGACGCGGGGGCTCAGGTCAGGAGCCCTGTTGGCGTGCGGCGATCACGACGCCCAGGTCCTTGTCCCCGCGCCCCGACAGGTTCAGGACGATGAGGGTATCGGGATCGAGTTCCGCGGAGCGCCCGGCGCGGAGGAGATACGCCAGGGCGTGCGAGGATTCGAGGGCCGGCAGGATGCCTTCGCTCCGCGCGAGAAGGTCGAAGCCTTCGAGCGCCTCCCGGTCGGTGGCGGTCTCGTAGCGCACACGGCCGCTCGCGTGGAGCCAGGCGTGCTCGGGACCGACGGCCGGATAGTCGAGCCCCGCCGAGATCGAGTGCGTGCTCCGGACCTGGCCCGCCGCGTCTTGCAGCACCTGGGTCTTCGTCCCGTGCAGCACACCCACGGCAGGCTCGGCGAACCGCGCGGCATGCCTGCCGCTGGCGACCCCTTCCCCTCCCGCTTCCACGCCCACCATCCGCACGGAGCGGTCCTCGAGGAAGGGATGGAACAACCCGATGGCGTTGCTTCCGCCTCCGACGCACGCGACCAGGAGATCGGGCAGCTTTCCCGCGACCGCCTGGATCTGCTCGCGCGCCTCGCGGCCGATCACGACCTGGAAGTCACGGACCATGGTGGGATACGGATGCGGCCCGAGAACCGAGCCCAGGAGGTAGTGCGTCGTCCGGACCGAAGCGGACCAGTCGCGCATGGCCTCGTTGATCGCGTCCTTCAAGGTGCGGCTGCCCGAACGGACCGGAACCACGTCGGCACCCAGGAGCCTCATGCGCTCCACGTTGGGGTGCTGGCGCTCCATGTCCACCTCGCCCATGTAAACCACGCACGTGAGCCCCGTGCGCGCGCAGGCGGTCGCGGTGGCGACTCCGTGCTGCCCCGCGCCGGTCTCCGCCACGATCCGGGTCTTCCCCATGCGCCGGGCCAGCAGGGCCTGGCCGAGCGCGTTGTTGAGCTTGTGCGCGCCGGTGTGGAGAAGGTCTTCCCGCTTGAGGTAGACGCGGCGAAGCCCCAGGGCCTCGCCGAAGCGCGCGGCGTGGGTGAGCGGCGTGGGGCGCCCCGCGAAGGTGCGGAGCTCCCTCGCGAGCTCGGCCTGGAACGCGGGGTCGGTCCGCGCCTCCTCGTAGGCGCGCGCCAGCTCGAGAACGGGGGTGAAGAGGATCTCGGGAACGTAGACGCCGCCGAACTCGCCGAAGCGGCCTTCCGTCTTGCTCACGAACGCTTCGGGCGGGTCCGGTCCGCCTCGCGGATTCGCTGGATGAAATCCTGCACGCGTCGAGGATCTTTCCGGCCGGGCTCGGACTCGAGCGCGCTGGAGGCGTCCACACCGAAGGGGCGCACCTCCAGCACCAGCTCCGCGACGTTTTCCGGGGAGAGCCCTCCGGCCACGATGAGCCGAAGCCCCGCGTTCACGGCCCGGCGCGCCCAGTCCCAGTCCGCGCGCTTCCCCGTGCCTCCGGGAAGCTCCGGATCCGCCGCGTCGAGGAGATAGGTGCGAAGGGGCACCATCGGGAGCGTGGCCGGCTCCGGCGCTCCGTCCCGGAGAACCCGCCAGACCTCGTAGGGTCCGGCGGTGGTGTCCTGATCCCAACCGCGGACCTGGACCGCGTGCACCGGGAGCCCGCGGACGCGCGAAGCGACCGTGTCGGGCCTCTCGTCGGCGAAAACGCCGACGAGGAGGGTCTCGGCGGGGAGCGCGCTCGCGATCTCCAGGGCGCGCTCCGCCGTGACGCGGCGGGGGCTCTCGGTCAGGACCACGCCCACGAAATCCGCGCCGGCCCGGGCCGCCATAGCGGCGTCGTCCGGGGTGGTGATCCCACACACTTTGATCCGGGTCCGCATCAGGCCTTCTTCTCCCCGGTGGCCTTCTTGACGGGCACGATCCCGAACAGAGAAGCGAACGCCTCCTCGATGGATTCCGCCTTGAGGAGGGTTTCCCCGATCAGGACACCGTCCGCGCCGACGCGCTCCAGCTCGCGCATCTCCTCGCGCGCGCTGTACCCGCTCTCGGCAATCCGGACGCGGTCCGCGGGGATGAGCGGGAGAATGGCCGAGGCGTGGTGGCGGCGCATTTCGAGCGTGCGCAGGTCCCGGTTGTTGACCCCGATCGCCCCCGGCAGGGCCAGCGCCCGTTCCACCTCCCCCTTCTCGTGCAGCTCGATCAGAAGCTCGAGGCCGATCTCCTGGGCGAGCGCGGCGTAGTCCCGGAGCTGACCGGGCCCGAGGAGCGAGACGATGAGGAGCACCGCGTCCGCCCCGTTGGCGCGCGCCTCGTAGATCTGGCGCTCGTGGATCACGAAGTCCTTGAGGAGCACCGGGAGCGAAACGGCGTCCCGGACCTGGCGCAGATGCTCCACCGAGCCCTGGAAGCGAAGCGGCTCGGTCAGGACCGAAATGGCGGCCGCCCCCACGCGCTCGTATTCCTTGCCGATGGCCACCGGATTGAACTCGCGCCTCAGGAGCCCCGCCGACGGGGACGCCCGCTTGATCTCGGCGATGACGCGGAGCGGCTCGCCGGAAGGGCGCCGGAGCGAGGCGATGAAGGCGCGCGTGTCGCCCCGTCGCGCTTCCGCCTCGCGCCTGAGCTCGGCGGTGGAGACATGCAGGGCCTCGCGGTCCAATCTCTCGCGCCGTTCCCGCGCGATCGTCGTCAAGAAGTCCGCCATCATTCCCCCCCGAGTTTCCGCGACACGGTGACGAAGCGCTCGAGAGTCTGACTCGCGCGCCCCGAGTCGATCTGCTCCGCCGCAAGCCTCGCCGCGTCGGCGAGGGTGGGTGCCGCGCCCGCGATCCAGAGCGCGGCGGCCGCGTTCAGGACGAGCGCGTCGCGCCGCGGTCCGCGCTCCCCCGAGAGCACGGCGCGGATGATGCCCGCGTTCGTGCCGGGGTCCCCGCCTTGAAGCGACTCGATGCCCGCGGCAGGCAGGCCCAGGGCCGCGGCCTCCACCGTGTGGCGCGTTCCCGCGCCGGCGGCGCCGGCCTCGTAGGCCAGGTTCCCCTCCTCGAGCGAGAGCTCATCCATTCCGCCGGCGCCGTGCACCACCAGAGCCCGCGTGATTCCGAGCCTCGAGAGCACCTCGGCGACCATGGCCGCGCGGCCCCCGTCGGAGACCCCGACGAGCTGGTGTGTGGCCCGGGCCGGGTTCGAGAGCGGGCCGAGCCAGTTGAACAGAGTCCGGATTCCAAGGTCGGAGCGTGCCTGGGCCACGTGACGCATCGCCGGGTGGAATCGTCTCGCGTTCAGGAACGTGAATCCAGTCTCTTCCAGCGCGCGCGCCGCGCCCTCCGGCCCCAAATCGATGTTCGCGCCGAGAGCCTCGAGGACGTCGGCGCTGCCGGCGCGGCTGGAGACGGAGCGATTTCCGTGCTTCGCCACCGGGACGCCCGCCGCGGCGGCGATCAGGGCGGCCGCGGTCGAGATGTTGTAGGTCCGGGAGCCGTCCCCTCCGGTGCCGCAGGTGTCGAGAATCGTTCCCCGGCGCGACGGGAACGGGATCGCCTCCGCGCGGAGCGCTTCGGCGCCGCCGAGCATTTCCTCGGCGGTCTCGCCGCGCTGCGCCAGCGCGAAGAGAAACGCCGCGATCTGGGCGTCCCCCGCTTCGCCGCGGACCATGGCCCGTACGGCGCCGCCCGTTTCCTCGCGGGTCAGCCGCTCGCCGCGCAAGAGCCGGGGCAAGATCTCCCGGATCATCGTTTCTTGGTCGGAGCGGCTCCCGGCACGAGCCGGAGAAAGTTCCGCAGCAGGTCCTTGCCGCACGTCGTGAGGATAGACTCCGGGTGGAACTGGACGCCCCAGGTCTCGTGGTCCCTGTGCCGGACCGCCATGATCTCGTTCTCGGGCGTCCACGCCATGATCTGGAGCTTCTCGGGGAGCCCTTCGCGCGCCACGAGAAGCGAGTGATAGCGCGTCGCCTGGAAGGGATTGTCCACGTCGAGGAAGATGCCCCGTCCCGTGTGGATGACGGCGGATGTCTTTCCGTGAACCAGCCGCTCGGCGCGGACGACCGTTCCGCCGAACACCTCCGCGATGCACTGATGACCCAGGCACACGCCCAGAATCGGCACCCGCCCGGAGAAACGCTCGATCGCAGTACTGCTGATGCCCGCGTCGCCCGGACGGCCGGGCCCCGGCGAGATCACGATCGCGGAGGGCTTGCGCCGCTCGATCTCCTCGACGGTGATCTGATCGTTCCGCACCACCTCGGGGGTGGATCCCAGCTCTCCCAGATACTGGACCAGGTTCCAGGTGAACGAATCGTAGTTGTCGATCATGAGGATCATGGGACGAACCCCCGCGCCGCGAGACGCACCGCTTCCTCGACCGCCCGGCCTTTGTTGCGCGTCTCGTCCCACTCCGCCTTGGGATCGGAATCCGCCACGATCCCCGCGCCCACGCCGCAGTGGATCCGGCCGCGCTCGAAGGTCGCGGTGCGGATCGCGATGCAGAAATCGGCGTTCCCGTGAAAATCGAAGTAGCCCACGGCCCCCGCGTACGCTCCGCGCCGGGCCGGCTCCATCTCCTCGATCAGCTCCATCGCGCGTTTCTTGGGCGCGCCGCTCACCGTGCCGGCGGGAAAGCAGGCGCGGACGACGTCGAAGGCCGAAAGACCCTCCTTCACTTCCCCCTCGACCTGGCTCACCAGGTGCATCACGTGGGAATAGCGCTCCACGTCCAGGAACGTCGTGGCGTGAACGCTCCCGATGCGCGCGATGCGCCCGACGTCGTTTCGTCCCAGGTCCACCAGCATCACGTGCTCGGCGCGGTCCTTCTCGCTCGAGCGGAGCTCCTTCTCCAGCGATTCGTCCTCGGCGCGGGTCCGGCCCCGCTGCCGGGTTCCCGCGATGGGGCGAAGCGTCACCTTGGAGCCGGTGACACGGACCAGGATCTCGGGGGAGCTTCCCGCGAGGGAGCGCTCGCGATTCTTGAGGAAGAACATGTAGGGCGACGGATTCAGGATCCGGAGCGCGCGGTAGACGTCGAAGGGACTCACCGGCGCCTCGGCGTCCAGGCGGTGCGCGAGCACGATTTGGACCGCGTCCCCCGCCCGGATGTGCTCCTTGGCGGTCTTGACGGCCTTCATGTAACGCCCCTCGCCCATATTGCTTACGAAGTTCACCTCACCGTTCGTATGAACCTGCTCCGGCGCGGCGGGCGGAAGCCCGTGGAGGCGCGCCGCCATCTCGTCGATGGTTGCCACCGCCTCCTTGTAGCGGCGCTCCGGTTGCCCTTCCGGCCGGCTGTTGACCACGAACCGGAGCCTGTGACGGAAATTGTCGAAGATCAGCACCAGCTCGGGGAAAACGAAGTGGAGATCCGGCTGGTCCAGGTCGTCGGGAAGGGTGGGCGGGAGCTTCTCGAGGAAACGCACATAGTCGTACCCGATGAGCCCCACGGCGCCCCCGCTGAAAGGCGGCAGCCCGGGAACGTCGGCCGCGTGGACCTCGCCCAGCAAGCCCTGCAAGACCGAGAGCGGGTCCTGGCTCTCCATCCGCTCGGTGCGTTCACCGCGACGGATCTCGACAGCGGTTCCCTTCGAGCGGAACTCGATCACGGGCCGAAATCCCAGGATGGAATACCGGCCCCAGTTCTCTCCCCCCTCGAGGCTCTCGAGCAGAAAGGACCCATCGCCGCGGTCCAGCTTGGTGAAAGCGGATACCGGCGTGTCGAGGTCGGCCAAGATCTCCCGCGTGACCGGAACGAGATTCTTCTCGCGGGCGAGGGCCACGTATTCGGCGAGGGTCGGACTCGTCATGCGGCACGCTCCGGCCGTGCCGCGTGAAGAAGCTCGCGCGCCTGCTTCCGTGTGGTCTCGGTCACCCGGGCCCCGGCGAGGAGTCGGGCGATCTCCCCCTCGCGCTCCTTCCCCGAGAGCGCTCGGACCTGCGTGCTCGTGCGGCCGCGCGCGGTGGACTTCAAGACCTCGAAATGCCGCACGCCGTGCGCGGCGATGAGGGGCAGATGGGTGATGCAGAGCACCTGGCGCCGTCGCGCGAGCGTGCGGAGCATCCTGCCGACCTCTTCGCCCGTGGCGCCTCCGATTCCCTGGTCCACCTCGTCGAAGACCAGTACGGCGACCCGGTCCCGCTCCGCCATGAGCGATTTCACCGCGAGCATCACGCGGCTCAGCTCACCGCCCGAGGCGATCCGGCGCAGGGATCGCTGGGGCTCGCCGGCGTTCGGGCGGAAGGCGAATTCCAGGCCGGGAATCGGGGCGGGATCGACGGCCGGGCGGTCGCGGCCTTCCCCGGCCTCGACCGGCTGGACCGCGAGTGTCGCCTTCTGGAACCCGAGCTTCTGGAGGCGCGCTCCCACCTCGCGGCTGAAGCGCGGCGCCTGTTCCCGCCTGGCGGCGAGGAGCCGGTCCAGCCGCGCCGTGAATTCGGCCGTGCGCGCGGCGATCGCCCGCTCCCGCTCGTCGAGCGCCTCACTCCCTTCCGAGCCCATCGCGCGGGCCCGCGCCTCCAGGGACTCGCGGAGTGCCAGGAGTCCGTCGAAATCGGTCCGATGCTTTCGACCGAGCCGATGGATCAGATCGAGCCTTGTTTCGATCTGGTCGAGCGGCAGCGGATCCTCGAGCGCTCTCGCCTCGGCGTCTTCCAGCTTGGCCGCGACGTTTCGCAGCGAATCGAGCAGGGCCTCGGCCTCCTCGGCGAGGCTCTCCTGGTCGGGAACCGCCGTGGCGAGCGAGCGCAGCGTCTTGGATGCGCGGCGCACCGGACCCTCGGCCCCTCCCTCCTCGGCCGCCAGCGCCTGACGAGCGGCGCGCAAGGCTTCGATGATCCGCTCGCGGTGGCGGAGCCGCTCGCGCTCCTGCTTGAGGGATTCCTCTTCCCCGGGCTGGAAGGCGCCCTTCGCGAGCTCCGCCAGGTCCTCGCGAAGCCCCTCCTCATCGGAACGGTCGCGCTCCCACGCGGCGCGCTTCTCGCTCAGGTCCCGGCGTTCCGCGAGAATGGCCGCGCGCTCGCTCTGAAGGGCTTGCCGTTCCCCGGTGAGGCCGGCCCAGGCATCGTAGAACTCGGTCTGATTCTCGGGATGGAGCAGGAGCTGGTGCTCGTGCTGGCCGTGGAGATCCACCAGGAGATCCCCCAGCTGCCGGAGCTGGGAGAGAAGGACGGTTCTCCCGTTCACCAGGGCGCGGCTCTTTCCCTCGCCCGAGAGCTCCCGGCGCACGATCACGCGTTCCTCTTCGGGCGCAATCCCGAGGGCGCGGATTTCCTCCTGGAGATCCGGTCGGCCGGCCAGCTCGAAGACACCCTCCACGAAACCGTGCTCCGCCCCGGCCCGGAGCCAGTCGGGATCCGCTCGCTCCCCCAGGAGGAGGGCGATGGATCCCAGGATGAGCGATTTCCCCGCGCCGGTCTCCCCCGTGAGAACGTTCAGGGAGGGATCGAACGAGAGTTCGAGGCGCTCCACCAGCGCAAGCCCCTGGATCGAGAGCCAGGCCAGCACGAGGTCAGTCCTTGAGCCGTGTCCGCGTCTGCGGACCGGCCCAGGCGAGCTTCTCGCGGAGGACCTCGTAGAAGGAGTCGCGATTCAAGGACAGCATGGACACCCGCTGGCGGGCGCGGCGGATTTCCACGTCGTCACCGGCCCGGAGCTGGCGGCTGATCTGGCCGTCCACCGTGAGGCGCGCGCGGTTCACGTTCGCGCCGACGCGGACCCTGAGCTTCTCGTTCGCGCCCACGAGGAGCGGCCGGAACGCCAGCGAGTGAGGGCAGATGGGCGTGGCGAGGAGCGCCTCGATCGTGGGTCGCACGATCGGGCCGCCCGCGGAGAGCGAGTAGGCGGTGGATCCCGTGGGGGTGGCGACGATGAGCCCGTCCGCCGCGAGCGTTCCGATGGAGGTTCGCCCGATGCGAAGGTCCAGCTGAACCATGCGCGATTCGTCGGACTGGTGGATGACGACGTCGTTCAACCCGCACTCGGTCCATGCTACCTTGCTCCGGCGCGATCCGACACGGGCTTCGACCATCATCCGGAGCTCGATCTCCACGTCCCCCGCGATCAGTCGCTCGAGAGCGACGTAGAGGTCGGACTCCGCGGTCTCGGTCAGGAAGCCGAGCCCGCCCAGGTTGACGCCCAGGATCGGGACGTCCGCGCGCGCCGCCTCGCGGGCGGCGGAGAGGAACGTTCCGTCGCCGCCCAGGACCAGCACGGCGTCCACCCGCGACACGAGGGAGCGGAGCGGCACACCCGACCCGGCGCCCCGCGCCGCGGTCGCGATGCCGCGCTCCAGGAGGACGCCCACACCGCGTTCGCGCAGCCACCGCGCGAGCGCGGGGACCAGCGCCCGAGCTCCCTTCTTCTCCCGGTTCCCGACGATTCCGATTCGGCGGGGGGGGAGCGTCATGCGTTCGATCCGACCGGTGCCAAGGGCGAAGGTACGGGTCGGGGTTCCTCCTTGAGCCAGCGCTCGATCTCTCGAGCGATCGATTTCGCGTCGAGCCCGGCCTGGCGCAGGAGGGAATCGCGCGTGCCGTGATCGAAGAATCGGTCGGGGATGCCGAAGCGGATCGTTCGGATCGCGGGCCCGGGCACCCGGGAGGTAATCTCCAGCACGGCGTCCCCGAATCCACCGGGAAGCGCCCCCTCCTCGAGCGTGGCCACGCGTCCGGTGCGTCGCGCCCATTCCAAGATGAGTCGCTCGTCGAGGGGCTTCGCGAACCGGGCGTTGATCACCGCGGCCGAGAATCCCGCCGCGGCCAGGAGCGCTGCCGCCGCCCGAGCCTCCGCGACCATGGTCCCGTACGCGACCAGCACCAAGTCCGTGCCCGGATCCAGAAGCTCCGCCTCTCCGATCCGCAGGGGGGTGGGCTTGGGATCCATCGGCACGCCGAGGCCTGAGCCCCGCGGATAGCGCACCGCGATCGGGCCGCCGCTGTAAGCCGCCATCGTCGCGAGCATGTGCCGGAACTCGTTTTCATCCTTGGGGGCCATCAGGACGAAACCGGGAAGGCAGCGCAGATACGCGATGTCGAAGACGCCATGGTGGGTCGCGCCGTCCTCTCCCACCAGTCCGGCGCGATCCAGCGCGAAACGGACGGGGAGATTCTGGACCGCGACGTCGTGGACGATCTGGTCGTAGGCCCGCTGCAAGAAAGTCGAGTAGATCGTGGCGAAGGGCTTCATACCCGCCGCGGCGAGGCCGGCCGCGAAGCAGGTGCCGTGCTGCTCGGCGATGCCCACGTCGTGGAACCGATCCGGGAACGCGGTGGCGAATTTCGCGAGGCCGGTGCCGTCCGGCATGGCCGCCGTGATGGCGACGATCCCGGGATCGCTCACGGCCAGCTCCGAGAGGGTCTGCCCGTACACCTCCGTGTAGGTAGGCGCGGAAGCCTTCTTGGCGCTCGTGCCGGTGAGCTTGTCGAAGGAGGCCACCCCGTGGAATTTCCGCGCGTCCTCTTCGGCGAAGCGGTAGCCCTTCCCCTTGCGGGTCAGGGTATGGAGCAGCACCGGGCCCTTCATCTCCTTGAGCTGCTTCAGCACGTCCACCAGGGTCGGCAGGTCGTGCCCGTCGATCGGGCCGTAATACTTGAAGCCGAACTCCTCGAAGAGAATGTTCGGGACGACCAGATTCTTCATGCTCTCCTTGATCCGGCGTACCAGCGCGCGCGCCTTTCCTCCGGCGGGCACCTTGCCGAGAAGCTCCCAGACGTCGATCTCGAGTCTCCGGTAGACGGGGGCCGACGTGATGCGTGTGAGGTAGCGCGCGATGGCGCCGACATTGGGGGAGATCGACATGGAGTTGTCGTTCAAGACGACAAGAAGATCGGTGCCCACGACGCCCGCCTGATTCAAACCCTCGAACGCGAGCCCGCCGGTCAAGGCGCCGTCCCCCACCACCGCGACCACTTTGTGATTCGACTTGGTGAGATCCCGGGCGCAGGCGAAACCGAGCGCGGCCGAGATCGCCGTGGAGGCGTGCGCGGTGCCGAAGGGGTCGTATTCGCTCTCCGCACGGCGCGGAAATCCGGAGAGGCCCCCCTCCTGGCGGAGGGTCTCGAAGCGGTCGTTCCGTCCGGTCAGGATCTTGTGTCCATAACTCTGGTGGCCCACGTCCCAGATGAGAATGTCACGCGGGGTATCGAAGACGTAATGGAGCGCGATCGTGATTTCGACGGTGCCGAGACTCGGAGCCAGATGCCCGCCGGTCGCCGAGACCACGTGCACGATCCTCTCGCGAATCTCCGCGGCCAGGTCGGGCAGCGCTTCGGGCGGAAGCTTCTTCAGATCTTCGGGGGACCGGATCGAATCCAGATGATGGGTGCTCACGGGCCTCCCGGCGGGCGGAAGAGGGCGATCGAGAACAGCACGCCAATGACGGCTCCCACGAACACCTCGAGCGGCGTATGTCCCAGAAGCTCCCGCAGGCGGTCTTGCGGGGGCCCCGGAAGCTGGATGTGCTCGTGAAGGATCCGGTTCAAGAGCGTCGCTTGGCGTCCGGCCGCGCGCCTCAAGCCCGCGGCGTCGTACATGACGATGAGGCTGAAGAATACGACGACGTTGAACAGGACGGAGTCGAAGCCTTCCAGGAGTCCCACGCACGTGCTGAGCGCCGAGACCGACGCCGCGTGCGAGCTGGGCATCCCCCCTGTTTCCACGAGCCGTCGAACATTGATTTTCTTCTCCCGGAAGAGGAACGTCAACACCTTGCTCAGCTGCACCAGGAAGCCGCATGCGAGCGCGTGGAACAACGGGTTCGAAGCGGGCGAGAGCGCCATGGACGTTCCTCCCCTCCCCTAACTCGTCCGCCCGAGCAAGAACTCGGTCAGGGACTGAAACTCCGCGGCGCGGCGTCCCAGCCCGGCGGCGATCCGATGCGCTTCGCGCAGCAGCCGCTCGGCCTCGCGCTCCGCGCGCTCCACGCCCACGGCCCCGGGCGCGGTCGCCTTCCCCCGGGCTTTGTCCGAGCCCACGGCCTTGCCGAGCTTCTTCCGGCTGGAGCGGACGTTCAGGAGGTCGTCTCCGATCTGAAACGCCAGCCCCACCCGGGAGCCGTACTCGCTGAAGCGCCGCTTCAACGCGGGGGGCGCTCCACCGATCTCGGCTCCGAGGAGAAGCGACCCTCGGATCAGCATGCCGGTCTTCCGCGCGTGCATCGCGAGCACGCGCCGGAGGGGCACGCGCTTTCCCTCCGAGAGGAGGTCCATCGCCTGCCCCCCGATCATACCCTGAGGGCCCGTGGCCTCGGTCACGATCCGGATCAAGGCGCGCGGGTCCCGGGCCCTCCCGAGCGGCGACGCCGCGAGGGTCTGAAACGCGATCGCCAGGAGCGCGTCCCCCGCGAGGATGGCCATCCCCTCGCCGAACACGATGTGGTTCGAGGGGCGTCCGCGCCTCAAGTCGTCATCGTCCATGCCCGGGAGGTCGTCGTGGATCAGGGAGAAGGTGTGAATCATCTCCAGCGCGACGGCCGCGGGCATGGCGGGGGCGCTTCGGCCCCCGACCGACTCGCACGCGAGAAGACAGAGGGTCGGCCGCAGCCGCTTCCCGCCCGCGAACACGCTGTAGCGGATCGCCGCGTGGAGCGGGCGAGGCTCCTCACGCGCGCTCGGCAGCTTCGCGTCCAGTGCTAAGTCGATGCGGCGGCGGGCCCGCTCGAGGTATCGCTCAAAAAGGGAGTTCGTCGGCCCCACGCTCCTCCTCTTCCTCCGGCTCCGGAACGGCGCCCGTGAGCGCTTTTCCCTCCTCCGTGAGGCGCTGGATCCTCTTCTCCGCCTCACCGAGGACCGAGGTGCACTGCTTCACGAGCTTGATTCCCTCCTCGAAGGAGCGGATAGACTCCTCGAGGGAGAGATCGCCGCGCTCGAGCCGGGAGACCAGCTCCTCGAGCCGCGACATCATTTGCTCGAAGCTGACCGACTCTCCCGAAGGCAGGGTATCCGGTTCCGCTCCCTTCCGTTTCATGGCGTCTCCTTCCGGGACCCGGCGGGCTCGGCCCGCTCGGGCATTACCTCGGTCACCCGGGCTCCGGCCCGCGCGTCGAAGAACTGGACTTCGATCGTATCGCTCACGCCGAGCCCCGAGCCGCGCTTCAGGAGCTTGGCTCCGTCCTCGGTCCAGACCAGCGCGTACCCCCGCTCGAGGACCCGGCGGTGATCGAAGGAATCGAGGAGCCGCTTCTTGCCCTCGATGCTCGCGAGGCGCCGGGCGAGACCCGCGGACAGGGTCGTGAGCGCGCGCTGGCGGAACGACTCCATTCTCTCTCTCGCGCGCGCGAAGGAGCGGCTGGGCGCGTGGGCGCGGAGGCGCTCCTTCAGGAGCTCGGTCTTTCCCCGCCGGAGGACGACCCAATTCCCGAGGGCGCGTGAGAGCCGCTCCTGGATCTGATCGAGATTCTGGATCTCCTCCTGGACGCGTTGCCCCGGCCGGCGGAGCGCGTGGTGCGTCTCGTATCCCCGAAGCTGGGCGCGCGCCTGCCGTAGCTCGCGGACGATACGCTCGCGCGCGTGGCGGCTCATGTCGCGAAGGGTGCGCCGGATGTCCTCCACCTCCTTGACCACGATCTGCGCGGCGTGGGTCGGTGTCGCGGCGCGAACGTCGGCGGCGAGATCGGCGAGGGTGACATCCACCTCGTGGCCCACCGCGGAAACCACGGGGATCCGGGACCGGACGATCGCGCGGACGACCGCTTCCTCGTTGAACGCCCAGAGGTCCTGAGGCGACCCTCCCCCGCGGCCGACGATCAGGACCTCGACCCCGCCCCGCGCGTTCATGCGCGCGATGGCCGATGCGATCTCCTGGGCGGCGCCCTCACCCTGGACCCGCGTGTCGGCCACGGTAATCGAGGCGTAGGGGGCGCGGCTCTGGAGAATGCGCAGCATGTCTCGGATCGCGGCGCTGGTTTCGGACGTGACGATGCCGATCCGGGTGGGATAGCGCGGGAGCGGGCGCTTGCGGTCCGGGGCGAAGAGCCCCTCCGCCGCAAGCTTCCGTTTCAGCGCGTCGAACTGGGCCTGGAGCGCGCCGTAGCCCACCGGCTCGACACGGGACGCCACGATCTGGTACTCGCCCTTCTTCGTGTAGACCGAGAGTTCCCCCTCGATCTGCACCGCGAGCCCGTCCCGAAGCACTTCGCGAAGCGCCGGCGTCATGTGGCGCGCGAAGAGCGCGATCTGGATCTGGGCGAACTCGTCCTTGAGGGCGAAGTAGGTATGACCGCTCGAGGGCCTGCTCAGGTTCGAGACTTCGCCCTGGACGATCACCACGCCGAAGCGCTCCTCGAGGGTGTTCTTGATTCCCTGGGTCAGCTCCGAGACGGTGAGGACACGTCCCGCGTGGCCCGAGCTCGGCAGTGCCAGCACGCGCCCCCGCTGACTCATCGCGCGGGCTCCTGTTCTTCCACGGCGTCCGCGAGATTGCTCAGGAGATACGCCACGGTCATGGGCCCCACACCCCCGGGGACCGGTGTCACCGCGGACGCCACACCCCGAACGGATTCGAAATCCACGTCCCCCTCGAACTTGGGCCCGCCCGGCGCGGGGTTTTCGACCGCATGGATGCCGACGTCCACCACCACGGCCCCCGGCCCGACGTGACGCGCGGTCACGGCGCGCCGCTTCCCCATCGCGACGATCAGGATCTCCGCCTCCCGGGTGATGGATTCGAGATCGCGGGTCGCCGCGTGGCAGAGCGTGACGGTCGCGTTCATCCCCGGCGCCTTCTCCGAGAGAAACACCGAGAGCGGGCGGCCCACGATCCGGCTCCGTCCGACGATGACGACACGCTTCCCGCTCAGGTCGCCGCACTGGCGCCGGAGGAGATCGATCACGCCGAGCGGCGTGGCGGGCCGGTGGGCCTTGAGCCCGTGCACCCAGCGGCCGACGTTCAGGGGGTGGAGGCCGTCCACGTCCTTCTCCGGATCCATGTCCTCGAGATGACGGTCCTCGTGGAGATGGGCCGGAAGCGGGAGCTGCAAGATGATCCCATGCACCGAGCGGTCCTGGCTCAGCTCGCAAAGCTTGGCGTGAAGCACGGCGGCGTCCGTGGATCCAGGCATCCGCTCCACCCGGGCGCGCACGCCAAGCTCTTCGGCGGCGCGGCTCTTCGCGCGCACGTAGGGATTGCCCCCCGGAGGCTCCCCGACCGTCACGATCGAGAGCCCGGGGGAGATACCGCGGGCGATGACGCGCGCGATCCGCTCCTTCACCCGGGACCGGATCTCGGCGGCCGGTTCCTTTCCGGAGAGGAGCGTGGCCGTCACGATGTCCTTCACGAAATTTCGGGGACCGGCGTCCGCGCGTCCAGGCTCACCGAGACCCGCTCGATGTGGCGGCACCGTCCGGTCTCCTCGTCGAGGTCCAGAATAACGCCGTGGAGCTTCACCCCGCCGGTGGCCGGCTCGAAGCGGGTCGGGAGCTGCGTCAGGAATTTTCGGATGGCGAGCTCCTTCTGGACGCCGATCACCGAGTCGTGCGGCCCGGTCATCCCGGCATCGGTCAGATAGCCGGTTCCCTTCGGGAAGATCTGCTCGTCGGCGGTCTGCACGTGTGTGTGGGTGCCGATCACCGCCGAGACTCGTCCATC
>JBGPMB010000055.1:0-15512 GCA_041486775.1 Candidatus Eiseniibacteriota bacterium | reverse complement strand
CTCGAGGTTCACGACGACGCCCCGCTTGAGCCCGTCCGACGGAGCCGTACCGACGCCGATGATGCGGATCCCATCCCCGTCCTCCTCGGGCTCCGCGACAATGGCGGTGATCTTCGTCGTCCCGATGTCCAGCCCCGCGTAGATTTTGGTTTCCGCCATCAGACTCCCTCCGATTACACCTTGTCCCGCGAAGCCGGCACCTCGCCCAGACTGTCTGGAGCGCACCGGACGATCACCTGTCCCCGATATCGAGCGTCCAACCCCAGCACGCGCCGATCCCGGTCGCGCAGGTCGCGCAGCGTCGCCCGGAGCGCCATCAGGCACCGCGGCGTCACGCGCTCGGGATCGATCAAGATCGGGATCTGATCCCGGGAGGTTCGGAGCACGAACCACCGGGGATCCGCCGCGACGATCTCGGAGATCTCGGAAAGAAGTCCCACATCGGGCTCTTCGAGCAGCGTCACGACGCGGAGCACGTCCGCGAATCGCGACGCCTGGACGCGCCCGCCGGGACGGCGCGCGGAGATCGAGAGGCCCGTCACCACCGGCCGGTCCGCGATCAGCCCGCCCGCCAGGGGAGGAAGGATCATCCCGGTGGAATCGACCTCCAGGAGCCGGCCCGCGTTCACGAGCACGAAGGGGCGGCGCTCCC
Organism: Candidatus Eiseniibacteriota bacterium; assembly: GCA_041486775.1. Classification (GTDB taxonomy): domain Bacteria; phylum Eisenbacteria; class RBG-16-71-46; order SZUA-252; family SZUA-252; genus WS-7. The sequence goes on along the minus strand of JBGPMB010000055.1, from coordinate 14,860 downwards.
GCACCGAGACCCGGACCCCGGCAGGAAGGAGCGTCACGGAGGCGCTCTCGATGCGCGGATTCTGCGTGAGGGAGCGCACGATGTCGGCCGGGCGGACGTCGAAGAGGCTCTCCCCCGAGCGGACCGGGATCGAAGGACGGACCTCGTCGGGCGAAAGATACAGAAGCCCGGTCACCTCGACACGTCCCGCCTGGAAGAGAGGGAACCTTCCCAGAACGCGCGCCGCGCGGGGCGCCACCCTCGCGAGGCCCAGGAGGAGGATCACGACCAGGAGCGCGCCCAGGAGGATTCTCCGGTTTCTCCGCCGGCGCTCGGGCAGCTTGAGGCGCGCGGTCGTGCGGCAGCCGGCCCTCACGCGGCACCTCCCCGGACCAGCTCCGCCACGCGGAAGACATCCCCGGCGCCGATGGTCAACAGGAGATCCTCCGGACGCAGGATCTGGCGGACGAGCCTAGCGGCTTCACCGAAATCCGGCGCCACCCACACCTTCGACGTCCCGTTCGCCCGGATGCCCTCGACCAGCCGCTCGGAGGTCACACCGGGGATCGGCTTCTCTCCCGCCGGGTAGATGGGCAGGAGCACCAGCTCGGACACACCCGTGAAGCACGTCTCGAACCGCTCCCGGAGCGCTTGCGTGCGGGTGAACCGGTGCGGCTGGAAGACCGCGACGATCCGGCGTCCGTACGTGTCGCGGAGCGCCGCGATCGCGGCTTCGATCTCGGTCGGGTGGTGGCCGTAGTCGTCCACCCAGATGGCGCCGCGCACCTGCCCGCGCATCTCCAGCCGCCGGCTCACCCCCGTGAACTCGCGGAGCGCCTCGCGGATCTTGTCGAACGGAATGCCCAGATCCCATCCCGCGACCGTCGCCGCGAGCGCGTTCCGCGCGTTGTGCACGCCGCTCACCCGAAGCTCGAAGACACCCTCGTCCTTTCCGGCCGCCTTGAGACGGAAGCGAACGCCTCGGGCGTCCACGTGAAGGTCGGAACCCTCGAAGTCCGCGCCCTTCGTGAAGCCGTAGGTGAGGAGGCGGCGCTTCACGCGCGCGTGGAGCGGGACCGCGTTGGGATCGTCGTAGGGCAGCACGACCGTCCCGTAGAAGGGAACCCGGTTCACGAAGTTCAGGAAGGTCTCCTGCACGTGCGCCAGATTCCGGTAATAGTCGAGATGCTCCGCGTCGATGTTGGTCACGACGGCGATCGTCGGCGTGAGAAGAAGAAAGCTCCCGTCGCTCTCGTCGGCTTCCGCGACGAGGAAGGGTCCCTGCCCCAGCCGGGCGTGCGCGGCCATGGCCTTCACGCGCCCGCCGACGATGACGGTGGGGTCCAGCCCGCCGTGTGAGAGGATCGCGCCCACCATCGAGGTCGTGGTGGTCTTGCCGTGGGCGCCGGCGACCGCGACCGAGTACTTGATGCGCATCAGCTCGGCCAGCATCTCGGCGCGAGGGATGACGGGAATGTGGCGCGCCAGGGCCTCGCGGATCTCGGGATTCGACTCCGCGATGGCGGTCGATGCCACCACGACGTCCGCTCCCGCCACCTGCTCGGCCCGGTGCCCCACGAAGATGCGCGCGCCGAGCGAGCGCAGACGCGTGACGGGCTCGGACTCCTTCAGGTCCGATCCGGATACCGGGTACCCCAGATTCAAGAGCACCTCCGCGATCCCGCTCATCCCGCTTCCCCCGATCCCCACCAAATGGATCCTCCTGATTCGTCCGTACATTCGATCTCAGCTCTCGCGCGGAATCGGGCTCGCATGGGCCAGCTGCTCCATGGAACGCGCGATGCGCTGGGCCGCGTCGATCCGCGCGAACGCGCGCGCGTTTCTTCCCAGGCGGCGGAGCCGCGGCTCGTCGCGCAGCAGCGATTCGATCTTCTGGGCGAGCGTCTCGGGCGTTAGGTCCTGGTCCGCGATCACCAGAGCGGCGTCGCGGTCCAGGAGCCCCCGCGCGTTGTGGGTCTGGTGGTCGCGGGTCGCGTGCGGGTAGGGCACGAGAATCGCCGCGACGCCGCAGGCGGTCAGCTCGGCGATGGTCATGGCCCCCGCCCGGCACACCGCGATCTCGGCGATGGCGTATGCTTTCTCGATACTCTCCAGGTACGAGAAGACGCGCACCTGAATCGGGAAATTCCGGAACTTCTGCTGGATCGCCTCGAAGTCCTCCGCACCCGTCTGCCAGATCACTTGGAGCTGCGTCATGTTCTTGAGCCGCTCCAGCGCCCCCTCGGTCGCGCGGTTGATGCTCTTAGCACCCCGGCTCCCGCCGAAGACGAAGAGCGTCCGCTTCTCCGGGCTCAAGCCGAACGCCTCGTAGGCGCTCCCCTTGTCCTGGAAGAGGAGCGCGCGGCGGATCGGATTCCCGGAGACACGGAGGTTGTTCTTGCGCCGGAAGTATCCGCGCGATTCGAGGAAGCTGATGTGGACCTCGTCCGCGACCAAGTTGAGCCACCGGTTCGTCGCGCCCGGGATCGAGTTCTGCTCCTGGAGGATCACGGGGATGCCCAGGAGCCTCGCGATCAGCACGGCGGGAGCGCTCACGTAGCTTCCGGTTCCGACCACCACCTGCGGCTTGAAATCCACGATGAGGCGGAAGGACTGTCCCAGGGCCTTCACGAGGGCGAAGCCGGCGACGATCCACCCCAGGCCCGGCCGGCGCGGGAGTCCGCGCGCGGCGATCGTGCGCAGCTCGAAGCCCGCGGCCGGGACGGCCTTCTGCTCGGGGCCCCGGCTCGTCCCCACGAAGAGCACTTTCGAATCCGGATGCATCCGCATCCATTCCTCGGCGATGGCAATACCCGGATAGAGATGCCCGCCGGTCCCTCCGGCGGCGATCAGCACGCGGATCGCACCGGCGTTAGCGTCCACCCGGTCGTCTGCGCGCGGCTCTTCCCTCGGCCGGGCCGGTTCGAATGCCGGTTTTGGTCTGGCTTGCGATGTTGAGTAGGACACCGATCACTCCTAGATTGACGACCAGCGCCGACCCCCCGTAGCTCAGGAACGGGAGCGGCAGACCGGTCGTCGGGATGATCCCGGTCACCACCGAGATGTTCATCCCGACATAGACGGCGAGGCTCACGGTCAACCCGGCCGCGAGCAGGAAACCGAAACGATCCGGCGCGCGGCCGGCGATCTTGAGGCCGCGCAGGAACAGAATGACGTAGGCGACGAGCACCGACACGGTGCCGACCAACCCCAGCTCTTCGCCGATCACGGCGTAGATGAAATCGGTGTGCGGATCCGGGAGGAAGAAAAACTTCTGCATGCCGCGGCCGGGGCCCTCTCCCAGGATGCCCCCCGAGCCGAGCGCCACCATGGACTGGTGGAGCTGCCAGCTCTTCCCCTGCGCGTCCACGGTGCCGGTGGACCAGTGCGAGAGCCAGCCCTGCACGCGGTCCATCATGTAGGGATGGCGCACGACCTGGAACACGGCGAGAAGCGCCCCGGCCAGGGCGAGGAGTCCCAGGTGCCGCGGCTTCGCGCCGGCGAGATGCAGCAGGAGAAATCCGGTCACCAGAAGTGCGATGGTGCTGCCCAGGTTCGGCTGGCGCAGGATCAAGAGCGCGATCAGCCCCAGCACAGCCGCGCAGGGCAGGACACCGTCCCGGAAGGAGACGATGCGCTCGCCCTTGCGATCGAGGAGCTTGGCGAGATAGATCACGCAGGCCACGCGGGCGACTTCCGTCGGCTGCAGCGTGAACTCCGCGAAGGAGAGCCAGCGGTTCGCGCCGCGCACGCCCGCGCCGCCCAGGAGGATCAGCGCCGAGAGGAGCCCGACGCTCAACGCCAGGGCCCAGGGCGCGATCGCTTGAAGCCGGTGGTAGTCGAACCGGGCGAGCAGGAGCATCACGAAGAGCCCGAGGAGGAGCCGGATCGCCTGGCGCTTCACGAAGAAGAACTGGGAATGGTAGCGGTCGGCGCCCAGAACGGCGCTCGAGGAATAGACCATGACGAGCCCCAGCGCCAAGAGTCCCATCACCGGGAGGAGGACGCCCCAGTCCAGCTTCCGCGGCGCCGCGATCGCGATGTTCATCGGCGCGCCTTCTGGAGCGAGCGGCGCAACTCGAGCACGGCGGCCTCGAAGCGAGCGCCCCGCTCCTCGAAGTTACGGAACATGTCGTAGCTCGCGCATCCCGGCGAGAGGAGCACGACCCCGCCCGATGCCGTACGGGTCCGCGCGATCTGGACCGCGTCCTCGAGGGTGACCGCGCGCTGGTGCGGCACATCGGGCCAGGACTGCTCGATCTTCGCGGCCGCCTCGCCGACCGTGACCACGAGGCGGACCCGCTCCATGACCAGGGGCCGGATGGAGACGAAGTCTCCGTCCTTGTCCCGCCCGCCCGCGAGGAGCGTGACCGGCTCCGTGAAGGATTCGAGGGCGCGCCGGAGCGCATCCACGTTCGTGGCCTTCGAATCGTTCACATACCGGACCCCGTCGATCTCGGCCACCGACGCCAGCCGGTGCGGAAGACCGCGGAATTCCCGGAGCGCCTTCGCGATCGCGCGATCGGGAATGCCGACGGCGAGCGCCGCGGCCGCCGCCGCCGCCATGTTCTCGGTGTTGTGCGGGCCCGGCAGGGGCGCCTCGTCGCGCCGGATCAAAGTCCCGGTCTTCCCGGCGAAGCGATAGCGCATCGTGCCGCCGTCCAGCCACACGCCGTCCCCGGTCGGGTCGGCGAATCCGAACCAGAGAGGCTTCGACTTCATGGGCCGGAGCAAGAGCTCGATCCGCGCGTCGCCCAGAGGCTGGACACGGAACTCCGATTCGTCCTGGAACTGGAAGAGCCGCGACTTGAGCCCGGCGTAGCGCTCCAGGCTGCCGTGGCGGTCCAGATGATCCGGCGTCACGTTGAGGAGAACCCCCACCCGGGGGTGGAAGCGATTACACGATTCGAGCTGAAAGCTCGAGATCTCCACGACGAGCAGGCCCTCTTCGGGAACGCTCTCGGCCCTCTCGGAGAGCGCCGTGCCGATGTTCCCGAGCACCTCGGTCTTCCGTCCCGCCGCCCGCCCGATCGCGCCCAGAAGCTCCACCGTCGTGCTCTTGCCGTTCGTGCCGGTCACCGCCACGATGGGGGCCCGCGCCACGGCGAAGCCCAGCTCCACTTCCGCCACGATCGGGATCCCGCGCCGCTCCGCTTCGGTGAGAAGGGGAAGGGTCAGCGGCACGCCGGGGCTCACGACCACGAGATTCCGATCCTCCAGCTCGCGAGGCTCCATGGAGCCGAACCGAAGCTCCACGCCCAATCCTTCGAGCTCCTGGACCGAGCTCATGAGCTCGTCCGCGCGCCTGCGGTCCACGCCCCGCACGTGGCACCCGTGCGCGAGGAGAAGCTTCGCGGCCGCCCCTCCGCTCCGCGCGAGCCCCACGACCAGAGCGCGCGATCCCTCGAACCATGGAAGCGCCGGTCGGGTCATTGGAGCTTGAGCGTGCTCAGGCCCAGAAGCGCGGCGAGCGCGGCCGCGATCCAGAAACGGACCACGACCCGCGGCTCTTTCCACCCGCTGAGCTCGAAATGGTGGTGCAGCGGCGCCATCTTCAAGATTCGTCTGCCCCAGAGCTTGAAGGAGAGCACCTGCGCCATGACCGAGAGGGCCTCCGCCACGAACACGGCGCCCACGATCGCGAGCAGGAACTCGCGCTTGATCAGAACCGCGACCGTGCCGAGCGCGGCCCCGAGCGAGAGCGAGCCCGTGTCCCCCATGAAGACGTCGGCGGGGTGGCAGTTCCACCAGAGGAAACCCAGGGTCGCGCCGACCACCGCCGAGCAGAACACGGTGAGCTCGCCGGCGCCCTGGAAATACGGAATCTGGAGGTACTGGGAGAACTTCACGTGCCCGGTCACGTAGCACATGCCGCCCAGGGCCAGGGCCGCGAAGGTGGTCATGCCCGTGGCGAGACCGTCGAGCCCATCGGCCAAATTGACCGCGTTCGAGGCTCCCGTGACGACGAGAATGACGAAGGGCAGGTAGAGCCATCCGAAATCGACGACGGTCCGTTTCAAGAAGGGCACGTTCGTCTCGGCCGGATCGAGGACCCCGTGGCTGGGGTAGAAGTACACCGCCGCGAACACCGCCACCCCGAGGAGGATCTGCCCCGCCAGCTTGTAGCGGCCGAGGAGCCCCTTCCGCATGTGCTTCACGACGCGGAGATAGTCGTCCACGAATCCGACGAATCCCATCCAGACCGTGGCGAGGAGGGCGATCCAGACGTTCCGGTTCTCGAGGTTCCCCCAGAGAAGCGTCGGGATCACGATCGCGATCACGATGAGCACGCCCCCCATCGTGGGCGTGCCGGCCTTCGGGAGGTGGCTCTGCGGGCCGTCGTCGCGCACCTGCTGCCCGATCTTGAGCGCGCGCAGCCGGCGGATCACCGGCGGGCCGAGCACGAACGCCAGGAGGAGCGCCGTCGCGGCCGCGTAGAGCGATCGAAACGTGATGTAGCGAAAGACGTTCAGGATCGGAAAGTGCGCGTGGAGCGGGTAGAGGAAGTGGTAGAGCATCCCTAGTTCCTCCCCGCCGCGTGCATCGGATCGAGGGTATCGTTTCGTCCCGGCACGAGCCGCTCCACCACCTGCTCGAGGCGCATGCCGCGCGAGCCCTTGACCAGCACGAGGTCCCCGGGGCGCGCGTCCTTCGCGACCGCCGCGGCCATTTCAGGCACCGAGGCGAAACGGCTGATTCTCTCCGGGCCGAGGCCCGCGGCGCGCGCGCCGCGCTCCACCGCCGCGGCGAAGGTCCCCGCGACGTAGAGCCGGGCCCCGCGTGGCACCTCGCGTCCCACCTCCTCGTGGAAGCGGTCCGCCTCGGGCCCCAGCTCCAGCATGTCGCCCAGCACCGCGCGGCGCTCGCCGCGCGTCTCGATCGACGCCAGGAGCGAGAGCGCCTCCCGCATGGACGCGGGGTTCGCGTTGTACGCGTCGTCGAGCACGAAGATCCCCTCGGCGTCGAGGAGCTCGAGCCGGTGGCGCTCGGGGCGGAGCGAGGCGAGGCCCCGGGCGGCCTCCGCGCGCGGGATGCCGAAGTGGTCCCCCACGAGAATCGCCGCCAGCGCGTTTCGCACGTTGTGGCGACCGAGGAGCATGAGACGCACGTCGGTCCCGTCGGGAAGCGTGAAGAGGGCGCCTCCCTGCGCCGTGAGCGCGATCCGGGCCGGCACGAGATCCGCCGCGCGGTTCTCCAGCGCGTAGCTCTTCTTGGCCACCGGGCGGGTCCGGTTCATGCTCCACAGCCGCTCGTCATCGGCGTTCAGGACGAGGAATCCGTCGCGCGGAAGGGATTCCGCCAGCTCGCTCTTCGCGCGCGCGACCTCATCGACCGTGCCGAGGGAGGCCAGGTGCGCGGCGGCGGCATTCGTGAGCACGCCGACGTTCGGGCTGGCGAGCACCGCCAGCTCGCGGATCTCACCGGGCGCGCTCATCCCCATCTCGAGAACCAGCATCTCGTGCTCCGGGGTCAAACGGGTCAGCGTCAACGGAACTCCGATGTGATTGTTCAGATTGCCCCGGTTCTTGTGGACACAGAAACGCGTCCCCAGCACCGCGGCGATCATCTCCTTCGTCGTGGTCTTCCCGTTCGATCCCGTCACCGCGGTGACCGGGATCCCCGATCGCGCGCGGCAGTGCCGCCCCAGCGCCTGGAGCGCACGGAGCGGATCCCGGACCGAGATCACCGGCTTCCCGGACTTGGACCAGGCCGGATCGACGGGCCGCGCCTCCGACACCAGCGTGCCGGAAGCCTTCCCCTCGAGGGCCGCGGCGACGAAATCGTGGCCGTCGGCGCGCTCTCCCGGGAGCGGCACGAAGAGCTCGCCCTCCTGGATGCTCCTCGTATCGATGGAGCAGGCGCGAAACGGGGCCTCGTGCGCCGCGTCGACCGGAAACGCGAGGCGTCCTCCGGTGGCGCGAAGCACTTCCGGAAGCGAGAGCCAGGGCTCCTTGCGACTCAACGCCCGAATCCCTTCCTCCGGAGAGCGGCCCGGGCCACCTCGCGGTCGTCGAACGGAATCGTCTTCGGACCCAGGATCTGGTAGGTCTCGTGCCCCTTCCCCGCGATCAGGAGCGCGTCCCCGGGAGCCGCCGCATCGATGGCCGCGGCGATCGCTTCCGCGCGATCCGGGATCGTCCTCACGTTCGCGGCGCCGGAAACGCCGGCTTCGATCTCGCGGAGGATCGCCAGAGGATCCTCGCTCCGGGGGTTGTCCGAGGTGAGAATCACCTGGTCGGCGAGCCGCGCGGCGGCAGCGCCCATGAGCGGCCGCTTGCCCTTGTCCCGGTCTCCGCCGCAGCCGAACACGCAGAGCACCCGCGCGGGTCCGAAGGCCAAAACGGCCTCCAGCGCGCGCTGGAGCGCGTCGGGCGTGTGCGCGTAGTCGACGAGCACCTGGAAGGGCTGCCCCGCGTCGACCGGCTCGAGGCGTCCGGGGACCGAGGCCACCCGCTCGATGCCCGCGACGATCGAGGCGCGCGGGATCCGGAGCGCCCGGCCGGCCGCGAAGGCGGCGAGCGCGTTCATGGCGTTGAAGGCGCCCCGCAGGCGGAGCGAGAGCTCGGTCACCTCGTCGCCCTCGCGGACCCGGAGCGAGGTGCCCTCGGGCCGAAGCCGCACGTCCTCGGCGCGGATGTCGGCGCCCGGGTCGGCGCCGAACCCCAGCACGGGGCAATCGGCGTGCGCCTTGAGCCAGATTCCGGCGGGATCGTCCACGTTGATGGCGCCGGAGAACCGCTTCGTCTTGTCGCCACGGCTCTCCGCGCGGAACAGCCGGGCTTTCGCGTCGCGGTACGCCTCGAGGGTGCCGTGAAAATCGAGATGGTCCTGGGTCAAGTTCGTGAAGACGCCCACGTCGAATGCCAGGCCGTACGTTCGCTCCAGCGAGAGCGCGTGCGAGGAGACCTCCATGGCGACCGCCGTCGCGCCGCGCGAGCGCCAGGCGCGGAGCATCCTCATGAGATCGGGAGCCTCGGGCGTGGTATGGGGCGCCGATTCGTGGCGGCCGTCGAATTCATAACCCACCGTGCCGATGATTCCGGCCTTCATCCCCGCTTCCTCGAGCACCGCGCGGATCAGATGCGCGGTGGTGGTCTTTCCGTTCGTGCCCGTCACTCCCGCGAGCGTGAGCTCGCGCGAGGGATGGTCCGTTTCCTCGCCGGCGAGAATCGCGAGGGCGCGGCGGGTATTGGGAACGCGCACCTGGGGCAGATCCGCCTCGGGGACGAAGCGCTCGACGACGGCGGCCAGCGCGCCGCGGCGGGCCGCCGACTCCACGTAGGCATGCCCATCGTGCTTGAGCCCCGAGACCGCGACGAAGAGATCGCGCGGCCGGACGTCACGCGAGTCGTACCGCACCATCTCCCATTCGCCGCGAAGCGTCCCCTTCGTCTCCGAGACTCCCAGGATTCCGGGGAGCGCCTCGGTGCGCAAGGCGGCGAGCGCGATCACAAGCTCCGAGGCGCGCACTTGAGCGAGCACGCCTGCCCGGCCCGGACCGGCGCGCCGGCCGGCGGGTCCTGTTCGACGACCTGGCCGCTTCCCGATACGGCCGAGACACGGACGGAGAGCGCGGTCAGACGCGCCACCGCCTCGCGGAGGGAAAGCCCCTTGAGATCGGGGAACCCCGTGTCCGGAGACGGATCCGTCGAGAGCACGATGCGCACGACTTCACCCGATCGGGCGTGGGTCCCCGGCTCCGGCGACTGCACGGCCACGCGCGCGCCGCTCCCCTCCGTCGCGCAGTCCATGCCCGCCGAGCGGATGACGAACCGCGCCTGATCCGCCGCCATCATCCTCACGTCCGGCACCTGCCGCGCGGAGGGCCGCGGGGCGGAGGCCGTCACGAGGGTCTGCGCGGGGATTCGCACCGGACCCCGGCCCAGCGTGGCCCACGTCGCGACGATGTCGCGGAACACGGGCGCGGCCACGGCGCCGCCGTAGTAGGAGCCGCGAGGCTCGTCGAGAACGATCAGCCCCACGATCTGGGGATTCTGGGCGGGCGCCATGCCGACGAAGGAGGACATGTACCGGCCCTGGCCGTACCCGCGTCCTCCGTCCTCGGACTTCTGGGCCGTCCCCGTCTTTCCGGCGACGTCGCACCAGGGGAGGGCCGCTTCCTGCGCCGTCCCCATCACCACCGCGTCGCGCAGGAACGAGCGGAAGGTCTCCGCGGTTTCCGGCGAGATCACCCGGCGCACGCGCTCCACGGGGAATAGACGATAAGGCTCTCCGTTCTCGTTCACGAGCGCCGAGACGATGCGCGGCCTCATGAGGATGCCGCCGTTCGCGACCGCGCAGTACGCCATGAGTACTTGTAATGGGGTTGCCGTCACCTCCTGGCCGATGGAGATCGTCGCGAGCGAGCGGGCGGACCACCGCGCGGGATTCCGGATCTGGCCCGAGGTCTCGCCCGGAAGCTGGATGCGCGTGGGCTGACCGAATCCGAAGAGCCGCGCGTAGCGGTAGAGCGTGCTCGCGCCCACCTTCGTGCCGATCTGCGCGTAGCAGACGTTGCTCGAAAGGGCGGTCGCCTGGCGCACCGTGTACCACCGCGTCTCGGGGTGGGCGTCGTGCATCGTCAGGGCGCCCATGTTGAGCTCACCCTTGTTCACGAAGAACGAGTCCTCCGGACTCAGGATGTGCTCTTCCATGGCGGCGCATCCGGCGAGGAGCTTGAACGTGGAGCCCGGCTCGTACTGGTCCGCGATGACGCGGTTCCGCCCGGGCGAGCCCGCCGGGGGGTTCGCGCCGTCCACGGTCGCCATCGCGAAGATGTCTCCGGTGTGCGGATCGGCGAACACCGCCGTGCCGCTCCGCGCGCCCGTTCGGATCACCGCCTGCTTCAATTCCATGGCCAGGATCGACTGCGCGTCCCGATCGATCGTCGTCACCAGACTCAGCCCGGGCTCGGGGAACTTCACCATGCTCTGGGGCAGCTGGTGCTCGAGACCGCGACCGTCCCGGAAAAGAGTAGCCCAGCCGCTGATTCCGCGCAGTTCCCGATCGAAGATCTGCTCGATGCCTTCGAGCCCGGTCCCGTCCACACCCACCACGCCGACCACCGGCCGGGCCACCTCGTCCAGCGGGTAGACACGGGACGGAACCTCTTCCACCTGAACGCCGGCCGGGAGCGTCGATTTCCGGAGCGCGATCTCCTGCTCCGGGGTCACCTGCGAGGAGATGCGGATGTAGGCGTTGCGGCGGCCCCGCTTGAAGCGGTCGAGGCCCTTAGCACCTGCCGCCGTCCGGATGAACTGCCTCGTGGCCGACGCGTTCCGGACCTCGGCCGGGCGAACCGACACCTGGCTCAAGTCCACATTGTCCGCGAGGGGCAGGAGGTGCCGGTCGTAGATGAGCCCACGCTCGGGCTCGAGGATCACCCGCGACGTCTGCTGCCCGCGCGCCTCGCGGTCGAGCTTCGCGTGTCCGAAGACCTGGATCGAGACGAGCCGCGCGAAGATGACGCCGTAGAAGAGAATGCCGATCAGCGCGAGCAGCTTGAGGCGTCGGAGATGGAGCGGGCTCATGGAGTCTCTCCCGCTTCCACCGGCGCCACCGGCAAGCCCACCACGCGCTGGGTCAGAAACGACGGCAGCGCGCGGCGCAGGGACTCGAGAAGCCTCGGGCCGAGCGCCGGGCGGAGGCCGCGGCGGGGCCGGGCCACCGCGAGATCCACGTCCACGACCCTCGCGGGATCGGGATTCTGGAACCCCAGCTTGGCCAGACTCTCGAGGTCGACTCCGTTCCGGAACGCCGTCTGCTCCTCGAGGTCGCGCGTGATCCGGATCCTGTTTTCCAGAGACCTCACGTCCCGGGCCAGGTGGTCCCGTTCCATCGAGAGCGAATTCGCGACCGTCCGCTCCCAGACTTTCGTGAACAGGAGCGAGGCGGCGATCAGGAGCAGCGCGATGGCGCGGCCGCTGACGCGGCGCTTGGTTTGGGTCCGAAGCCTGAGATAGGGACCGTGGGGCACGCGGCCCGGCTCGCCTTCCGGCGCGTCGGGAGCGTGGGCGAGACGAGCGGCGAGACTCACGCCACCTCCCGCACGAGACGCGCCGCTCGAAGCCGGGCGCTTCGCGCACGCGGATTCCGGCGCGACTCCTCGTCGCTCGGACGGATCGGCTTCCGGGTCAGAGGCTCCCAGGGGGTCTCGGCCAGAGGCTGGTTGGGGTCGGAAGGACGCGGCGGGCGGAACGCAGTCTTGACGATTCGGTCTTCGAGCGAGTGATACGCGATGACACAAAGCGTCCCGCCCGGCCGCAACAACGAGGGCGCGCCGTGAAGCAGCGATTGGAGCTCCTCCAGCTCGCGATTCACGGCGATCCGTAGAGCCTGAAAGATCTGCGAGAGACGGCGCGGACGCACGGGCCCCGGGTAGAGAGGCTCGAGTGCTAAGCGGAGCGCCTCGGCGGTGAGGGGAGCGGCGCCTTGCTGCGCGCGCCGGATCGCGCGGACCGCGGCGCGCGGGCGAGGTACCTCGCCCAGCTCCCGGAGGAGGCGCGCGAGCTCCTCGTCGTCGATGCGCCGGAGCAATCCTTCCGCGTTCATCGGGAGCGAGGGATCGAGACGCATGTCCAGCGCCCCCGGCGCCGAAAAGGAGAATCCGCGCTCCGGATCGTCGAGCTGGGTCGAGGAGAGCCCCAGGTCGGCGAGAATCCCGTCCACGCGGCCGACGCCGAGACCCGAAAGCGCCTCCGCCATCTCGGAAAACCGCGCGCGCCGCACCGTGAACCGGGGTTCCGGTCCGGGCGGATTGGCGCGCGCTCGATCAACTGCAGCCGGGTCACAATCCAAACCCACCACTCTCCCATCCGCCCCCAGCGACTCGAGGATTGCTGCGGCGTGACCGCCGCCCCCGAAGGTCGCATCCACGTAGGTCCCGTTCGGATCTGTCAGGAGCAACTGGACGGCCTCCTCCTTGAGAACCGGGACGTGACCCGGCATTCAGTGCCTCGGTCCGTTCCTTAACGCAAGATGCCGCGATGTGTCGCCGGGCGATGCGGCGCGATCCGCGCGATCCCCAGCGGTGGACGACGCGACGTTTCCATCTCCTCCACCGGCTTCCATTCCAGACGCCGCACGAGGGGCCCCTGCCCCGCGACGTCGAACAGACTGCGAACGTACGAATTCATCCCGATCAGACAGACATCCGCGCCGATGCCCTGCTGGCGGGTCAGCGCCCGCGCGAATTCCGGGAGCGCTCGATAGTCGAGGTGGGTCACCTGCTCGAAGTCCAGGCAGATCAGGTCCCGAGGCGACCGGCCCCGATCGCGGAGCGCCTGAGCCATCTGCCGGAGCTCGCGAGCCATGAGCCGTCCGAACAGCCGGACCACGAGCGGGCCCGCGCCGGGCCGCGCGTCCCACTGGAACACCGGCCGGTCGAAAGCGAAGTGCCGCCGTGCGGACGGCGCGAGGGCGAGACTCACAGGAGCAGCTCTCCCGCCATGTCTTCATAGCTACGGTTGGAATTCTTGAGGTACGCGTCGAAGCCGGCCGGATCCCAGATCTCGATGTGATCCACGACGCCGTTCACCATGGCGTCCTTCGTGAGCTGCGCGTGCGCGAGGAGTCTCGGAGGAAGCGCCACCCGTCCCTGCGCGTCGAGCGTTCCCTCGTTCAGATCGAGCGACATGAGGCGCAGGAAGCGGCGGTTGGTCTCATCGTGGAAGGACCGCGAGCGCAGCCGGTCCTCCATCCTCCGCCACTCGTCGAGCGGGTAGAGCGCGACGCAGGTCTCGAGACCGCGCAGGATGATGAACGTGTCGGAGGCATCGCCGGAAAGGACCTTGCGAAAGCGCGCAGGAATACTGATGCGGCCCTTGTGGTCGATGGAATGCTGATAGCTCCCCCGAAACGTGGCCATCTACCGTCCCCGCTCGCCTTCCGGGCCACCGCTTGGCGCGGCGGCTCCAATACCCACGATTCCCCACAAATCACCACCGGGGCATCCTATTCTCCATGCCGAGAGGGTGTCAAGCCGATTTCATGGGATCGCGAAAATTTTTAGCTCCTTGGAAGGCATAGGCTTGGGTGCGGGTCCGGGACCGGCCCCGACCAGGGCTCAGCGAGGCTTTGCGGAGGCTATTTCGGAGAGGATTTTGGAGGCCTGGACGGCCAGATTCCGGCGCTCCCAGGGGTCCAGGACGCCGGGGGGAATGGGCGCGGAAAGGGCTTTCCCCTCTCTCCACGCCTGAAGCCATTCCAGGAGGGTCGAGGCTGTGCCCTCGACGTCGCCGGGCCGGAGCACGGCGCCCGCGCCCGTGGAGCGGATCAGATCGGCGGCAGGCCCGTCATCCAGGATCGCGAGGACGGGCCGGCCGCTGCTCAGGTACTCGTAGAGCTTCCCGGTGTAGAGGAGGGAGTCCGCGCTTCCGCCGTGCCCCAGGAGTACCAGCGCCGCGGCGCGGCGCATGGAGACGAGCGACTCGATGTGGGGCTGCGACGGAAGAAACTCCAGCGCCTCGCCCAGCCCGTAGCGGTCCCGCTCCCGCGGTCCGATGTCCTCATTCCCGCCCAGGAATCGAAGGAGCAGCTCCGCGCGGGCGCCCGGGTCCCGATCGCGGGCCAATCGCGCGGCTTCGAGGAGAGTCCGCACCGTGGGCCGGTGCGCGAGCTGCCCCGCGTGGAGCAGGACGAAGCGCTTCGGCGCGTCGGGATTCCCCTCGGCATCCCGAGCCGCGTCCGCCCGCCGCCAGTCGTCGGAATCGAAGCCGTTGGGCAGGCAGATGAATCGCTCCGGAGCGATCTCGGGATATCGCTTCCGGTAGAGCGTGGCCATCGCCTCGCTCACGACGGTCACCCGGTCCGCGGAGGAGACGACGCGGCGCTCCATGGCGCGGTGCCTCGCGTCGTGCCACGGAGTCGGCGGGTGGTACGT
>JBGPMB010000054.1:0-15515 GCA_041486775.1 Candidatus Eiseniibacteriota bacterium | reverse complement strand
TTCGTGACGCTCGAAACACAGGGGGATAGATCATGAAACGATTCTTGGCTCTGGCTCTGCTCGCATCCGCCATGGCGAGTGGAGTAGCCCAGGCGGGACCCGTCGGCGTCAGCATCGGCGTGTTCGGCGGCCTGAGCGTTCCCGTGCTGCAGGACGTGTCCACCAGTTCGTTTAGCCCCAGCGACGCCTTCGGACCCACTGGCTCCCAGATCGGGGTCCGCGTGCCGGTTCACGCCATCCCCGTGTTCACGCTCGAGCCGTATTATGCGAAGTCCAACTACAAGGACCGCACCGATACGATCGGGGGGATCAGCTACACGCGTGCCGGGTTCGACGGAAAATCGTACGGCCTGAACGCGATCCTCGGAAGTCCCGACGGGAGCGGGTTCCATTTCTTCCCGTATTTCGGGATCGGAAAGACCAAGCTCACGCGCACGGGCGAGGAGATCAACAAGACCGGATACAACTTCGGTCTCGGGTTCGGCATCTCGCCCGCGCAGAAGATCTCGCTCCAGGTTCGCGGTGAGTTCGCGATGGTCGCGACCGGCGACACGTCGCGCAAATTCACCAACGCAACCGTGGGTCTCACCTACAGCCTCACGTCCGGAAAGGGGGCCAAATGAGACGGTACGCGTGGGTGATCGCGGCCCTTGGGCTGGGGCTCATGAGTGCGGGGTGCATACTCACCTCGGGCCAGGTTCAGATCGACTTCGACCTTCCGAACTTCAGCGCGACCAGCCCAACCGGCATCGTCGGGACGACCATCGATCTGAACACTGAGAAGGAGTACAAGGACAACAAGGACAAGCTGAAGGACCTCTCGGATCTCGCGGTCCTGGGCAAGTTCACGAACAACTCCGCAACCCCAGTGGATGTCGAGGTCTGGATGACCACGACCACTTCGACCTATACGGACGCCACGTTGATGAAGGCGGACCCGACGGCGGTCAAGCTATGGGGACCGTTCCAGGTCGCGGGATCCGCGACGAAGACGATCGACTGGAATGCCTCGGCGCAGCTCTTCACCGTGGCCGGCAAGGCTGCCCTCCTGAACGAGGCCAAGGGCGGCTCTCTGGGTGATGGCAAGTTCACGCTCTATGCCGTCGGAGCCGCTGGCACGTACAACTTCAGCGTCGCCAACGGGGCGCTGGTGCTCGTGATCGACGTGGGAATCTAAGAAGTACCGAATCGCTCGCATTCGCGGCGCCGGGTCTCCAACGAGGCCCGGCGCTTTCTTTGTGCCCCCGGGAGGAGTACGCTCTCCAAGTCCCTCCCTTAGGCCCCATGCTGCGGAGGCAGCGTGTTCCCGCGAGTCCCATTCCCCCGGGCGTTTTTCATCGCCCTGTCCTGCGCGCTGTGGTGGGCGCGCGCGGACGCCGTTCCCTTCCAGCGGCAGACCGTGGATTCCCTCGGTGTGGACCGCGGCATCCACAGCAGCCTGGCCCGCGACTCGCGCGGGGCGCCGCGCATCAGCTACTACGGCGACGGCCGGATCTTCTACGCGTCGAGGCACGACACCACGTGGTCCATCGAGGCCGTCGACTCAGTTGGATATCTCGGGTACTACAGCTCGCTCGCCCTCGATCGAAGCGACGCGCCCCACATCTGCTACTTCGACGACCACAATCTCCGGTACGCCACCAAGGCGCTGGGGTACTGGGCCACCGAGCTCGTGGATTCCGCGGGGAGTGTGGCGCAGTACAGCTCGATCGCGCTGGACGGAAACGGCAACCCGGGAGTCGCCTACTTCGACAACACGAACGGCGATCTGAAATACGCGGCGAAGGTGAACGGTAATTGGTCGACCGAGATCGTCGATTCGGCCGGGGTGGTGGGCTACTATAATTCGATCGCGTTCGATGCTCTGGGACAGGCGTGCGTGAGCTATCTCAACCTGGGGGGTGGGATCAAGTTCGCGCGCAAGACCGCGTCCGGGTGGATGCCGGAGCTCGTCGAGGAGGGCGGAAGCGTGGGATCCTTCGGCTCACTCGCGCTCGATCCCTCCGGCTTCGCGCACCTGAGCTACGGGGACCTGGGAATCGGGAGCCTCAAGTACGCGGAGGAAACCCCCACCGGGTGGGTCATCGAAACCGTGGACCCGAGCGATCTCGCGGGCCACTACACCTCCATCCAGCTCGCGGGCGGGACGAGCCCCAGGATCAGCTACATCGCCGAGCGGACGAAGCGCCTCATGTACGCCGCGCGTTCGGGAACGGGCTGGGACATCGAGGTGGTCGATCCCACGACCCAGGCCGATCAGTTCAACTCGCTCCAGCTCGATCCCGACGGTAATCCTATGATCAGCTACTACGACCTGCTCCGGACCAGCCTCAAGTTCGCCGACGCCTCGATCCGGCTCCTCGAGCCGCATGGCGGCGAGCTCTGGGGCGGGGGCTCCACGCAGACGGTTCTCTGGGCCGGAATCGGACCCGTCGACGTCTACCTCTCGCAGGACAACGGCGTGTCGTATTCCAAGGTCACGTCGACGCCGACGATCTACCACACGGTCCAGATCACGGTTCCCCAATGGACCACGGGGGTCGGCCGCCTGAAAGTGGTGCGCGATTCGCCTCTGGCCTCCTCCACGACCCTCGGAACGATCTCGATCGCCGCGGGGTTGGCGCCTCCCTGGTGGACGAAGCTCGTCGACGGCGGGGGCCTCACGGGGTTCACCCCGTCGCTCCAGCTCACGTCCACGGGCTCTCCCCGCGTCACCTACTGGGACACGTCCGCCGGGGCGGTCCGCTACGCGTCGCGCGCGGGCGGCGTCTGGACCTCGGAGACGGTGCGCGCGGGTCTGGGATCCCACACGGACTGCCCGATGGCGATCAGCACCCTCGGGATCCCGTCGGTCGCCTATTTCGACAACGCGGGCCGCGCGCTCAAGTGGGCGGCGCGAATCAACGGAGTCTGGTCCTCGGAGATCGTGGTCCCGCTCACCGCCTCAGGGGAGCACTGCTCCCTGGCCCTCGACCGATACGGAATGCCGCGGATCGCCTACTACGAGCCCGCCCCGGGGCGGCTGGTTCTCGCGGCCCGGTTCGGCGTCTCCTGGGCGACAGAAGACGTGGACGTGGGCTCGAACGTGGGACTCTGGAATTCGCTAGCGCTCGACAGCGTGGGGTATCCGTATATCAGCTACTACGACGCCAACGCCGGAGACTTGAAGTTCGCCTCGAAGACGGGCGCCGCCTGGATGATCGAGACCGTGGACGCGTTCGGGGACGTGGGAACGAACACTTCGCTGGCGCTCGACCGCAATCGAGATCCGCACGTGAGCTACGTCGACGCCACGAACGGCTTCCTCAAGTACGCCGCCAAGAAGCTCGGAGCCTGGCACATCGAGACGGTGGACGTGAGCGGCCGCGTGGCCGGGACGACGTCGATCGCGCTCGACGCGCTCGGGGAGCCCCGCATCGCCTATCACGACAGGGTGGGGCGTAGGCTCCTGCTCGCCATGCGGGCGAACGGGACGTGGAACGTGGAGACGGTCACCCCCGCCCTCAACGCGGGCAGCACCGGCTCGCTCGCGATCGGGAGTGACGGGAACGCCCGCATCGCCTACACGGACGATTCCCAGAGCGACCTTCGGTACGCATCCTTCGCCGTCGAGCTTAACGAGATCGTCGCGGGCTCGCGATGGCCGGTCGGAGCGCACCGGACCATCGGATGGGATGGAACGGGCTTCGTGGATATCTCGATCTCCCGGGACGCGGGAGCCACGTTCGGCCTCGTCGCGGCCACGGTCGGGGGCGGGTCGTATTCCCTTCTCATGCCCGGACCGGCGTCCCCTCGGTGCGAGATTCGGATCCAGCGGGCGCTGCCCTTCTCGGCCTCAGCGTCGGACACGTTCACCGTTCTGGCCGGCGTCGATCTTCTGTCCTTTCGGGCGGACCAGGTGCCGTTTGAATCCGGCGCCGAGGTGACGTGGCAGACGGATCCCACGGTGCCGGACCTTTCCGGCTACCGCCTCGAGCGCGCCCCCGACGGGACCACCTACACGATTCTCCTCCTGCTCACCACCGCGATGAACTATCGCGACCCGTCGGCCACGGCTGGAACCAAGTATCGACTCACGGCCATCAACGGCGCCGGAGGCCAGTACGTTCTCGGCGAGGCCGAGTTCCGGGCGCGAAAGCCGCTGGCCGCCGGGCCCCTCCCCTATCGAGGCGGACCCCTCGCGATCTCCTTCGCCGCCCTCGGGCCGGGAAGCGCGCCGGCCCACGCCGAGGTGAGGCTCTACGACATGCGGGGCCGGCTGGTGCGCACCATCGCGCGGGGAGACTACGCGGCTGGATTCCAGAGCGCGGTATGGAACGGCACGGACGAACGCGGGCGGAAAGTGGCGTCGGGGATCTACGTGCTGAAGTCCGTAACGGGAGGACACGAGAAATCCATGAAGATCACCGTGGTCCGCTGAGGGTCCCATCACATCACGAGCACCCCGGTCCCGCTCAGTTGATCGGACGCGAGCAGTTGAAGCCCGCGGTTCGCCTCGCGCAAGGGAAAGGTTGTCACTCGTGGGCGGACGGGAATCGCGGCCGCCTCGGCGAGAAGTCCCTCGCCGTCGGCCCGTGTGTTGGCGGTGACGCTCCGGAGATTCCGCTCGTAGAAGAGCTCGCGCTCATAGTCGAGGCCGGGGATGGGGCTCAGGTGGATGCCCGCCGTCGCCAGCGTCCCCCCTTTGTCGATGGAGCGGAGCGCCACGGGGACCAGATCTCCGGCCGGGGCGAAGAGGATGCCCCCGCTCACCCGCTCCGGCATCGCCTCCGAGGCCTCCCCGACCCAGGCCGCACCCATCTCGCGCGCGAGCGCGCGATGCTTCTCTCCCCGGGTCGCGACAAAGACCGTGCAACCCCGCGCGAGCGCGATCTGCATGGTGACGTGCGCGCTCGAGCCGAATCCCCAGATGCCGAGCGTCTCCCCGTCGCGCACCTCGCTTCTCCGGAGCGCGCGGTACCCGATGATCCCGGCGCAAAGGAGCGGAGCCGCCTCGGCGTCCTGGAACACCGGCGGAACGGCGTAGGCGTACGCCTCCGGCGCCAGGGCGTACTCGGCGTACCCCCCGTCCTCGTCGTAGCCGGTGAAGCGGGCGAGCTCGCAGAGATTTTCGCGTCCCGTCGTGCAGTACCGGCAACGGCCGCACGTGTGCCGGAGCCAGGCGATGCCGACGCGGTCCCCCACTCGAAACCGGATCGCCCCCGTTCCGAGGCGATCCACGATCCCCACCGTCTGGTGCCCCGGGATGAGCGGCATGCGGTGCGGTGCGAGATCGCCCTCGATCACGTGGAGGTCCGTCCGGCACATGCCGCACGCGCGCACGCGCACGCGAACCTCGCCGGGCCCAGGCGTGGGGTCGGGAACGTCACGGAGCTGGAGGGGCGAGGACCCCACCGGCGCCTGCCGGTCCAGAACCGCCGCGATCACGGGGTCCAGCGCGCGGAGAGGGCCCGCATCATGCCGCGGGCTTTCACCAGCGTCTCCTCGTACTCCCCTTCCGGCGTCGAGTCCGCGACGATGCCGCCCCCCGCGTGGAAGGAAGCCTCGCCCCCTTCCACGACGATCGTGCGGATGGCGATGTTGAAGTCGCAGGCGCCGCTTGCGTCCCAGTAGCCGATCGCGCCCGTATACACGCCCCGGCGCGTGGGCTCCAGCGAGTCGATGATCTCGATCGCGCGGATCTTCGGTGCTCCCGTGATCGAGCCGCCCGGAAACATCGCGCGGATCACGTCGGCCGGCCCCACGTCCTCGCGCAGGCGGCCCTCGACGCGCGACACCAGGTGATGCACGTTCGCGTAGCTCGCGACCTCGCACAGAGAGGGCACGCGCACGCTTCCGATCTCGCAGATCCGTCCGAAGTCGTTTCGCTCCAGATCGACGATCATCACGTTCTCCGCGCGGTCCTTGGCGCTCGCGTGGAGCTCCGCCGCCAGGACGGCATCCTCCGCGGCGTTCGCGCCCCGCGGCCTCGTGCCCTTGATCGGCCGGGTCTCGATGCGATCCCCATCGATGGTGAAGAAGCGCTCGGGAGACGAGGAGACGATGCCTCCGCCGGGCGTGGTCAGGAGCGAGGAAAACGGCGCCGGCGACTCCGCGCGCAGCGAATGATGGAGCGCGGGTGCCGAGGGTGATCGCTCGAGGCGGAATCGCTGAGCGAGGTTCACCTGGTAGATGTCGCCCGCGGCGATGTGCTCGAGCGCGCGCTCCACGGTGCGCCGATACTCGTCGCGGGTGAAATTCGACTGGAGCGCCGGCGGGGCGGCGCCGGGCGCGGTCGAAGATTCCTCGCGCGCGCCCTCCACGATCCGCTCCCACTGCGCCGCAAGCTTTGCCTTCGCCCGCTCCTCGCGGGAGCCGGGGCCGGTGGCGGAAAGACCCGTCGAGACCGCCCAGCCCTCGCCGCGTTCCCGATCCCACGCGAAGACCACGTCGTAGAACCCCAGGGAAAGATCCGGGAGCGAAGACTCCCGCCTCGCGCGGCCGGGGTAGCGCTCGAGACAATCCTTCAGGTCGTAGGACAGGTAGCCGGCGAGCCCGGAGACGAAGGGCAGCCCCACCCACTCTTCCTCGTATTCGATCCGTTCCGGCCACACCTGGGCCAGCGCCGTCATGGGATGTCCGGGGACCACCCGCGAGGCCCCGCCTTCGATCCTCCACAAGGCGCCCCCGCGCACTTCCAGCCGCCACGCGGGATCGAAGGCGAGGAGAGTCCACCGGGCCTCGCTCGCGATTGGGCCTCCCGATTCCAGGAAGAGGGTGTGCGGCTCGCGCTCCACCGCCGCGAGCGCCTGCATCGGCGAGAGGTCCCGGGGCAGCGCGCGCACCAGGGGGCGCACGGTACCCGCGAGCGCGAGGGGGCTAGTAGCCATAGTCGACAAGCTCCGGGAAGTGATGGTCGAGCGGAATCAACGCGGCCACGCGCTCGTTTCCGAGCCGTCGGACGTAGGCGTCCAGGTCCGGGGCGCCCTCGATCCACTCGGCGCGCCATTGCGCGTACCCTTCCTTCGTCTTCGTGACGCGATGATAGTCCGCGTACGCTTCGTGGTCGCGCCGGTAGAAACCCTGCACCGGCGAGGGGTGCGCGCCCCAGCGCGCCTCGCACACGGCCGCCACCACGAGGCCCGGGACCACGACACGGTTGGGATCGCGGCGGATCTGCTCCGGGGAAACGATCTCCTCGGCGGTCACGATCACGGCCCGCGCCGCGCGGACCGCGTCGAACGTGATGCCCAGGCTCCCCCAGAGGATGGCGTTCCCGTGCGGATCGGCGCGCTGCACGTGGACGATGGCCACGTCCGGACTAAGGGCCCGGACCGCGAGCAGCGGGCCGCCCTCCCCCAGCGGGTCGGCGATCGGCGTGAGATACGGATTCCGCGGCACGATGTCGGAGCCCAGGGCCGAGCGGGTCGGGATGAATGGAGAGCCAATCGCGGCCGCGTGGAGCGCCAGCGCCAGCGTGAAATTCGAGAACTCGACCACTTCCAGCGCGCGAGGCTCCCCGCGCTCGACCGCACGGCGGAAACAATACGCCGAGCCCATCATCACGTTTCCGACCCACGCGGCCATTACCCGCCGGGCCAGCCCGGCTCCGATGAGCTGGTCGAAGCAGATGTCCGAGACCGGCCCGATCAGCGTGAGATCGCCGATCTCTTGACGCACAATCTCGCGGGTCGCGGCGAAGGGGATCATCTGCTCGAGGCAGGTGCCGAGCGCGACCGAGGCGCCGGCGGGCACGAATCGCCGGATCGCCTCGCGCAGAGGCATGACCTTTTCGCCCCCGCGGTGATGCCCGAGGGAGCCGGGCCGCTCCGGAGCGCGCCGGGGCGCTAGATCGTCCATCCGGATTTCGGTGGGCTTGGGCATCCCGTAACGATACAGCAATTGGGCTCCCGGCACGGGTCCACCCCTGATAAGGTTTCCGGACTCGTGACACCCCTCGAATTCACCCAGTCGCCTTCGCCGTATCCCTCGCGGCGGGATTCTTCGGATCGCTGCTGGGTCTGGGCGGCGGGATCATCGTCATTCCCGCCCTGACGATTCTCCTGCACGTGGACATCCGCTACGCCATCGGCGCTTCCATCGTCTCGGTGATCGCGACCTCGAGCGGGGCCGCCGCCGCGTATGTCCGCGATCGCATGGCGAACCTCCGCGTGGCCATGTTCCTCGAGACCGCGACGGCCTCGGGAGCTCTGACGGGTGCCTTTCTCGCGGGAATTCTCGGCGGTCGGTGGCTCACGCTGGGGTTCGGGTCGGCGGTCATACTCTCGGCGGTGGGGATGATGCGCGGAACAATGTGGCACCCGGCCGCGCCGGCATCGCCGGATCCGTGGGCCGACCGCTTGCGCCTTCACGGCTCGTATCACGACGCCGCGGCCGGACGGGAGATCGCCTACCGCGTCTACGGCACGAAGGGCGGCCTTCTGCTCATGTATGTCGCGGGCGCGGTGAGCGGACTCTTTGGAATCGGGGCCGGCGCGCTCAAGGTTCCCGCGATGGACCTCGCGATGCGGCTTCCCATCAAGGCGTCCAGCGCCACGAGTAATCTCATGATCGGCGTCACCGCGGCCGCCAGCGCCGGGGTCTACTTCGCGCGCGGCGACATCGATCCGTTCGTCACGGCGCCGGTGGCCTGCGGCGTGGTGCTGGGGGCGCTCCTGGGCTCCCGGCTCCTACCCCGGATTCGGAGCAACGCGATCCGCCTCGTCTTCGTGGGGCTGCTCCTCTGGATCGGCGGCCAGATGATCTGGAAGGCGGTTCGATGAGGGGACAAGCCGATTCCCCGGACGTGGGCCTGGAGCTCCTCATCAGCGCGCTTCTGCGCGCGGGAATCGCGATCAGCCTGACCCTCATCGTGGCGGGCACTGTGGTGAGCTTCATCCATCACCCGGATTACACGCGTTCCGCCGAGGCCTTGTCGCGCCTGACGCGACCCGGAATGGCGCCGCGCGATCTCCGCGACGTCGCGGCCGGGCTGGCGGCCCTCCGGGGTCAGGCGCTGGTGATGCTCGGGCTGCTCGTGTTGATGGCCACCCCGGTCCTCCGGGTCGCGGTCTCCCTCGTCAGCTTCCTGCGAAGCCACGATCGCGCCTTCGCCCTCCTCACCTCAGCGGTCCTGCTTTTGCTCCTTCTCTCCCTCCTGCTCGGAAAGGCGGGGGGCTAACCGGTTACTTGGCGGCCTCGGCCTCGGGCTCCTTCACCAGGGCCTTCACGATCAGGAACACGACGAGCGCGATGATGAGAAAGTCGAGGATCGCGCCCAGGAAGTCTCCGACTCCCAGCTTGACCGGGCCGATCGACCATGTCGCCAACCGCCAGTTGCCGCCCGGCGTCAAGGCTCCGATGATCGGCATGATCAGGTCGGCGACGATGGCGGCGACCAGTTTCTGGACCGCTCCGCCGATCACCACCGCGACCGCGAGCGCGACCACCCCGTGCTTCATCAAGAACGCCTTGAACTCACCGATCATGGCTTGATCCTCCAGGTGGAAACGTTTCCCGCGTGCGGGTATTCTGCACTCCGCACGCACGCCTCCGTGACCGAACGGCTCACGTCGGGCCCGCGAAATCTACCAGACATGCTCGGCTGGCTCGACAACGTCTTTCCGCGCCGCGTCCTGTTCCAGAAGGACCGCCGGCTCCTGCATTTGTTCCTCGGCCGCGTCCTGGGCTCCACCGGCTTCGCCATCGTCATCCCGTTCCTGAGCTTGTACCTGCATGGGGAGCGCGGGGTCCCCATGAGCCTCGTGGGCGGCATCTTCTTCTTCGCCGCGCTCGCGGGAGCCGTGGGGCAGGTGGTGGGAGGCGAGCTGACCGACCGCCTGGGCCGGAAGATCGTGATCGTGGGGTCCCAACTCATCCGTTCGGTGACCTTCGTCGGTTTCGGCGTGGCGATTCTCCTCCACGCGCCCATCCTCTGGTTCTTCCTCCTCACCTCGCTCAGCGCGCTCGCGGGACGGGCGTTCGAGCCACCCTCCGGCGCGATGGTCGCCGACATCGCCGTCGGAGCGGCGCGCGCCGAGTACTACGCCGTGCTCCGGATCGGGGGAAACCTGGGCTGGGCCATCGGACCCGCGATCGGAGGATTCCTGGCCGCGCTCTCCTACCCGACGCTGTTCCTGATTGCGGCCTTGGTCCTCCTCGTGGCCGGGATCTTCATGGCGTTCATGGTCGAGGAGACCCGGCCGCACCGCGTCGCCCATTCCCTCGAAGTTCAGGAGTCGACCACGCTCCTTCCCTCTTCCACGGGGACCGCGCCCTTGGCCCGGTTCGGATTCGAGGAGCTGGGGCAGGCGCTTCGGGACGCGACCTTCGTCCGCTACTGCGTGGTCTCTCTGATCCTCTTCACGGTGATGTCGCAGCTGATCTCCACCCTGTCGGTCTACGCGGTCCAGTGGGCCGGGATCTCGAAGGTGGAGCTGGGGTGGCTCTACACCCTGAACGGCCTCATGGTCGTCCTGTTGCAGTTTCCGATGGTGCGCACCCTTGCCCCCTACCGCATGACCACGGCGCTGGTCGCGGGGAGTATCCTCTACGCGGCGGGCTATGCCATGATGGGCCTGAGCCATCACCTGTCCCTGCTCTTCACGGCGATGTTCGTGGTGACACTCGGCGAGATCGTCACCACACCGGCCTCGATGAATCTCGTCGCGAAATTTTCTACCGCCGAGCTCCGGGGCCGCTACATGGGTGTTTACGGGCTCTTCAACTCGTTCGGATGGTCGATGGGCCCTCTGATCGGTGGCGTGCTGCTCGATTTCGCGGCGGGACGCTCGATGCTTCTCTGGGGTCCGATCGGGGCTCTGGCCCTGGTCGCGACGGCGGGCTACGCGGACCTGAGGCGCAGGCTCTCCCCCGCGATGGATCGGGACACCGAGGTGGTCACTACCGAGACGGTCACGGCATGAGCCGCGACGTCCAAGGAGATACGCCATGAGCGCAGCGCATGAGGAACATCGATTCGACTGCCGTCTGGTCTGGACCGGAGCGGCGAAGGGCCCCACCGCCGACTACAACGTCTACTCGCGCGAATACCGCGTCGACTTCGAAGGGAAGCCCTCGCTCCGGGGGACGTCCGCTCCGGCCTATCGCGGCGATCCGGCGCTCCACAACCCGGAGGACCTGCTCGTCGCGGCCCTTTCGGGTTGCCATTGCCTGAGCTACCTCGCGCTCTGCGCCCGCGCCGGGGTGCACGTGGTGGGCTACGAGGACGAGGCCTTCGGCCGCATGGAGCGCGTGGACGGCGTGGTGAAGTTCACGGAGGTCGTGTTGAGCCCCAAGGTCTCGATCGCCCCGGGTTCCGATGCCGAGAAGGCGCGCGCGCTCCACGACCGCGCGCACGCGATCTGCTTCGTCGCGAACTCGGTCAACTTCCCGGTACGCTATTCCGCCACGGTCACCGCGGCGGCGCCGGTCTGACGATGAGCGCGCCCGACGCGCCGACGCGCGCCACCGTCGCCCGCCCGCCCGAGATCTACGTGCTCGCGGCCATCTGGGCGGTGAAGGGCATGGAGGAGTTCTTCCGCGGCGTCATCGGCGGCGGCTTCTACATCGCGCAGCAAGCTTCCTCGGGAAAACTCGAGGGGTACCTGCTCCATCTCGCGATCCAGAGCGCGCTCTTCGCCGCGGCGATGGCCGTGGGGAGCTTCTACGTCATGACGGCGCTCTGGCTGGGCCGCGCGGCCGCGAGGCTCTGGGGAATCATGCTGGCGCTCCTGAACGAGCTCTCGGTCCTGGCCTACCTCATCACGCGGCCGCCCGAGTTCGGGGGCGAGATCGCGATCATCCGGACGGTGACCATCGCTTCGATCGTGAACTTGGGGATCGTGGGGGTGCTGCTCTTCGACGGGAAGCTGGCGCGATTCCTGGGGAGCACCCGCCTGGTCGGCGGCTGGATCGCGCGGCGGTAGGGCCGTCAGCCCAGCGTGTAGCCTCCGTCCACGATGATCACCTGGCCGGTCACCCAGGACGCCTTGTCCGTGGCCAGGAACGCCGCCACGTTCGCGACCTCCTCCGGTGTGCCCACGCGCCCGAGCGGCGTGCGACGGGTGGATTCCCGGATGATCTCGTCGTACGACGGGAAGATCTTCAGGGAATCCGTGTCGATGAATCCCCCCGAGACCGCGTTCACGTTGATCTTCCGGGGCCCCAGTTCATAGGCCAGGTAGCGCACCAGCGTCTCGATGGCGGCCTTGGAGACGCCGATCGCGGCGTAGCCGGGGATGTAGCGGTGGGATCCCAGCGAGGTGAGCGCCACGATCCGGCCGCCGTCCGGCATGATCTTCACCGCCGCCTGGGCGCTGAAGAGGAGTGCCTTGGCGTTCGTATTCATGGCCACGTCCCACATCTTGTCGTCCACATCGAGCACGTTGCCGAAGTGACCGAGCGCGGCGTTCGAGACCAGAATGTCGAGCTTCCCGAAGGCGCCCTTCACCTCCTCGAACATCTTGGGGATCTGCTCTTCGTTGCCGACGTTGGCCCGCACGGCGAGCGCCTTGACGCCCCGCTTCTCGATCTCCCCCACGGCAGCCTTGGCCGATTCGCGGCTGCGGAAGAAATTGATCGCGACGTCGGCGCCCATGTCGGCGAGGGCCAGGGCGGTGGCGAGGCCGATCCCACGCGTGCCGCCGGTGACGAGCGCGGACTTTCCCTTCAACTCACCCATGCTCCCTCCGCCATGGCGAAAATCTTGCACGCAAGAGCCCAGAAGAATCCATGCGTTGGGCGTCGAATTCAAGCTCTAAGAAGGGCCGCCGCCGCCGGGCCGATGCGCGGCCCGCCGCCGAGAGGCCTTGCTTCCCGGGTGCGCCCGTGGTACCGCTACGCGGATGAATTTCGGCAAGATCGCCTTCGGTGCGCTGATTCTCGCGATCGGTGTGCTCCTTCTGGCGGTTCGGGTGGGCTTCGCGCACCCCGACACACCGATTTTCCTGCTCCGGTATTGGCCGCTCCTCCTCATCGCGTTCGGTCTCGCGTTCCTCGCGGGCGCGATCAAGAACCCCTTCCTGGGCTGCTTCGCCATCTTCCTGATTCTGGGCGGCACGGCGCTGGGCATGTTCTGGATGAACAAGCAGGAGAAGCAGGGAAAGCTCAGGCACGCCGCCACCTCCCACGATCTGGGCAAGAGCGGCGTGGCCTCGCTCTCGGTGCGCGTCCACACATTGGCGGGGAGTCTCGACATCGCCGCCTCTCCGCCCCGGTCGAGCGCGATCTCGATCGGTGTGGGGGGCGCCCCCGGGGATTCCGCCGAGGGATACCAGCTCGCCGTCGGCGGAAGCCGGGCGATCCTGACCTGTCCGCGGGGGGAAGGATTCTCCATCCCTCCCATCGGGGCCAAGGTCGAAATACTCGCGCCCGAGACCCTGCCTCTCACGCTCCGCTGGTCCGGATGGCTCGCCTCGATGCACGCGGATCTCACGCGGCTCAAGCCCACCCGCTGTGTGCTCCACGAGATTCTCTCGTCGGGCACGTTGCGCTGGGACGACGCGGGACGGCCCGCCGAGATCCGGGTCTGGGGAGTGGCCTCGGTGATCCGGATCCGGATTCCGGGCGACTGCCCCGTGCGTGTCATCAGCGAATCGCCGTTCGTGTTCCGCAGTTTCCCGCCCGATTTCGAAGAGCACGCGCCCGGACGCGGAAAGGACCGGGTCGACGCCGCCGATGGGCGCGGACCCCTCGTGCGGATCTACGTCGGGGGCTTCATGCGGATCAAGATCGTGCGCATGCCGTCGACCGCTGTACTAACCACCCAGGCGAGTACAACCCAGGAGGACACGGAATGGCCGCGGCGAATCGGCACAGCATCGCGTTCCCTCTCACGCTCGTCGTGATCGGAGCGGTGCTCCTCTTGAAAGAGCTGGGGTACCTGCACGGAAACGTCCTGCGCTACTGGCCGGTGCTCCTCATCGTCTGGGGACTCGGGATGATCTGGGCGGCACGGAACGGGTGACGGATCGCGGCGCCCCGCCTGTAGCTTGCTAGGACCCTGGAACTTAGAAACTCAGTACGGGGTTGACAAGAGAAGCCCCGGTGCCGAATGATGGACGTGAGGTGGCCTTCGGAGCCCACTCAGGAAACCATGCAAAACGTTCTGACCCATATGCGTCGGTCTCACCCTCTGTTCCGCGGGCTGCTCGTGCTCTACCTCCTGAGCACGCTCTTTCTGGCCGCGGTACATCAGCACCATGATGGGTTACAGGGTCACGACTGCGCCCTGTGCACGGTGGCTCACACACCGGCGACCGTCGCGGCAGGCGTGGACCATCTGCTGGCGCCTTCCGTCACGGAACGCGTCCTCGCCATCACCGCCGATCAGGGTTGGGAATCCGAGTCTCACCGCACCACCCGGAGCCGCGCTCCACCCCTCGTCTAGATCTCCGCAGTCCGGCGCCTAGCGCCAGCGCGCAGTAAACCGCGCGCCCCTTCGAGCGGTCCACCCATTCGAGCGATGCCGTAGGAGCGGAATTCCGCCGACGGTGGGATTGCTCCGTTCTAACCATTCCGAGGAGGTTCCGTGCGCATGAGCCTTCGCATGTTTGCCTGTCTGGTGGCCGCGTTGATATGCGCGCCGACCTTTGCAGCCGCCCAGTCGCGGTCGATGTTCTCGAACCTGGCGAACCCGTCGATCGGGATGAACGCCCTCTTTTCCGGGCAAGCCGCACACAACCTGAATCAACCCTATGGGCTGCATTTCGACGAAGCGGAGATCAGCCTCATCTCCGTCGTGGATCCGTACTGGACCCTCGTGAGCAACATCGTCTTCGTCGGCGACGGATCGGTAGACCCGGAGGAGGTCTGGGTCCGCAACACCAGCATCCCCGGGATTCAACTGAAGCTGGGAAAGATCCGCGGAACGTTCGGGAAGCATGGGATGCTCCACACCCACGCGTTTCCGTTCATTCAGGCCCCGGTCATCATGGCCAACACCATCGGCGAGGAAGGTTTCAAGGACGCCGGGATGGAAGCCGCGTGGCTAACCCCGCTGCCCTGGTTCGCGGAGCTGACGGGAGGCGTCTACGAGGGCATCGCAACCGATGCCGATCATCCGCTCGATTTCGGATCGACCCGGCACGACAACGTCCCGTTCCTGGACCATTTCAAAAACCAGTTCGACCTGAACGACGCGACGACGCTGGAGGTCGGACAGTCCTTCATGCAGGGCCGCGGCAGCGACGAGTCTGTGCATAGCGCCCTGGGGGCGGACGTGACCTTCCGCAACGTGCCACCGAAGAACTCGAACCGGCGCGGATGGATTCTGCAGGGCGAATACATCCAGAAGGGCTCGAGGGCCGCGGGCGCGTACCACAAGGAAGAGCACGGCGGGTACGCGTCCTTCCAGTATCGCCTGTCGCAAGTCTGGTGGGCGGGCATTCGAGGCGAGCAGGCCCACGACAGTTTCACGGACTTTCTGGTCGACGATGCAGGCGATCCGATTCGGGGCAAGGTGACCCGGGGTAACGCCAACATCGAGTGGATGCCCTCGGAGTTCTCGTTCGTGCGATTCGAGTACAGCCACGCCA
>JBGPMB010000053.1:0-15563 GCA_041486775.1 Candidatus Eiseniibacteriota bacterium | reverse complement strand
CTGAAATCACTCGTGTTCTTCGCGGGCGAGGAGGCGGTTCTGGCCGTCGTCCCAGGAGACCGCGAGCTGAACGAGGCCAAGCTGGCGCGCGTGCTCGGACATCCCGCGCCGCGTCTCGCGACCGCGGAGGAGATCGAGCGGCTCACGGGGGGTCCGATGGGCTTCACCGGGCCGGCCGGGATCACGGACTCGCTGCGGGTCATCCTGGACAATTCGCTCGAGGAGAACCGGAACTACGTGACGGGCGGCAACACGCGCGACATGCACCTCGTGAACGTGCGCCTGGGACGGGACGTGCACGCCCGCGAGCGGGCCGACCTCACGACCGCCCGGGAAGGGGACCGGTGTCCGCGCTGCGGCGAGCCGATGCGGGTCGGACGCGGCATCGAGGTGGGGCACATCTTCAAGCTGGGGACGAAATACTCGGAGGCCATGAAGGCCCGCTATCTGGACGCCGAGGGAACGGAGCGCACGATCGTGATGGGCACCTACGGGATCGGAATCACGCGCACGGTCGCGGCGGTCATCGAGCAGCTTCACGATCCGAACGGCATCGTGTGGCCCTACCCGATCGCGCCCTACCACGTGCACCTCGTGCCGGTGAACGTGAACCACGAGGAGACGCGGCGGGTGGCGGAGTCGATCTACGAGCAGCTTGTGGGGTGGAGCGTGGAGACCCTGATCGACGACCGCGACGAGCGCCCCGGGGCGAAGTTCAAGGACGCGGACCTGATCGGGGTGCCGCTCCGCGTGACCATCGGGGAGAAGGGGCTGAAAGACGGAGTGGTCGAGCTGCGCGACCGCCGGACGGGCCAGACCGACCGGGTGCCGTCCGGAGACGCCGCGGGCGAATGCCGGAAGCGGGTCGAAGAGGCGCTTAAGAAGCTTTCGCCGTCCGGTTGACCATCCGCGCGAGGCGGGACTTGCGTCGATTGGCGACCGTCTTGTGCAGCACGCCCTTCCTGACGGCGCGGTCCAGCTTGGCAGCTACCGATCTCATAAGTTCCGCATTCGTAGGCTCTTGCTTCGCTCTCTTGAGAAGGGTCTTGAGCTCCGACTTGACCGCCATGTTCCGGTTCTGGTCACGCAGGTTCGTATCGACTCTCTTTACGGCTGATTTGTGGCGAGGCATCGTACCTCCGGATGGACCACGTCGAGCGACTGGAAAGTGTAAGCCGTTAGAATATCGGGGGATCACCGGGCTGTCAACAGCCCAGGCGAATTTCACCGTGCTATACTCGCTCGGATGGTCCCGCGTCTTCGAAAACGACCCGGCAATTCCCGCGTCCCACCCGCGTCCGAACCGAACCCGGAAGAGCTGAAACGAAAGATCGCGTCGCTCCCCACGCTGCCCGGTGTCTACGTGTTCAAGGGCCCGGCCGGGAGTGTCCTCTACGTCGGCAAGGCGAAGCGGCTGGATCAGCGCGTGCGGTCCCATTTCCAGAGTCCGGACTTAATCGGCCCGCGCCAGGTCGCGCTCACCCGCAAGGTCCAGGATCTGGACTTCATCGCCGTGGATTCCGAGGCGGACGCGCTTCTCCTCGAGGCAACGCTGGTGCGGGAGCACCAGCCGCCCTACAACATCCGCCTCAAGGACGACAAACGCTACCCGTACATCCGCGTGTCCTGGCAGGAGCCGTATCCGCGCATGTCGCTCGTCCGGCGGATCGAGCGTGACGGAGCCCGCTATTTCGGCCCCTACACCGAGGTCAAGGCGCTCCGCCAGCTCCTGCGCATGACCCAGACCATCTTTCCCATGCGCTCGTGTCAGGACATCGACGCGCACATCGCGGCCCGCCGAGAGTGTCTCGATTTCCATATCGGCCGGTGCACCGGGCCGTGCATCGCGATGCAGACCCAGGCGGAGTACCGAGGCATGGTGGAGCAGTTCTGCGATTTTCTCGCGGGGAAGCGCGAGCACGTGGTCGAGACGCTGCAGGCGCTTCAGACGGACGCGGCCGCGCGGCGCGAGTACGAGCGGGCGGGGCGGATCCGGGATCAGGTGCGCGGGATCGAATCGATTCTCGCGCGCCAACGCGTCGTGGACCTGAGCGGACCCGAGGCGGACGTGGTGGGGGTGGCGCGACAGGGGGAGGCGGCGTGCGCCGTGATCTTCAAGGTCCGCGAGCGGCGCGTGCTCTCGCGGGACGTTCGCTGGCTCTCCGGGGCGGGAAACACGGACGAGGCGGAGCTCCTGCGCGCGTTCCTCACGCTCTACTACACGCGCGCCGAGCAGGTGCCCGGCTGCGTGCTGGTGGAAGTGGAGCCCGAAGAGATGAAGCTCCTCGAGGAAGTCCTCTCCACCTCTTCGGGCACGGCGGTGCGCGTCCGCACGCCGCGAGGACTCGCCGAGCGTGCCCTGGTGCGAACGGCCCGCCGGAACGCCTCGCTTCTCCTGGGACGCGAATCGGACGAGGAGGAGGGCGCGCGTCCGCTCCGGGCGAACGAGTTCGAGGAGGCGCTCGAGCTCCAGCGCGAGCTGGGGCTGGCAAGCCTGCCGCGGCGGATCCGCTGCTTCGACGTCTCCACCATCCAGGGACGCCACACGGTCGCCTCGATGGTCACGTTCCGGGACGGCACTCCCTTCAAGGGGGAGTACCGGAGATTCCGGATCGCTTCAGTGTCGGGCCAGGACGATTTCGCCTCGATGGCGGAGGCGGTGGGGAGGCACGCGGCGCGCGTGCA
Source organism: Candidatus Eiseniibacteriota bacterium (assembly GCA_041486775.1). Classification (GTDB taxonomy): domain Bacteria; phylum Eisenbacteria; class RBG-16-71-46; order SZUA-252; family SZUA-252; genus WS-7. Next base: position 12,878 of record JBGPMB010000053.1, on the reverse strand, counting down.
GGAGGGAGAGATCGAGCCGGCGGACCTCGTCGTGATCGACGGCGGCAAGGGCCAGCTCGAGGCCGCGCGCGGCGCGGCGAAGGGGACGACGCTCGAGGGAGTGCCTTTCGTCGGCCTCGCCAAGCGCCTCGAAGAGATCTTCGTTCCGGGCCGGCGCGATTCCCTGGTCCTCCCGCGCCGATCTCCGGCGGTCAAGCTCCTCATGCGGATCCGCGACGAAGCGCACCGCTTCGCGATCGGATACCACCGCCTCGTGCGCACCAAGGCCGCGCGCGCCTCCGCGCTCGACGGCATTCCCGGGCTCGGGCCGAAGCGCCGCGCCCTCTTGCTGCAACGGTTCGGCTCGCTGGAGCGGATGCGTCGCCAGCCCCCGGACGCCATCGCCGCGGTGCCCGGAATCGGGCTCCGCATGGCCGAGCGCATCTTGCGCGAGATCGGGCAAGCGAACGGAGCGCGCGCGTGAGCGAGAAGCTCGAGGTGGCCTGGGTGAGCGTCGCGACGGAGCTGGGGCCGGTTTGGATCCTGGCCACCCAGGCCGGGCTTCGAGGCCTGGGGCTCGGGGGCCGGGAGGCGCCCTCGACCCGCGAGGCGCGAGCCCTCGGAATCCACTATGTGAAGCGACCCCGCTGGACCGATCCGGCGAGACGGGCGCTCGAGGCGTACTTCGCGGGCTCAGCGCCGGAGCTGGACTTGAAGCTGGACCTCGCCGAGGGATCCCGCTTCGAGCGGCGTGTCTGGGAGGCCACGCGGCGCGTTCCGTACGGCACGCTGGTTTCCTACGGCATGCTCGCGGGCCGTCTGGGTCTCCCGGGAGGAGCGCGCGCGGTGGGGAACGCGCTCGGAAAGAACCCGGTTCCCATCGTGGTTCCCTGCCATCGCGTGATTCACGGCGATCGATCCATCGGCGGCTTCTCGAGCGGGCTTCGCTGGAAGCGATTCCTCCTCGAGCTGGAGCGCGGCCAGCTGGAGCTGGGCTGGGAGTCCGAAGAGGAAAGGCGGGCCCGGCCCCAGTGAAGGCTGCCCGGAGCGTCCTCGGCGATCAAATCAAGCTATTCCGGGAGCACCTGAGCCTGGAGCGAAGGCTCGGCGACAATACCGTGAGCGCCTACGTGAAGGACCTGGAGCAGTACGACGCCTTTCTGGTCTCGCGCGGAAAGCGGAGCGGCGGCGCGGTGCGGGTGGAGGAAGTGGAGGCTTTCGTGGCCGAGCGCTCCTGGGCCGCGTCCACCGTGGCGCGAAAGATCGCCTCGCTCCGCGCCTTTCATGAGTTCTTGCGCCGGCGGGGCCTCGGGGAGGAGAATCCCGCGCTCCAGATACGGCCCCCGCGGAAGTCACGGCCACTCCCGGACGTGCTGACCGTCCCCGAGATCGAAGCCCTCCTGGGCGCCCCGCGGGGCGAGGAGCCCTCGGCGATTCGCGACCGGGCGCTCCTCGAGCTCGCGTACGCGACAGGACTTCGGGTGAGCGAGCTGGTGCGTCTCACCCTGGAGGAGGTGGATCTCGAGGAGGATCTGGTCCGGTGCTTCGGAAAGCGCTCGCGGGAGCGCATCGTGCCCTTCGGAGGCAAGGCCAAGAGGGCCCTCACGCGTTATCTCGATTGCGCCCGCGCGCACTTCATCAAGGACCGCGGCGAACGCTCGCTCTTTCTGACGCGGCTCGGGCGGCGATTCACGCGCATGGGGTACTGGAAACTCCTCGAGGGGTACCGGAAGTCGGCGGGCCTCTCGCGGCCGATCTCTCCCCACACGCTCCGCCACTCCTGCGCGACGCATCTCCTGGAAGGAGGATGCGATCTGCGTGTGGTTCAGGAGTTCCTGGGTCACCGTTCGATCGAGACGACGAGGATCTACACGCATCTGGACCGCAACTACCTGCGCGTGGAGTACAAGCAGTTCCATCCGCGCGCGTGACGCGCCGGCCGGCACTTGGGGAGGATTGGATGAGCGTACGTGTGATGGGAATCGCGATCGTCTGCGCGGCGGCCGCGCTGGGAGGGCCCCTTCGGGCCGGCGCGGAAGATCTGTCCGCGCTCGCGCGCGCGGCCTCGGCCGAGACGATGATGCGGCGGCAGCCCGCCCCGGTGGCGCCGCGGACGACGCCCCTGCTGCGCCGGCAGCGGAGGGGCACGATCAGTCTCGGGGCGCAGATCGGATACGGCGTGGTTCGGGGCTCCTCAGAGCTGAACGACCATTTCGACCGGGGCGTGGTGTACGGGTTCCGGTTCCGGTACATCGTGAGCCGGCGGGCGGCGCTCGGGTTCTCCTTCGATAACCAGCACTATGGACCGCGCGCCGGACTTCCCTTGAGCACCGATCCATTCGCGGCGAAGGACAGCACGGTGGCGGTGACCACCGTGGGCACCGAGATGATCGTGTTCTTCCATCGCGAGCGCGAGACCAACCCCTACCTTCTCGGGGGCCTCGGATTCGCGAGCCCGAGCGTGATCTACGAGACCAAAGAGTCGCGCCGCGTGGACGAAGGTCCGTTTCTCGTCGTGGGCGCCGGCCTGGAGCGCTTCTTCCGCCCGCACGCCTCGTTCGATTTCACCCTCCGGGGTTATGCCGAGGTGGGGAACTCGGAGCTGTCGGTGTTCTCCCAGCTCACCGCGGGGATCCATCTGTACCCGGGAGACTGACCGTTGAGGGTGACCTTCTGGGGCGCCGCGCGGACCGTCACCGGATCCAAGCACCTGCTCACGGGCCGATCGGGAACGATGCTCCTCGACTGCGGCCTCTTTCAGGGAAGGCGGGCGGAAGCGGAAGCGCGAAACCGGGCGCTCCCGTTCTCCGCGGCCACCGTGGATTGCATGATCCTGTCACACGCGCACATCGACCACTCGGGGGCCATTCCATTTCTCTGCAAGCAGGGATTCGCGGGTCCCATCCACGCCACCGCGGCGACCGCGGATCTGTGCCGCGCGATGCTTCTCGACGCGGCCCACATCCAGGTCAAGGACGCGGAGTTCGTGAACCGTCACCATCGCAAGCCCTCCCAGGCGCCCGTGGTGCCTCTCTATACCCCCGAGGACGTGGAGCGGACGCTCACGCAGCTCGTTGCGCACGCGTACGAGGAGCCCTTCGAGTCCCTCGAGCGGATTCGGGTCGCCTTCCATGACGCGGGGCACATCCCCGGCTCGGCGTTCGTGAACGTCGCGTGGGAAGAGAACGGCAGGTCGGGCTCGCTCGTCTTCTCGGGGGACCTGGGGCGACCGAACCGGCCGATCATCCGCGACCCGGCTCCACTCCCGAAGGCGGACTACCTCATCACCGAGGGAACGTACGGAGGTAAGCGCCATCCCGACGAGGCTTCGCTCCACGAGGCACTGGAGCGGGTGGTGCGCGGGGCTCTGGAGCGGAAGGGGAGGATCGTCATTCCCGCCTTCGCGATAGGCCGCACCCAGGAGGTCGTGCACGCGCTGGATCGTCTCTTCACGTCGGGCCGTGTTCCGGAAATCCCGATCTACGTCGACAGCCCGCTCGCGTCCGAGATCCTGGTCGTCGTGGGGCGCCACCCCGAAGTCTACGACGACGAGACGGTCGCGGCCCTCCGCCGTGGGGAAGACCCGCTGGGCATGCGCCGGATCACGCTCGTGCGCGACGCGGAGGATTCCAAGAAGCTGAACGACAAGGCGGGCACCTTCATCACCATCGCCGCGTCCGGGATGTGCGAGGGGGGCCGCGTCCTCCACCATTTGAAGCACACCGTCTCCGATCCGAAGCACACGATCGTCATCGTGGGCTACCAGGCCGAGGGAACGCTGGGCCGCCGGCTGGTCGAGCGCCGGGAGGAGGTCCGTATCTTCGGCGAGCCTTATCCCCTTCGCGCGACCGTCGAGGTGCTGAACGGATTCAGCGCCCACGCCGATCACGACACGCTCGTCGCGCAGGCCAAATCGTGCGGGGCCAAGAAAGGCTGCGCGATCGTCCATGCGGATCTGGAGCGCGCCGAAGCCCTCCGGTCCGCCCTCGTACCCGGGATCCCCACCCGAATTCCCTCGGAAGGGGACGTGTGGGAGCTCCGGTGATCCGCCCCGCCGGCCGCGCGCCGCGCGCGGGATTCCGCGTCGGAGACCGCGTTCACCACAAGGAATTCGGCGAGGGCCTGATCGTGGAGGTGCGCGAACGGGACGGATTCGAGGTGCTCGAGATCGCGTTCCCCGACGGCATCCGCAGGCTCACGTCGCTCTATCCGCTCGAGACCGCCCGCGGCCAGGGCCGCTCGCGCGTCCCCGGCGCGCCGTCGGCGGAAGCCGAGCAGGCGCCTCCGCCGCTCTCCGGAGGCCTCGCGGTCCCGGCCCGGACGCAGTTCCGCGTGGCCGGCGAGTCGGAGGAGCTCTTTCGAAGGCTCCTCACGGGTCCCTTCGACGACGCGCGCGATTTCGAGCTGAGGCTCCGGATCGAGCGGTTCACCCTGCACCGGGGCTTCGACCGGCTGCTCTCGCTCGACCTCCTGCACGACGTGCAGAAGTACGACCACCAGAGCGCCGCCTGCATGACGGTGCTGCGCCGGATGCGCGGGCGCGCGCTTCTGGCGGACGAGGTGGGCCTGGGGAAGACGATCGAGGCCGGCATCATCCTCAAGGAATACCTCCTGCGCGGGCTCGTGCAGCGCGCCCTCATCCTCGTGCCGGCGTCCTTGGTGGAGCAGTGGGATCAGGAGCTGCGCCGGAAGTTCGACCTGGAGTTCGCGGTCCTGAAACACGGGACCGCCTGGTGGGAGGAGCCCCTTCTCCTCGCCTCCATGGACACCGCGAAGCTCCTTCGCCACCGCGACAAGGTGGCCGCGGCGTCGTTCGATCTCGTCGTGGTGGACGAGGCTCACCGGCTCAAGAACCAGAAGACCCTGGCCTGGAAGTTTCTCGACCGGCTGGCGCCACGCTACATCCTGCTCCTGACCGCGACGCCGGTGCAGAACGACCTGCACGAGCTCTACAACCTGATCCAGCTCCTGCGTCCCGGCCTCCTGGGCACCTACCGAACGTTCGGGCGCGAGTTCATGCGGCGGGGGGACAAGCGCATGCCGCAGAACACGGGCCGGCTCGCGGCGCTTCTCTCGGAGACGATGATCCGCACGACGCGCGCGAGCACCTCCATCCGGTTTCCGCGGCGGGAGGTCACGAACGTGATCTTCGACCTCTCGGACGCCGAGCGCGAGCTCTACGACAACGTGACCAAGTTCGTGAGGAAGGTGCTCCACGCCCACCGCGAGCCGCGCCGCGGAGCGATCAAGCTCACGTTGCTCACCCTGCAGAAGGAGATGGGCTCGAGCACCTTCGCGGCGATCCCGACCCTGAGCAAACTCCTGGCGCGGGAAGGGCCGGGCCTCGAGCGTTCCGAGATGGAGGAGCTCCTCCGGCAGGCGCGCTCGATCGAAACGAACTCGAAGATGGACGGGATCGTCCGCCTCCTCGGAAGCTCGAGGGACAAGTTCGTCATCTTCACCCAGTTCCGGGCCACGCTGGAATTCCTCGCGCGCACGCTCCGCAACATGGGCATCAAGGTGGCGCTCTTTCACGGCGCGCTCTCCCTGCGGGAGAAAGAGGCGGCCATCGTGCAGTTCCGCGACCGGGCCCGCGTCCTCTTGAGCACCGAGGCCGGCGGCGAGGGACGCAATCTTCAATTCTGCCACTATCTCGTGAACTACGATCTTCCCTGGAACCCGATGAGGATCGAGCAGCGGATCGGGCGGCTGCATCGGCTGGGACAGACGCAGGACGTGAAGGTGTACAACTTCACCGCGCGGAACACGGTCGAGGCCTACGTGCTCCAGATCGTGCACGAGAAGATCAATCTCTTCCGGACCGTGATCGGCGACCTCGACATGGTGCTCGGGCCCTACGCCGAGGCCGGCTCGTTCGAGGACGAGGTGTTCCGGATCTGGACCGCCGCCAAAGGGGAGCGAGATCTGGAAAAGGAGTTCGGAAAGCTGGGCACGGCGCTCCACGTGGGCCGGAAGCGCTACGAGGCGGTGGAGGAGCTGGACCGCAAGCTCCTGGACGAGGTCGATCAGAATGGCACGACCTAGATCGGACCGGCGGCGCGTCGAGCTTCCGGAGATCCTCGCCTTGGTGCTGGAGGCGCGCGGCGCCGCGGTGTCGCGCGACGGAATGATCTGGGAGGCGGCGCTGTCCGGGGAGCTCCAGTCCGCGCTCGGAGTGGAACGCGTGCGGCTCGTCGCGGCTCCGGCGGGGCGAGCGGCCCGCGGCGCGGAGATGGATGCGGCGATGACGGAGCGCATCCTCCTCCTCGGGCGCTCGCACGGCCAGGTGACGCAGCTGGTCGCGCCGATGCCCCGGCCCAAGAGCGTTTCCTCCGAGCCCCGGATCTGGGTGCGGCTGCACTGGAGGATTCGGTACGGAAGCGACGAGATCCCCGAGGAGCTCCTGGTGCAGGAGCTTCCGGTCGGGAGCTCCGGAGGGGGGCGGGCTCCCAAGGAATCGCTGCTGCGCCCCGCCACGTCGCAGGAGACGGAGCGGCTCCCACGACCGGATCCGGGAGCGCTCGACGCGACGTGGATCCGTGCGCTTCGCCTTCTCGAGGGCCGCGCGCGCCGGAAATTGCGGCCGCACGAGGACCGCGCGCGCCGGGAGCTGCACCGCGAGATGCGGACGCTGAGCAGTCACTACCGCTCGCTCATCGCGGAGGAGCGGGCGGGCCGGGCGCGGCGCCCGGAGGACCGCGAAGCGGGACGCATGCTCCAGCTCAAGGAGGATTGGGAGCGGAAGCTGGTCCAGGTCATCCGGCAGCGCGCGTTCGAGACCGAAGCGAGCCTCGTGGCCGTCGCGCTCGTCTACGGAATTCCCGGGTGAATTTGACACGCGGGGCCTGCGGGGTTACACTCGCACGCTCTCACTCAACGGAGATCGATTCATGACGACTCGGCTGGTCAGGCACCACAAGCTCACGAAGAAGCAGATCAAAGAGGACCCGCTGGTCACCGCGGCGTTCCGCGGCACCCAGATCAGGGAGCAGCACGGAACCCGGATCCTCCTGGGTTTGGGAGCCGTTGCGCTGGTCGTGCTCCTCGTGTTCTTCGTGTCCCGGACCCGAGCCCAGTCCGAGGAACGGGCGTCCGCCGACCTCTTCCGGGCCCAGATGTCGGTGGGGCAGAACGACTACGCCACAGCCATCCAGATGCTCCGGGAGATCGTGGACGCGGCGCCGGGAACCCATGCCGCCCGAAGCGCGATGCTCTATCTCGGAGATGCCTACCTGGGTCAGGGAAAGCCGGCCGAGGCGGTGAACTGGTATCGCCGCGCGCTCGACAAGTCGGGAAATAACAAGTTCGACAAGGAGGCCAGCCTCCATGGCCTGGCCGCCTCGCTCGAGGACCGCGGCGACTTCGCCCAGGCTGCCGCAAGCTACGAGGCGCTGGCGAAGCTGGAAACGACGGACAACGAGAGGGGACGCGCGATGATCGCCCAGGGGCGCTGCCTCGCCAAGGCCGGGCAGTCCCAGAAGGCCATCGCCGTGTATCAATCGGTCCAGAGGCTCCCGATCGTCGACGCGGATATCTGGAACGCGGCGGGCGTCGGCATGGGCGAGCTCTCCGCCGGCACCGCGGCCCCCTAGCTTCACCGCCGGCATGGCGGGTCCCGTCCTGCTCGCGCTGGTGTGGCACATGCACCAGCCGTCCTACCGCGACGCCCTCACCGGCCGGATCCTCCTTCCGTGGACCCGGCTCCACGCCACGAAGGACTACGCCGACATGGTGGCCGTGCTCCGCCGCCATCCCGGCGTCCACGCCACGTTCAATCTGACCCCGGTTCTCCTGGAGGAGCTCGAGGCCATCGGCTCGGGCGATGCGGACCTCTTCCTCGATCTGGCGAGAAAGCCCGCCGAGGACGTCACCCCCGAGGAGCAGCGCTTTCTCGCGAGGCACTTCTTCAGCGTGAACGAAGCGCTCATGCTCGACCCGTATCCCCGCTACCGCGAGCTCCGGGAGCGCTGCGCTCTCACGACCGGTCCGCGCGGGGCCCGGGAGCTCAGGCTCACGCCCGAGGAGATCCGCGACCTCCAGACGTGGTTCCACCTCGCCTGGGTGGATCCGGAGTACCGAGGCGAGGAGCCCCTCCGCTCGCTCTTCGCGAAGGGAAGGGGATTCACGGAGGCGGAGAAGAGATCGCTCCTCGACTGGGGCGTGGCCCTGACGGGCCGGGTCGTCGACGTCTACCGCGAGGCCGCGCGCGGGGGACAGATCGAGCTCACCACGTCCGCCTACCAGCATCCCATTCTGCCGCTCCTCGTCAGCACCGAGGCCGCGCGCGAGGTCTCCACCTCGATCCCGCTTCCCAATCCGCCGTTTCGCGCTCCGGAAGACGCCGCGCTCCACTTGCGCCGCGCCCGGGAGACCCACGCCAAGCGGTTCGGCGCGCCGCCGCCCGGAACGTGGCCGCCCGAGGGGGCCGTGAGTCAGGCGGCTCTATCGCTTCTGCGCGAGGCGGGCTTTGCGTGGTGCGCGTCGGATGAGACCGTCCTGGCCCGCGCCCTCGGGCGCCCGGAGCCGGGTGGGGACGGCTGGGCCGGCGCGCTCTACCGCCCTTACCGTGTGGAGACCGAGGCCGGCGCCCTGGCGATGGTGTTTCGCGATCGCGTCCTCTCGGACCGCATCGGCTTCACGTACATGGCGTGGGAACCCGAGCGCGCGGCCGAGGACTTCGTGGCGCGCGTCCTGGACTGCGGCGCTCGCGCCCGGAAGGACGGCGTCGCCGACCCACTCGTCACGGTGATCCTGGACGGAGAGAACTGCTGGGAGTCCTATCCCGAGGACGGCCACTCGTTCCTCGAGGCGCTCTATCGACGCCTCGAGGGGGAAGCGGGGCTTTCGGCCGTGACGGTGGGGGAGGCGCTGGCGCGGAAGGCGCCCACCGAGACCATCCGCCACGTGCCTGTGGGGTCCTGGATCGCGCCGGACCTCTCGGTGTGGGTGGGGCACGCGGAGAAGAACCGCGCGTGGGCCGAGCTCCGGCGTGCGCGCGAGCGATTCCAGGAGGCGGCGCAAAGCGGCGGCTTGCCGGCCGAGCGTCTGGACCGGGCCCGCGAAGAGCTCCTCGTGGCGGAAGCGAGCGATTGGTTCTGGTGGTACGGCGACGACCACCAGAGCGCGAACAAGGATGAATTCGACGTCCTGTTCCGCTCGCACCTGATCTGCGCCTACAACCTCCTCGGCCTCCCCGCGCCCGCCACCGTGCGGCGGAGCCTGCGCGGCGCGGCGCCGGAAGGAACCAACGGGGAGCACCTTCCGTTCGTGGCGCCGAACCTCGATGGACGCGACACGCACTTCTACGAATGGCGGAACGCGGAGCTCTACGACGCCGCCTCGGACCAGGGCGCGGATCACAGGACGAGTGGCGTGATCCGGCGAATTCTGTTCGGCCTGAGCGAGAGCGACCTCTTCATGCGCGTGGACGGCGTGGGGTCGACCGCGAAAACGGGGAGCGCGATCGTGCTCCGCTTCCGACAGCCGCGGGTCATCGAAGCTCGGGTGCCGCTCCCGGGCGCGCCGCGCGGCCCGCTCGACTGGACCCCGGCGCCGGGGGCGGCGGACCCGGGTGAATTCGCGGCCGGGGTGCTCACCGAGATCCGCGTCCCGCTGGCGGTTCTCGGCGCGGGGCCCGGAACCATCCTCCGCTGGTCGGTGGCGCTCGAGGAGGCCGGGGAGGTCGTCGAGACGATTCCTAGAGCGGGCGATCTCACCGCGACGACCCTCGACGCGGACTTCGCCGTGCGAAACTGGTCGGCCACCTAGGGCGGCGGCCTTGATTCTCCAGACGGAGCGTGCTATTCCTGCATTGTGACAGCCGCGTCGCCCTATGATTCGATCCGTCCGGAGGACGTGGAGCGCGGACGGTTGCTCGCCGCGGTCGCGTATCTTCCCGGGCTCTGCTTCCTCGGCCTTCTGGGCGCCCCCGAGAACGCGTACATCGGATTCCACGCGCGTCAGGGTTTTCTCCTCTTCGTCCTCGAGGTGGCCCTCGCGATCTTCTTCGGCATCTACGACGCCACTCTGGGAAGGATTCCGTACCTTGGACCGTTCATCGGGTATCTTGTGAAATTCGCGGTCTGGACCTCCATCCTGCTCCTCACCGCCTTCGCGGCCGCCAAGGCCGCCAACGGCGAGACGACTCGTCTGCCGTTCCTGGGCGACTACGTCGAACGGGTCCCGTTCTGATGGCACCTTCGACCGAGAAGCGATTCTGGCTGCTCCGGCGCCTTTCGAAGGTGATGAGCATCCTGGCCTGGGTGGTTTTGGTCATCATCGCGCTGGTGGTGCCGGTGAAGTTCGCGATGGCCATCATGGCCCGGTCTCAGGAAGACTTCATGGCGACCCTGGCCTACGGGGTCTCCGGCGGGTTCATCTTCATCTATCTGCTCTATATGGCCCAATGGATCCAGGTGATCCTGGCGGTCGAGGAGAACACCAAGCAGGCCACGTACGTGCTGGAGAAGCTCACGACCCTCACGCAGCAGGTGCGGGACCGCCTGAGCGAGCCCTCCGAAGCAATCAGCCGGGAAGCCGAGGAGAAGGTCGAGTAGCCGGGGGCTGTTCGAAGGCGGGCGTTCAATAGCCTTGCGGATGTCGTAGAAGAGATATTATGTCAACTACGATCCGAAGGGAGATTGGGCTCGAAACGCCGGCCCCCGGGCGGCTCGTAGCTGACAAATATCCAGAGGTTCCCCACCACGAGCCGGATCTGGGAGTTCTGCTTGCCCGGGAATGTCCTCCGAATCCTCGCCGCGTCCCTGATCTTCAGTGGATGCGCCGGATCTAACCGTCTAACTCAGCCGCCGCCTCTGTCCCTCCATGTCACGATGGAGCGCTCGGAGTTCCTTCCGGGCGAGCCGGTCCTGGTCGGTCTCAGCGTGGAAAACGAGGGCCGAAGGCCCTTCGAGGACCTCGCGCCCTTCAGTGTCGAGCTCGGTTACCTAGGTTTTCTCCTGAGCAAGAACGGCGGAGAGCCGGGTAGGACCCATTCATCGTGGGCGGCCGTCTTCACGCACGAGGGGCCACGTCTGGCGCCAGGCGATCGCATCTGTGACGTGAGAAACCTCGGCATGTACTTTCGTTCCGGCGCGCTCGGGTCCGGCTCCTACATGCTGAAGACAGTCTTCCGGGCGAGACTGGGAGTGCGCCGCGACCTCAGACCCGTGGAGGTCGAAGGCAACGAAGTCGCGTTCACGGTGCGTGATACTTCTGCGATTTCCAGCGATGAGACGGCTGCACTGCAGATATTGCAACTGGGCCGCGCAGGACAACTGCCCTCGCGCGATCGGTGGAACGGGATTCGGGTTGGACTCATGGGCTCTGGGTATTTTCCTGAGATCGAGGGGTTGTTCATGTCCTCTCAGGACAGCGTGGGGCTGGAGCAAATGGCGAGCACGTGCCTTGCTCAGGGTAGACCCCTGACCGCGGCCGCGATCCTTAGAGCTCGGTTCGACAGGTTCTCGGACAACTTGAATGTGTATCGGGCGTGGATTCAGCGGATGGAGCGAGATGACCGGGAGGCTGTCTCCGCATGCATCTTGCGATCGTGGCGGAACCTCGTCCTGCAGGCAAGAAGGCCTACTTCACCACCACATTCACCAGTCTCCCCGGCACGATGATGACCTGGGCGACGGTCTTCCCCGCGGCGTAGGAGCGGACCTTGGGGTCGGCAAGGGCGGCCGATTCGATCGTCGCCTTGTCGGCCGCGGTGGGCACCTCGATGCTCGAGCGGACCTTACCGTTGACCTGGACCACCAAGGAGATGGTTTCGCGCTCCAGGGCCTCCGCGGATACCTGGGGCCAGCCGGCGGTGAAGATGGATCCGGTGCCGCCCAGGGCCTTCCAGGCCCCTTCGGCGGTGCTGGGAGCGAGGGGCGCCAGGAGCCGCGTCCCCAAGCTCATCGCCTCCCCCACCTCCGGAGCCGTCATATCTCCCTCGGAGTCACGGTATTCGTCCAGGGCGTTCACGTACTGCATCATCCCGCTCACCGCGGTGTTCAGATGCAGCCGGTCCATGTCGGTCAGGATCTGGGAAGTGAGCTGGTGAACGCGGCGTCTCAGATCGCGGCGCGGTCCGGCGGGCGCCCAGTCCGGCGCCTGGCGCTTGGCGGTCGCCAGGGGCAGCGCGCCAGCTTTCGACCCCGCAACCACATCCAGGGTCAGCTTCCAGTATCTTTGTAAGAAGCGGTACGCCCCCTCCACGCCTCGGTCGTTCCACTCGGCGTCCTTCTCCGGCGGACCGATGAAGAGCGTGTAGAGGCGGACCGTATCGGTTCCATAGCGCTCGATCAGGTTGTCCGGCGCGACCGTGTTCTTCTTGGACTTGGACATCTTCACGCCGTTCTTCGTGATCATGCCCTGCGTGAAGAGCCGCTCGAAGGGCTCCGAGAAGGAAACAAGCCCCATGTCGCGCAGGACCTTCACGACGAACCGTGAATAGAGCAGATGCAGGATGGCGTGCTCCACGCCGCCGATGTACTGGTTCACCGGTAGCCAGCGGTTCACGGCGGACGTATCGAACGCCTTCTTGTCGTCCTTCGGGCTCAGGAAGCGCAGGAAGTACCAGCTGGAATCCACAAAAGTGTCCATCGTGTCCGTCTCGCGCCGGGCGACCCCGCCGCACTTGGGACACTTCGCGCGCAGGAACTTCTCGTTCGTACGGAGCGGCGACTCCCCCGTCGGCTTGAACTCGACCTGGTCGGGCAGCAGCACCGGCAGCTCCGATTCGGGCACCGCCTGAACACCGCACGCATCGCAATAGAGAATCGGAATCGGCGCGCCCCAGTAGCGCTGCCGCGAGATCAGCCAGTCGCGGAGGCGGTAGGTCACCGCGGGCTTTCCGATGCCGGTCTTCTTCGCCTCGGAGGCGATGGCCTTCTTCCCCACCTCACTGG
>JBGPMB010000052.1:0-15751 GCA_041486775.1 Candidatus Eiseniibacteriota bacterium | reverse complement strand
GACATGGATTCGCGGATGCGGTTCCCCGGAATGCCCAACATCTGGTGGATGCCGATCCAGACCCGAAACGAGATGCTCGCCACCGGCGTTCGGAGCGCGGTGGGCGTGAAGGTCTATGGGCCGGACCTGGCCGTGATCGAGCGGATCGGGATCTCGATCGAGAGCGCGCTGAAGAGCGTGCGCGGGACCCGCACCGCTTACGCGGATCGCGTGACGGGAGGATACTTCCTGGATTTCGACGTCCGCCGCGAGGAAGCCGCCCGCTACGGTCTCACGGTGGGGCAGGTCCAGGACGTGATCGAGTCGGCGATCGGCGGCTTGCCCGTGTCGCAGACCATCGAAGGGCGCGAGCGCTATACGATCAGCGTCCGTTACGCGCGCCAGTTCCGCGAGGACCCCGAGGCGCTGAAGCGCGTGCTCGTGCCGACCCCTTCCGGCGAGCCCGTGCCTTTGGCCCAGGTCGCGGACATGCAGTTCCGCACGGGCCCGCCCATGATCCAGGAGGAGGACGGGCAGCTTCTGGGGCTGGTCTCCGTGGACGTTGCCGGTCGCGCGCTCGCGGACTATGTCTCCGACGCGAAGCGGGCCGTGGCGCGTGCCGTGGATCTCCCGCCCGGCTACCGGATCGACTGGACGGGACAGTTCAAGTACTACGAGCGCGCCAAAGCGCGCCTCACGTTCGTCGTTCCGCTCACGCTCCTGCTCGTGTTCGCGCTCCTCTTCTTCAACATGCGCTCGGTAGCCGAAGCCGGGATCGTCATGCTGGCGGTTCCCTTTTCGCTCGTGGGAGCGGTGTGGATCTTGTGGCTCCTGCACTACCACCTGAGCGTGGCCGTCTGGGTGGGAATGATCGCGCTGGCCGGGCTCGATGCCGAGACCGGCGTCGTGATGCTGCTCTATCTCAAGCTCGCGCATCAAGAGCACCAGGCCCGTGGAGCGTTGCGCGATCGGGCCGATCTCACCGACGCGATCGTGGAAGGCGCCGCCCACCGCATTCGTCCGAAGATGATGACCGTGTGCGCGATCCTGTTCGGGCTCCTGCCCATTCTCTTCGGGCAGGGAAGCGGCGCCGACGTGATGAAGCGCATCGCAGCGCCCATGGTGGGGGGCGTCGTCACCTCGTTCATTCTGGAACTGGTCGTCTACCCCGCGATTTTCGCATGGTGGAAGGGCCGAAACCTGCCCGAGAGGGCGGAACGTGGAGGTTGATATGCTGAAAGAGATCATACTCGTCGGATGTATAGCGGTAGCAGCGTCGGGCTGCGCCCGCGAGGCGAAAGAGGGGGGGAGCGGGCCGGTGCGGTTCCAGCTCGCCGTGACCGACACCGGATTCACGCCGGGCACGCTGACCGTTCCCGCGGGAAAACCGATCACGATCGTCGTGACCCGGAAGACCGACCAGACCTGCGCGAAGGAGATCGTGTTTCCGGATCAGAAGATCCGGAAGGCGCTCCCTTTGAACGAGGCCGTCGAGATCACCCTGCCCTCCTCGCCCCCGGGTGAGATCTCGTACGTGTGCGGAATGGACATGATCTCCGGCAAGGTGGTCGTACAATGATCCACCGGCTTGGCGGTCGGGCGTGCCTGGGAGCGGCCTTGTGTCTGCTTCTCCTCGGCTCCGCATCGCCCGCCACGGCCCAGACGCACCATCACGACATGCCGGGGATGAGCCACGACATGCCGGGGATGGAGCACGGGGCGCACATGAGCGCGATGTACGGACCCTATCCCATGACCCGGGAGGCATCGGGCACGTCCTGGCAGCCGGACCGGGCGCGGCATCAGGGGATCCATGCGATGAAGGGCGCCTGGATGCTGATGCTGCACGGCATGAGCGACGTCGTGTTCGATCATCAGGGAGGCGCGCGAGGGGATGAAAAGGCATTCAGCAGCAACATGCTCATGGGCATGGCGCAGCGCCCCCTCGGGCCGGGCAGGCTCGGCCTGCGCGCCATGATTTCCCTGGAGCCGGCGACGATCGGGAAGGAGGGCTATCCGCTCTTGCTGCAAACCGGAGAGACCGCGAACGGCCGGAACCGTTTGATCGACCGGCAGCACCCGCACGATCTCTTCATGGAGCTGGCCGCCACCTACAGTATTTCCCGGGGAAACCGGTCCGCCTTCCTCTACGCCGGACTTCCCGGCGAGCCCGCGCTGGGACCTCCCGCGTTCATGCACCGCTTCTCGGGCATGGCGTTCCCGGAGGCGCCCATCACGCACCACTGGCTCGATTCCTCGCACATCACGTTCGGGGTTCTGACCGCCGGAGCCGTCCTGGGACCGGCCAAGCTCGAAGCTTCGGCGTTCCGGGGTCGCGAGCCGGACGAGAACCGCTACGGCATCGAATCCCCGAAGCTCGACTCGCACTCGTTTCGCGTCTCGCTGAATCCCGCCCCATCCTGGGCGTTTCAGGCGAGCTACGGTCGGCTGAACAGCCCGGAGCAGCTCGAGCCCGGCGTGGACGTGGACCGCGCCACCGTCTCCGCGATGCACGCGGCCGACTGGAGCGCCGGGCATTGGGAGACCACCCTCGCCTGGGGCCAGAACCGAAACCGTCCCGGGCCCAAGCTCGACGCGGTCGCCCTGGAGTCGGCCCTGCAGTTGCGCGAGAAGCACATGCTGTTCGCCCGCGCCGAGCGCGCGGAGAAGAATGAGCTCTTTCCCGAGGGGGATCCGCGAGACGGCCGCGCGTTCAACGTGGGCCAGATCGACGCGGGGTACCGGTACGATTTCTGGAGACGCGGGCACGCGGCGCTCGGCATCGGCGCCTTGGGGAGCGTCTCGATCGTGCCGCGGGCCGTTCGGGACGCGTACGGCGACAACCCGACCTCGAGCATGATCTTCGCGCACGCGGAGCTGCGCTGATGGGAGCGATGCCTCTCCGCGTGAGCGATCCCCACGCGGTTTCCGCCAAGGACTTGGTCTGCGGCATGACGGTCAAGACCGATACGCCGCACCGAGCCGAGCACCGGGGTAAGACCTACTATTTCTGCAGCGCCGGGTGCCGCGCGAAGTTCGAAGCCGATCCGGGTCGCTACCTCTCGCCGCCACAGCCGACCAGGGCGACGGCGGCCCGGCTCTGGACGTGTCCGATGCATCCCCAGATCGTCCGCGACGGGCCCGGGAGCTGCCCCATCTGCGGCATGGCGCTCGAGCCCCTGACGCCCTCGGCGGACGATGAGGAAAGCCCCGAACTCGCGGAGATGTCGCGGCGCTTCTGGGTCGGGCTGGCCTTGAGTGTGCCGCTGGTGATCGTTTCCATGGGGCACGTGATACCGGGTTGGCCGCTCAACCGATTCGAGGGCTCGGGTGTCCTGCGCTGGATCGAGCTTTGCCTCGCCGCTCCCGTCGTCCTCTGGGGCGGATGGCCCTTCTTCGTTCGCGCCTGGCAGTCCGTCTGGAACAAGAGCCTCAACATGTTCACTCTGATCGGGCTGGGCGTCGCGGTGGCGTTCCTCTACAGCGTCGTCGCCACCGTCATGCCATCCGTCTTCCCGCCGTCCTTCCGTGACGAGCACGGCCAGGTCGGGGTGTATTTCGAGGTGGCCGCCGTCATCGTCACCCTCGTGCTTCTCGGTCAGGTGCTGGAGCTGAAGGCGCGCGGCCGCACGAGTGCTGCGATCCGGGGGCTCCTCGAGCTGGCGCCGAAGACGGCCCGCCGGCTGCGTGAGGATGGGAGCGAGGAAGACGTGCCGCTCGAGCAGGTCCAGGTCGGGGACCGGCTCCGTGTTCGCCCGGGCGAGAAAATCCCCGTGGATGGGACCGTGGTCGAGGGCGGAAGCTCCGTGGACGAGTCCATGGTGAGCGGGGAACCGATTCCCGTCGAGAAGCGACCGGGAGATCCTCTGGTGGGCGCCACCATCAACGGGACCGGCTCGCTGGTGATGCGCGCGGAGCGCGTCGGCTCCGAAACCCTCCTCGCGCGGATCGTACAAATGGTCGCCGACGCCCAGCGCAGCCGCGCTCCGATCCAAGAGCTCGCGGATCTCGTTTCGCAGTGGTTCGTGCCGGCCGTGGTCTTGAGCTCCGCGGTCACGTTCGTGGTCTGGGCCGCGTTCGGGCCCGAGCCCCGCATGGCGTACGCGATCGTCAACGCGGTGGCGGTCCTGATCATCGCGTGCCCGTGCGCTCTCGGCCTTGCGACGCCGATCTCGATCATGGTCGCCATGGGGCGGGGTGCGACGATGGGCATCCTCTTTCGCAATGCCGAAGCCATCGAGACGCTACGCAAGGTGGACACCCTGGTCCTGGACAAGACCGGCACCCTGACCGAGGGAAAGCCGCGGCTTGTGGCCGTCGTGCCGGAGGACGGACGGGACGAGACCGAAGTGCTCCGGCTCGCGGCCGGACTCGAGCGCGGGAGTGAGCATCCACTGGCGGCGGCCATCCTCGCCGGAGCCGCCGAGCGAAAGATCGAGCCGATGCCGATCCAGGGATTCGAGTCGATCACCGGCCGGGGCGTCCAGGGAACCATTGAGGGCCGCGTCGTGGCGCTCGGCAATCGGGCCCTGGTGGAATCGCTGGGCGCCGATCCCACGCCGTGGCTGGGGCGAGCCGAGGAAATGCGCGGCGAGGGGCAAACGGCGATGTTCGTGGTCGATGGGAACCGCGTGGCCGGTCTCGTTGCCGTGGCCGACAGGATCAAGGAGACGACTCCCGAGGCGATTTCGAATCTCCGCCGCGAGGGGCTGCGGCTCGTGATGCTGACGGGAGACAGCCGGACCACGGCTCAAGCGGTGGCGCGCCGGATCGGGATCGATGAGGTGATCGCCGAGGTCCACCCCGAGGAGAAGGTCGCGGTGATCCAGCGGCTCCAGGCCGAAGGGCGGGTGGTCGCGATGGCGGGGGACGGGATCAACGACGCGCCGACCCTCGCCCAGGCGAACGTGGGAATCGCGATGGGCAGCGGCACCGACATCGCCATCGCGAGCGCGCACGTGACGTTGGTTCGAGGGGATCTCCGGGGAATCGTCCGCGCGCGGCGGCTCAGCCGGGCGACGATGCGGAACATCAGACAGAATCTATTCTTCGCGTTCGTCTACAACAGCTTCGGCGTCCCCATCGCCGCGGGGATTCTCTACCCGGCATTTGGATTGCTGCTGAGCCCCATTTTCGCGGCCGCCGCCATGAGCTTCAGCTCGGTTTCCGTGATCGGGAACGCGCTTCGGCTCCGGGCAGTCAAGCTCTGATGCAGCACCCTTGGGCCGGCCTGAGAGCCGGGTTGGCCCCTGGTACCTGGCTCTTGCTCCTCAGCATAGGGATACCCGGTATCGCGGAGGCGCACCGCGACGACTATATCGATGAGACGTTCGTCTACATGACCCTGGAACGGGGAGCACGCGAAGTGGAGCTCTGGGGGGAGGTCCGTCGTTCCCAGACCCACGAGACGGAGCGCTGGTACACCGGCGCCTTCGAATTCGGAGTCTCCTCGCGCTGGACCCTCGACGGTGCATACCAGCTCCTGCACCGGAACTCGGACATCCGATTCGGACGCGTTCGGACCGAAACTCGGTACCGCTTCGCCGATGAGGGCGAATGGCCGCTCGATCTCGCCGTCTCCGCGGAGTACGAGCTGGAGACGAGCGCCGCGACCGGAGGTGGACCAGAGCACACCTTGACGCCACGTCTGGTCCTCTCGAAAGATCTCACCTCGAAACTGAACACGACCGTGAATCTCGATGCGCCCGTCTCCCTCTCGGAGGGAGGAGTTTCGTTCGCCTATGCGGTGGGACTGCGCTACCCGGCGGAAGCGTTGCTGCGCGTGGGCACGGAGATCAAGGGACAGCCATCCCAGCATACGGCGATGGCCTTTCCACAAGTATGGGTGGCTCTGGGAAGCGAAACCACCGTCAAGCTGGGCACCGGAATCGGGCTCACGGATCGGACCGATCGATTCATCGTCCGAGGCGTTTTCGAAACGGAGTTCTAGGCCCTTCGAAAGGAGGTTGACCGGTGAAGGTGAAGTCCGCGTTTCCATGTGTGCTGCTACTCGTTTCCCTATTCTCCCTTTTGGAAGTCCGAAGTTCCCAAGCGGTGCCTGCCTTCGCCCGGCGTGAGAGCGCCAAATGCCAGATGTGCCACTTCCGTCTGCCCGAGCTCAATGAGGACGGGCACTCCTACATCCGGCGCGGCCTCAGAGAGGAACGCGGAGGGATGGCGGCCCAGACGGGCATGGACATGGGGACGAAAGAAGCGGGGAAGACCCCGGCCGCCTCCACCGCTCGCCCTCTGGGGGAGGCCATGCCGATGGACTGGAAGAATTACCTCACGGTCATGGGGCACCATACCTACGAAGCACACGGTCATGAAAAGGCCGGCTTTCACTCCGGCGCGATCGATGGCTGGATCGGCGGGCCCCTCGATCCGCACTGGTCCGGCATCGCAAACTTCGCGTTCGACATCGAGGCCGGCGGCGTCGAGGTGGAGCAGGCCTATGCCCAGTACAACACCTCCTGGACTCCGCGTTTCGCTTCCCTGCGCTTCGGCCAACTCCTCCCCTTTGCGGTCCTCTTCAACGAGGGTGGCGCGAGCATGCCGCTGTCTGCGCCCCTCATCTTGGAGTCTCCATCGAGAGCGGAGAACCCTTGGACACCGACGACGCTCCTGCGTGGCGCTGAAGTCGGGGTAGTGGACCTCCCCAGGTGGAACGCGTACCTGGGCGTAGGCCAGCCCCAGATCGAGAATCTCCTGGGCGCCACCCACACGGATGTCTATGCCAGCGCGGAATATCTCGTGGGGAAGGAGGGCGACGCCCTGAGGGCGATCGGCTACAAGGGCAAGATCACAGCCTCTCCCGGACAACCCTCGATCGACTACGAGAGAGTCACCCTGTTCGCCAATGCCTACGGGCACGGCATGAAGGGAGTGCTGGGGGTTCTCTGGGGGGAGGACCGGCCGGCCGGGGCTCCATCCCTGAGCACGTCGGGGTGGTTCCTGCTCGGTGAGGCCCTGCTCGCGGAGCGATGGGCCGGATACGCGCGCTACGATTACGCAAGTCGGGACGCCCCGGTCGGAGATGCGGAGACCACGGACGGACCGACCCTCGGCGTGTCCTTCTGGGCACAAACCCAGGTGCGACTCACGCTCGAATCCCAATTCCTTAAAACGAGCGGCGCGTCCCGGGACCGGAGCGCGATCGCCGAGCTCATGTGGGCCTTCTGAGAGGAGCCGGACACCGTGGACATCGAATATGGGTTCACCCGCACATTGAAGGGCGTCTCCTACGCAGCGGCACGACAGCGCATCGAAGCCGCGCTCAAGGAAGAAGGCTTTGGAGTTCTGACCGAGATCGATGTCAAAGCGACGCTCAAGGCGAAGCTGAACGCGGACTTTCGCAACTACGTGATCCTCGGAGCATGCAACCCGACTCTTGCCCACCAGGCTTTGAGCGCGGACCCGGGCATAGGTCTCCTGCTTCCCTGCAATGTCGTGGTCACGGAGGATGACGACGGCAACGCAGTCGTCGCGATCCTCGATCCGGAGGCCATGCTCAAGGTCGTGCCGGACGCCTCCAAGTTCCATGCCCCGATGCGTGAGGCGCGCGCGCGCCTTCAGAGGGCGCTCCGGAAGGCGTGAGGGAAGCTACGCGGCCTTGACCGCCTGGAGGAGCTTCGAGACGGAATCCTTCGCGTCGCCGAAGAGCATCATCGCCTTGGGGTCGTAGAAGAGCTCGTTCTCGATCCCCGCGAAGCCGGGCTTCATGCTCCTCTTCATGATGATGACGTGCTTCGCCTTGTCCGCATCGAGGATCGGCATGCCGTAGATCGGGCTCGACGTGTCGCTCCGCGCGGCGGGGTTCACCACGTCGTTCGCTCCGATCACCAGCGCCACGTCGGCGCTGTCGAACTCGGGGTTGACCTGGTCCAGATCGTAGAGCTCGGTGTAGGGCACGTTCGCCTCGGCCAGGAGCACGTTCATGTGCCCCGGCATCCGTCCGGCGACCGGATGGATGGCGTACTTCACGTCCACGCCGCGCGATTTCAATAAGTCCGCCAGCTCGCGGACGCCGTGCTGCGCCTGCGCTACCGCCAGGCCGTAGCCCGGGATGATGATCACCTTGCGGGCGTAGGCGAGCATCGTCGCGGCGTCCTCGACGGAAACGTCGCGCACCGCTTTCCCCGCCATACCCGCGGCCCCCGCGCCCGCCGCCGGGCCGCCCCCCTTCACCGCTCCGAACGCGCCGAAGAGCACGTTCGTGATCGGACGGTTCATCGCGCGGCACATGAGATACGTGAGAAGCGTTCCGGAGGCCCCGACCAGGGTGCCGCTGATGATGAGCACGTAGTTGTGGAGCGAGAACCCGGTCGCCGCGGTGGCGAGGCCCGTGAAGGAATTGAGGAGCGAGATCACGACCGGCATGTCGCCGCCGCCGATCGGGATGACGAACAGGACGCCGAAGAGAAGCGAGGCGGCCGCGAACCACGCGAAGACGACGGGGCTCGGCGCTCCGTGCATGACCATCCAGACCGAGACCGCGAGAATGCCGAGGAAGAGGAGAAGATTGATCGGCTTCTGCAGGGGATACGTGACCGCGCGCTCGGTCACGAGTCCCTGGAGCTTTCCGAACGCCACGATGCTTCCCGTGAAGGAAAGGGCGCCGATCCAGGCGCCCAGCAAGATCGTGACCGAGGCCACTGCCGGAATCGGAACGCCCGCCCGCGCGAAGGCCAGGTACTCGAGGCTCGAGACGATCGCGGCGGCCCCGCCGCCCGAGCCGTTGAAGAGCGCGACCATCTGGGGCATCGCCGTCATCGCGACCCGGCGGGCGGCGATGGTTCCGATCACGCCGCCCAGGACGAGGCCCGCCGCGATGGTGCCGTAGCTCAGGATGGCCCGGTCGAGCAGCGTGACCACGAGCGCCAAGAGCATGCCGACCGCGGCCAGAGTGTTGCCCTGCCTGGCGGACTTGGGCGAGCTGAGCCGCTTGATTCCGACGATGAAGAGGACGGAAGCGACGAGATAGGCGGCGCGGATGAGGTTCGGCGGAAGATGCGGGAGCGTCACGACCGGGGCGCGCCCTGGGTCTTGCCCGCGAACATCTGGAGCATCCGATCCGTCACGAGGAACCCGCCGACCACGTTGATCGTCCCCAGCACGACCGCCACGAAGGCCAGGGCGGTGACGAAGGGTCCTTCGGGCATTCCCGCCACCAGCATGGCTCCCACGAGCACGATCCCGTGGATCGCATTGGTGCCCGACATGAGCGGCGTGTGGAGGATGACCGGGACCTTGGAGATGGTCTCGTAGCCGACGAAGATCGCGAGGATGAAGATCGTGAGATCGGTGAGCAGCTGTTCGAGCACGAAGGGCTCCTTCCCTATCCGGTGGCCGCGGTGGCGGCGCCTTCGACGCGCGCGCGTGTCGCGGCATGGACGATCTCACCGTCGCGGGTCACGCAGGTCCCGCTGGTGATGTCGTCCGACCAGTCGAACTGTAGCTTCCCATCCTTCGTCAGATGGAGGAGGAAGCTCGTGATGTTCCGGGAGTACATCTGGGTCGCGTGCACCGGCACGGTGCTCGCCAACCGAACCGGCCCGTGGATCGTCACGTCGTGGCGCACCACCGTTCCGCCGGGCTGCGTCAGCTCGCAGTTGCCGCCCATGTCCGCGGCCAGGTCCACGATCACCGAGCCGGGCTTCATGCGCGCGACCACGTCGGCGGGGATGAGCCGCGGAGCCGGCAGACCCGGCACGCGCGCGGTCGTGATCACGACGTCGGCATGGGCGCACCGCTCGTGGAGCATCATCATCCCTTGCTTCTGCGCCTCCGCGGAGAGCGCCTTCGCATAACCCTGCTCGTCCTGCGTCTCGCTCTTCGAGAGCTGGGGCCCCACGAAGGTCGCGCCCAGGCTCTCCACCTCTTCCTTTACGGCCGGGCGCACGTCGTAGGCCTCCACGACCGCGCCGAGCCGCCGGGCCGTGGCAATGGCCTGGAGTCCGGCGACGCCCGCTCCCACGATCAGGACGCGCGAAGGCGCGAGCGTGCCCGCGGCGGTGACGAGCATGGGGAAGAGCCGCGGCAGGGTGTCGGCGGCGATCAGGACGGCCTTGTAGCCCGCGATCGTGCTCATCGAGGAGAGCGCGTCCATGCGCTGCGCCCGCGTGGAGCGCGGCATCATGTCCATGCTGAAACTGGTCACGCGGCGCTTGGCGAGCATCCGCACCACCTCGAGATGACTCAGCGGTCGGAGCATGCAGATCAGCGTGGATCCCTCGTTCAAGAGATCCGCCTCGTGCTTGCCGAGCGAGGTGTTCAGGAGCGGAGGCTGGATCTTGAGGATGACGTCCGAGCGGGGCCAGAGGTCGGAGGGGCCGGTCACGATGGCGGCTCCCGCTTCTTCGTAGGCGCGATCGGCGATGTAGGCGCCGGCTCCGGCGCCCGCTTCGACCAGCACCTCGTAGCCCGCGGCCTTGATCTGCCTCACGGCGTCGGGCGCGACCGCGACACGGCGCTCGTTCGGCCCGATCTCCTTCGCGACTCCGATCTTCAAACTCTAGGGCTCCTGGAACTGAGGCGTTGAAATCCGGTAGGATGAACGCACAGGACGGACAGAAGCCGGAATCCTACCAAAACAAGGAGAGCCTTGTGAAACGATTCCCAAAGGCGCGCCGCGCCACGTCCCGCCGCGTCGTCGTCACGCCCGAGGTGAAGGCGTACATCCGGAAAACGGAGAAGCTCCGGGCCGGGCGCGATCCGGTCGCGCTCATGAAAGTCGCGCCCGCCAGATTTGCAAGCGCCGTGGCCGGTCTGAGCGCAAGCCAAATGCGACGGAGACCAGCGCGCGGCAAGTGGAGCATCATCGAAATCCTGGGCCATCTCTACGATACCGAAGTCGTATATGGATGGCGCTACAGGTTGACCTTGGCCGAGCCCGGATCGCCGATCCAGGGCTATGACCAGGCGCGCTGGGTGGAGGAGCTTCGCCACCGCAGCCGCGGGAGCGCGAAGCGGCTGCTGGACCAGATCCGCGTGGCGCGCGAGGCGAATCTCGAGGTGCTCCTGCACGTGCCGCGCCGCCAATGGAAGCGCTACGGCGTGCACAGCGAGCGGGGCAGGCAGACCGTGCGCCGCACGGCGGAGCTGATCGCGGGGCACGACCTGAATCACACGGATCAGATCAAGGCGATCCGCAAGAAGTACGGCTGGTAACGCTACGCCGGCGCGCGGGCGCCGCGCGTCGCCTCTACGAAGGCGCCCAGGAGCCGGCGCGTCGTCTCGGAGCCGGCGAGCCTCTCGGGATGCCAGTGCACCCCCATGAAGAAGGGATGATCGCCGCGCTCGATCGCCTCGATGATCCCGTCGGGGCTCCGCGCGGCGATGCGGAACCCGGGCGCGAGATCGCCGATGCCCTGGTGGTGGTAGGAATTCACGGTGGCGGATTCCACGCCGAGCGCGCGCGCGAGGATGGTCCCCGGCTCGATCCGGATCGTGTGCTCCGCGCCGTCCCGATGCTCGAGCGCGCCCGGAACGTCGTCCGGAATGTGCTGCAGCAGGCTCCCGCCGAAGGCCACGTTCAAGGTCTGCGCGCCAAGACAGATCCCCAGCACCGCCATGCCCCGGTCCTTCGCCTCGCGCGCGTACGCGAAATCCGACGCGGTTCGCTCGCGGGGCGCGATCTGGTCCGGATGGCGCGCGGCCTGGCCGTAGTGGGTGGGATCGATGTCGGCGCCGCCGGTCAGGACCAGGCCCTCGACCCGTTCGAGGAACTCCCGGGCCTCCTGGCGGTTGCCCACGAGGGGCAGGATGATCGGCAGGGCACCGCTGTCCGAGACGATCGACGCATAGTTGGGGTGGAGGAAGTAGCCGGTCCGCCCTCCGACCTCCTTGAAGTTCGGACAGATTCCAACGAGGGGTCTCGACATGGGTTCAGTAGCCTCGGGTGAGATCGACGCGGTTCAGGAGCGGAAGTCCGGCCAGATCCCGGCGCAGGTTCTCGCGGAAGAGCGACATGGCCTTACGCCAGAACCCCGTCGAATTGCCGGAAACGTGAGGAGTCAGGATCACGTTCTCTAAACTATAGAGTTCGCTCTCGCGGGGCAAGGGCTCGGTCTCGAACACATCCAGAGCCGCGCCGCCGAGCTGCCCCGCGCGCAGCGCTTCGATGAGGTCGCGCTCGCGCACGATCTTGCCGCGCGCCACGTTCAGAAGCCAGGCGCCGCGCTTCATCCTCCGGAATGCCGCGGCGTCGAATATCCCCTCCGTCTCCGGCGTGAGCGCCGCCGCGATCACCACGGCGTCGGCCTCGGAGAGCATCCGGCCCAGCTCGGCCGGACCCAGGACCAGGTCGATCCGCGGCTCCTCCGCGGGGAGGTCCAGCGCGCGCAGGAGATCGGGGTCCCAGGCGGGGGCCGACTCCGGATGCCGTCGCACCGCGATCACCCGCATGCCGAACGCGAGGGCGCGCCGCGCGATCTCGCGTCCGATCGCGCCGTAGCCGAAGAGCCCGAGAGTGCTCCCGCGCAGCTCGCGCGGCCGCCCGGATCCCACCCACCAGCGCTCGCGGTCGAGACCGGTCGTGATCTGATCCGCGATCGCCCGGCGAAACTGGCGCGCCAGGGCGACGAGCATTCCCAGGGTGTGCTCCGCGATCGGGACGGCGTGGACGCCGCGCGAGTTGGTGAGGACGATGCGGCGCGTCAGAAGGCTCGGCGTGAGGAAGGCGCCCACCCCCGCCGCGGGGGCGTGGAGCCAGCGCAGGGCACCGGCCCGCGCCAGGGTCTTCTCGCCCGGCGCCCAGGAGAAGAGGATCTCGGCCTCGGGGATGGCCGCCTCCAATTCCTCCTTCGAGCCCGCCCGCGTGATCTCGAGGTCGGGGAACTCGCGGCCGAGGCGAACGACCTCCGCGTCGGGAATCCGCCACGCCTCGGTCGCGTGGAAGAGTCCGAGGAGGAGACGCCGCACGCGGGATCTTCCGGGCCTAGAGCGTGGGGCCCGAATCGTGGAGGAGCATGCGCCGCAGGAGCGCCACCGGCAGGGCCCCCTGCGAGAGAATGCGCTGGTGGAAACGGGCCAGCTCGAACGAAGTCCCCTCGGCGCGCATGAGGTCGTCCCGGAGCTTACGAATCTGAAGCGCGCCCAGCGTGTAGACGATATAGGTCGGGTCGAAGGCCGCGCGATAGGCCTCGCGCTCCGCGTTGGCCTTCTCCATGTGCGCGTGCTGCATGAAGAGCGCGATGGCCTCGTCCATGCTCATGCCCTTGGTGTGGACGCGGAGCCCCACCTGGAAGCGGCACGCCCGCACCAGCGCCCAGCGCAGCATCCCGAACTCCACCCGGGGATCGTCCTTCTTGTAGCCGTGGTCGATGAGCGCCTGCTCGCAGTAGAGGGCCCATCCCTCGCCGAAGCTTCCGCAGCCCATCGTCTGGCGGACCAGGCTCGGCGCCTGCTTCGCCCAGAGGAAATTGACGTAGTGCCCGGGGTAGGCTTCGTGGATCGAGGTCGAGGGAAGCATCCAGCGGCTGTAGCCCTGGAGGTGCTGCTCCACGCGGGCCGAATCCCAGTCGGCGCCCGGCAGCGTGATGTTGTAGTACGCCTCGCTCGCCTTCTTCTCGAAGGGTCCCGGAGCGTCCAGGCTCGCGAAGGAGCGGCTGGCGTCGAAGGAGGGCGTGGGGCGCACGATGCAGCGCACCTCGGACGGTATGCCCACGAACCCCGAGGAGATGCAGTAGGAGCGGATGTCCTCGAGGAGGCTCGTCGCGTACGGGATCAGCTCCTTGGCCGTGGGATGGTCGCGCCGCATCCGGTCCAGGAGCTCCTCCGGGGTCGCGCTGGGGTCGATCCGCTTCGCGCAGTCCGCGTACCGCGCCTCGAGCCGCTGGAGCTCCCGCTCGCCGATCTGGAGCAGGGAATCGATCGAGACGTCGACCATCTCGTCGTAATGAAGCTTCTTCCGGTAGCGCTCCGCGCCCAGGACGAAGGAACCCTTCGAGCGCGGCAGGAGATCCTTCTGGATCCAGGCGATGTAATCGCGGGTGGCGGCCTCGGCGATCCCCTTGGCCTTCTCGTAGCGGCTCCAGAGCGCCGGGTCCTTCACGGCGGCGAACGCCACCGGAACTTCGTGATCCAGGAAATCGATCGAGCCCTGGAAGTCCTCGGCCGCGAAGTTGGAGAACATCGCGGGCGGATTCTTCAGGTTCTGCTTCCCGCTCTCGAGGAGCCGCGGCACCTGGTTGAGCCGCTCGATCACCAGCGCGAGGCGCTCCTCGGGGGGCGCGTAGTTCCTCGCCATCAGGGCGAAGATCGCCCCCGCATAGTTGTACGTGCTGGGGTCGCTCTCCCAGCGCCGGATCTCGGTCAGATCGAAGAGGTGGCCTTCCACCTGCCGGGTGAAGAGGTCGTAGTCGATCCGGGCCGAATCGCCCAGCTGGGCGGCCGGGATCGCCTTCGCGGCGGCGAGTTCCTTCCGCGTCCGCGCGACTTCCCGGTCGATCGCGGCCCGGGACAGATCCGCCAGGAAGCGATCGTACTGATGGAGTCCCCAGGTGGTCGCGAACGCGGGATCGTAGGCGAAATAGCCGTGCGCGTACTCGCTCACGAGCGCCGAGAAGCGCTTCTCGGTCGCATTCCCGGTGGTGGATACCGGCGCGAGCGGATCGGCGGCTGGAGCGGCCCTCTCGGCGGAAGAGGTGCCGGCGCAAACGGCGAGCGAAAGAACGAGAGTCATCACGGCGAGAACGCGGCTCATCAGATAGATCCTCCTTGGCTTTCGACGGGGCCGGCCACGGTACCACGCCGGCGGCCGAAAATCATCTGCGCGGCCACGGGGAGGAGGAAGAGCGCGAAGAGGCGCGAGAGCACCGTCGCCTCGATGCGGTTGGCGAGGAAGGCGCCGAGCAAAGCGCCCACGGCGCCACCGGCCATGAGACCCGGAAGGATCGCGCGGAGGACGTGGCCGTGGCGCGCATGGCTCAGCCCGCCGACGATTCCGGTCGGGAGAATCATCAGCAGGGAAACACCCTGCGCGACGTGCTGTGCGTACCCCTCGCCCAGAACCAGGACGGGAACCAGGATGGTTCCCCCTCCGATGCCCAGGAGCCCGGCCAGAGCCCCCACCGCCAGACCCAGGAGGACGTTCACGGCGTCGGGCCACGGCGAGGGCGGACCGGCGTGCGCCGGGACCGCGACGAGAATACGCACCGCGGTCGCGAGGATGAGGACCCCGAACGCCTGGCGAAGCCTGCGGGCGGTCATCCGGCGCGCGAGCGCGGCACCGATGAGAACACCCACGACCGCGCCCAGGGACAGGTACAGCGCGAGCGCGACGTCCAGGTTGCCCTGGTGGAAATAGAGCGCGGCCGCGACGACCGCGGTCACGGTGACGAAGGCGAGCGAGGTCCCCTGGGCCTCGTGCTGGCCGGCGCCGAGCATATGGACCAGCAGGGGCACGAGAAGGATTCCGCCCCCCACGCCCATGAGGCCGCCGAGGGCGCCGGCCAGCAGGCCGAAGAGGAAGGGGACCACGATCGTCCGCATGGAAGCCCGCACCGTACCACAGCTTGCGCTCGCGCGCGTTGACAATGAGGGGCGCCGGTCGGTACCTTCTTCGAGCCGACCGGGCCATGGTCAACCTACCGCCGATCAAACCTTCACGCCTCCTGTGGACGCTCCTCTTCCTCGGGGCGCTCCTCGTGCTTGTCAATGGGACCGTCATCTACGCGATTCAGACGGCGCACCATTTCCTGGACGAGGAGCTGGGGAAGCGCTTCGAGGCGACGGCGCACACGGCCGCGCTCCTGATCCAGCCCGAGCAGCT
>JBGPMB010000051.1:0-16087 GCA_041486775.1 Candidatus Eiseniibacteriota bacterium | reverse complement strand
CCCTCGGGCGTCTACTACATCCGGGGCACGTCCTCGGAGGGAGAGTTCAAGCACCTGATCACGATCTTGAAGTAACAGGACCTCGGGTGGACGCTGTCCGCCCGACTGTCCGAAGGAGACACCATGAAGACCTCTCTACGCTGCATCATCCTGAGCTCCCTGCTTCTGCTCTGTCTCGCCGGCCCCGCCGCGGCGCAGTACATGAAAATCACCACCGACAACCCGGGCGACAACACGCGGATGCGAGCCACGGGCACGACTCTCCTGACCATCACCCTCGACACGGACCACGACCGGAACGGGCTACTCCAGACGTGTAACTCACATGCCAGCTCGAATTGCGGAGCTCCCAGCAGCGGCGAGCCGCTGGACATGTTCTACTACACGCTGGCATTCAAGGCGGTGGGGGGCACGGTCCTCTGGGGGACGTTCACGGCCAGCGACGCGGCCTACACAGACATCAGTCCGCAGATCTCGAATTCCACGGAAATTGAGATCAATCAATTCCGACCCCCGGAAACGTTCACTCCCGCGGGTCTGTCGACGCTCGGCACGCTCCCGGTAACCGTCCTCTCGGGCAGTCCCGCCATTCAGCTGCAGATCGGCGGAGGACTCCTGAATCCCTCCGGATTCGGAAACGGGTTCGGTACCTCCTGTGGCGGATTCGCCTTTGCCCATAGCTACGTGCTGGGAGAGCCCAGTGATCCCTGCGGAAACCTCACCGGGCTTCCCGGCGACTGGTTCGACTGGGACGGCGCCGCGTCTGCCTGTCTCGGCTGCCAAACGCCACCCCAGATCGAGGCCCTCGCGACGGTCTCGGCCCGTGAGGGATCTCAATTCTCGATCTCGGCGACGGCGACCGATCCGGACGCGAGCGATATCCTGACCCTCACGGTCGCGGGGCAGCCGCCCCAACTTCCCGGGCCGGTCGTGACGGGACCGTCTCCCCTGATCACGGCCCTGACAGGAACGCCGGGATTCAACGATGCGGGCACGTACACGATTCACTGGATGGCGGTGGACAGCCACGGACTCTCGGCGGACGCGTTCACGAACCTCGTCATCGCGAACACCAACCGGGCGCCCACGCTGAATCCGATCGCGAACATGAGCGTGACCGTGGCTGGGTGCGGTCCGACGACCGCGGACCAGGCCATTTCAGGCTCGGACCCCGATGGTGACGCCCTCACATTCTCCAAGGTTTCCGGCCCCACCTACATGACCGTCACGACGACCGCGCCCACAACGGGCAACATCCACATCGCGCCCAGCTCCTCCGATCACAGTAGCGGCGCGACCGTCCAGACGAGCGACGGCGCGCTCACCGATTCGAAGAGCTTCTTCATCAGCATTGCCATCGTCAATCAGGGGCCCGTGCTGAATCAGCCCGCGAACATGACCGTGACCGAGGGAGCGACGGCCGATCAGACTCTGATGGCTACGGATCCCTGCGGGGCTCCCCTCACGTTCTCGAAGGTCGGCGGTCCGACGTTCATGACGGTGACCACGATCGACGGAACGACCGGGAACGTCCACCTCACCCCAGGATTCGCTGACGCGGGCACCTACGCGGCCACGGTCCGGGCCAGCAATGGATCTGTGTCGAGCGATAAATCTCTCAGGATCACGGTGATCGATTCGGGAAATCATCCGCCGGTGCTGAACCCGATCGCGAACATGTCGCTCTGCGAGTCGGCCACGGCGGATCAGGTCATCACGGGCTCGGATCCGGACGGCGATGTGCTGACCTTCTCGAAGGCGGCCGGGCCGACCTTCATGACCGTCGCGACCACGTCTCCTACTTCGGGGAACATCCACGTAGCGCCCAGTTTCGCGGACGCCGGCTCGTTCCCCGCAACGGCGCGGGCGAGCGACGGCTCTCTCAATAGCGACCAGTCGTTCTTCATCAATGTCACCGAGGCGTGCCGGGCTCCGACCCTGAACGCGATCGCGGACATGACGGTCACCGAGGGCATGACCGCGGACCAGACGATCACCGCAGTCGACCCGGAGGGCGTGCCGATCACCTTCTCCAAGGTCTCCGGGCCGATCTTCATGATCGTGAGCACCACCGATCCGGGCACCGGGGCCGCCACCGGGGACATTCATCTTGCTCCAGGATTCGCCGATTCGGGCGTCTACCCCGCCACCGTGCGTGCGACCGCACCACCCGGCCTCAGCAACGACAAATCGTTCACCATCACCGTGCTCACTTCCGGCAACCGTTGCCCGGTCGCCAATCCGGGCGGACCGTACTCGGGCCTCGCGGGCGTGCCGGTGAGCTTCGATGGATCGGCCTCGTCCGATCCGGACGGAAATCCGCTCACCTATGCCTGGGACTTCGACGCCTCGAATGGGATCACCGTGGATGCCGTGGGCGCCATGGCGAGTCACGCGTACGCTGCCGCCGGCACGTTCACCGTCACGCTTACAGTGAAGGACAACGGCGACGGCGATCCGACGCAAGCATGCAGTGCCTCGGCGACGACGACGGCGAGCATCGCGGCCGCCTGCGACGCCTCGATCTTCAACGGCTACGACACGATCCGGCTGGGATCGGGAAAGCCCTTCTGGTTCGCCTACGTCCAGCCCGCGACGGGCTGCTACGTCAATACCGACGTCATCACCTCGTCCTTCGTGATGAAGTACGCCGGGAGGCAGATCCCCGCCGAAGTCACCAAGACCTCGATCGGCGGGGACAAGAGCGGCGACGGCATCCAGGAGATCAAGGTGAGCTGGTCGAAGGACAATCTCCGCACCCTCTTCACGGGGACCGGACTCTCCAACGGGCACAACCCGGTGACCGTGACGATCGAGGCGAATCTCGTGAGCGGAGGCAAGCTCTCGGGCACCACCCAGCTCGACATCGTGAACAACGGCAACTTCACGGTCTCGGCGGTCGCTCCGAATCCGCTGAATCCCGAGGCGACGCTGACCTACACCACCTTGAAACAGGGCTTCGTGCGGGTCGACATGTTCGACATCCAGGGCCGGCTGGTGCGCCGGCTCGTGGACGCTCCGGTGATGACGGCGGGAACGCACGAGGTGAAGATCGACGGACGGGGCGAGCGGGGGGAGAGGCTGCCCTCGGGCGTCTACTACATCCGGGGCACGTCCTCGGAGGGAGCGTTCAAGCATCTCGTCACGATCTTGAAGTAGTACCCAAGGAGGCCACTATGAAGCCGTCGCTACGATTACTCGCCCTGAGCTCGCTTCTCCTTCTCTGTCTCGCAGGGTCCGCGGCTGCCCAGTACCTCAAGATCACCACGGACAATCCCGCCGACAACACGCGGATGAGATTGACCGGCACGACGATCCTGACCATCTCCGTCGATACCAACCACGACAAGAACGGGGTCCTTCAGACGTGTAACTCTCATACCAGCGTGAATTGTGGAGCTCCCAGCACCGGTCAGCCGCTGGACATGTTCGGCTACACCCTGGCGTTGAAGGCGGTCGGCGGCACCATCGCGTGGGGGACCTTCACCGCCAGCGACGCCGCGTACGCGGATATCGAGCCGCAGTTTTCGAATTCCACGGAGATCGAGATCAATCAGTTTCGCCCGCCGGGCAGCCTTACGCCCCCCGGTCTGGCGACCTTAGGCACCCTCCCGGTCACAACCGTGACGGGTAATCCATCCATCCAATGGCAGATCGGTCCCGGGGCGCTCAATCCGTTAGGGTTCGGCAGCGGGTTCGCCACCACTTGCGACGGCTTCAACAACCCCAACTTCTATGTGGTCGCCGATCCTGCCGATCTCTGCGGCACCGGCGACTTCATCGACGCCGACGGCGCCAGCGCGGCGAGCCACGTGGACAATGCCCCCGTGATCACCGTGGCAGCGACGGCGAGCGGCGCCGAGGGATCCCTCTTCTCGATCGCCGCGACAGCCACCGATCCCGACGTGGGCGACATCCTGACCCTCACCGCGGCCGGGTTGCCGCCCTTCCTGCCCTTCGGTGGCGTCACAGGGCCATCGCCCCTGACCGCGACCCTGACCGGAACGCCCGGATTCAGCGATGCGGGCAGTTATGTGATTCACTGGAACGTGGTGGACAGTTTCGCCCTCTCCACGGGCGCCAACACGAGTCTCACCATCGCGAACACGAACCGCGCGCCCACGCTCAACCCGGTGGCGAGCATGAGCGTGCAGGATGGCGCGACGAAGGACCAGGCCATCT
Source organism: Candidatus Eiseniibacteriota bacterium (assembly GCA_041486775.1). Classification (GTDB taxonomy): domain Bacteria; phylum Eisenbacteria; class RBG-16-71-46; order SZUA-252; family SZUA-252; genus WS-7. The sequence goes on along the minus strand of JBGPMB010000051.1, from coordinate 11,905 downwards.
CGGGCTCGGACCCCGACGGGGACGCCCTCACGTTCTCCAAGGTGGCCGGCCCCACCTTCATGACCGTCACGACGACGTCGCCCACGACAGGCAACATTCACCTCGCGACCGGCTTCTCGGATGCCGGCGCCTACGGCGCGACGGTCCGTGCCAGCGACGGCACGCTCTCGGATTCCAAATCGTTCAACATCACGGCGGGTGTCGCGGACCGGGCGCCCACACTCAACCCGATCGCGAACATGAGCGTGAACGTGGGCGGGTGCGGCCCGGCGACCGCGGACCAGGTCATTTCGGGCTCGGATCCCGATGGTGACGCCCTCACGTTTACCAAGGTTGCCGGCCCCACATTCATGAGCGTCACGACCACCTCGCCCACGACCGGCAACATCCACTTGGCACCCAGCCCCACGGATGGCGGCGCCTATGCGGCAACCGCCCGGGCGAGCGACGGCCTGCTCACCAATGACAAGAGCTTCTCGATCATCGTCGGGATCGTGAACCAGGGACCCACCCTGAATCAGCCCGCGAACATGACCGTGACCGAGGGAACGACAGCCGATCAGACTCTGAACGGAACCGATCCCTGTGGAGCTCCGCTTACGTTCTCCAAGGTGAGCGGTCCGACCTTCGTGACCGTGACCACGATCAACGGAACGACCGGGAACATGCACCTGGCGCCCGGATTCTCGGACGCCGGCACCTACTCGGTGCTCGTGCAGGCGAGCAATGGATCCTTGACGAATGTCAAGGCGCTGACGGTCACGGTGATCGATTCGGGAAATCATCCGCCCGTGCTGAATCCCATCGCGAACATGATCCTGCCGCCGGGCTCGACGGCGGACCAGACTGTTACCGCCTCCGATCCGGATGGGGACACGTTGACCTTCTCCAAGACGGCCGGGCCTACGTTCATGACCGTCACGACCACGTCCCCCACGTCCGGGAACATCCACCTCGCGCCGTCGGTTGTGGAGTCGGGGGGAACGTTCGGAGCCACGGTCACGGCGAGCGACGGAGTCCTCACGGACTCGAAGCCCTTCATGATCACAATCTGCCTGGGATGCCAGAGGGCGCCGGTGCTCAACCCGGTGGCCGACATGACCGTGGTTGAAGGCGGGACGGTGGATCAGACCATTACCGCGACCGACGCGGATGGGAATGCGCTCATCTTCTCGAAGGTTTCGGGACCGATCTTCATGACCGTGACCACGACCTCACCGGGAATAGGGAGCGCCACGGGGAAAATCCATCTCGCGCCGGGCCTCGCGGACGCCGGAACGTATGGGGCCACCGTGAGCGCGAGCGATGGCTCGCTCACCAGCAGCCGGTCGTTCACGATCACGGCGCTGACCTCCGGCAACCGCTGTCCGGTCGCCAATCCGGGCGGGCCGTACTTCGGCCTCGCGGGTGTCCCGCTGAGCTTCAATGGGTCGGGCTCGTCGGATCCCGATGGGAACCCGCTCACCTTCGCCTGGGACTTCGACGCCTCGGACGGGATCCAGGCGGATGCCGTGGGGGTTGTGGCGAGCCACGCCTACGCCGCCGCCGGCACGTTCACCGTCACGCTCACGGTGAGGGACAACGGCGACGGTGATCCAACGCAAACGTGCACTGTCTCGTCGACGACAACAGCGACAATCGCCGCCGCCTGCGACGCCACGGTCTTCAACGGCTACGACACGATCCGGCTGGGATCCGGAAAGCCATTCTGGTTCGCCTACGTCCAGCCGGCGACGGGCTGCTACGTCAACACCGACGTCATCACGTCGTCGTTCGTGATGAGGTACGCCGGGAGGCAGATCCCCGCCGAAGTCACCAAGACCTCGATCGGCGGAGACAAGAGCGGCGACGGCATCCCGGAGATCAAGGTGAGCTGGTCGAAGGACAATCTCCGCACCCTCTTCACCGGGACGGGGCTTTCGAACGGGCACAACACGGTGACTGTGACGATCGAGGCGAACCTCGTGACGGGAGGCAAGCCCTCGGGCACCACCCAGCTCGACATCGTGAACAACGGCAACTTCACGGTCTCCGCGGTGGCTCCGAATCCTTTGAATCCCGAGGCGACGCTGACCTACAACACCACGAAGCAGGGCTCCGTGCGGATCGACATGTTCGACATCCAGGGCCGGCTGGTGCGGCGGCTCGTGGACGCGCCGGCGATGACGGCGGGAACGCACGAGGTGAAGATCGACGGGCGCGGCGAGCGCGGGGAGAAGCTGCCCTCCGGCGTCTACTACATCCGGGGCACGTCCTCGGAGGGAGCGTTCAAGCACCTGATCACGATCTTGAAGTAACGGTAACGGGGGGCGTTCCTCAGACCTGTCCGCGGCGTTTCGTGCGGAAGAACGACTCGAGGAGCGCCCCGCATTCTTCCGCCAGGATCCCGGGCTGAACCTCGGCGCGGTGGTTCAAGCGCAGATCCTGGACCACCATCGAGAGCGAGCCGCACGCGCCAGCCTTGGGATCGCGCGCTCCGTAGACGAGGCGCGGAATCCGCGCCAGCACGATCGCTCCGGCGCACATGTGGCAGGGTTCCAGCGTCACGTAGATCGTGGCTTCGTCGAGGCGCCAGCTCTTCACGGTTTGGGAGGCGGCGCCGATGGCTAAGATCTCGGCGTGGGCGGTGGGGTCCTGCGTGGTCTCGACGCGGTTTCGCCCGCGCCCTACGATGCGCCCTTCCCATACGACCACGGCCCCGACGGGGACCTCGCCGTCCGAGGCCGCCGCGCGGGCTTCCGCCAGGGCGGCCTCCATGTGACGCTGGTCGAGTGAGGGTTGGGACTCCCTCACTTGTTCGGGAATTTCTTCAGCGCCTCCCGTATGAGATCGGAGGCAACGGCTTCGACCCGCGGCGGGTCGTTCGCGCCCGGGGTCTGGATCCGCCCCGTTCCGTCGTACCCCACCGAGGAATTGGTGACGTCGAGCTCGCGCGCGAGTCTTTGCTCGCGGACCTCCTTGGTCCATATCTTCCTCTTGTCGTGGAGCCCGTACAGCGCGAAGTGGAGCCCGATGGTCGTGGAGGACTGGCCTTCGCTGATGTTGTGAGCCCGCTTCGTTTCCCACTCGGTGATCTTGATGCAGAGCACCGCGTCCGCGACGAGAACCGAATCCAGCCCGTTGATCGCCAGGGTATCCAGAGCGCCGTTCTTCGACCAGCGGTCGGTGAGCTGGAGGGCATGGTCGCTCGCGTTCGCGTCGTCCAGGACGCGCTCGACGTCGTTCGGCAGGAGGAACAGGAACTTCTCATGGTCGGTATCGGCGAACCGCTCCTGTAAGACGTCTTCCATGATCTTGTCCGCGTCCACGTCGGCGGTGCCGTTCACGAGCGGGAGCACGGCCACGCGAAGCACCTTCGCGGGCGGGGCCGCGTCGACCTTCACCTCCGGAGTTTTCGCGGCCGGGGCCGCGTAGGAGCCGCCCGCGGCGAGCAGGATCAGGGAAATGGCCATGGTGAACACGGCGGGAAGAAAAAGACGCTTTCGGGTCATCCGATGCCTCGCAACTCTGTTTCCGGCTTCACTCGGGTCGGTGCGGATAAGGTGGCGCGCCCAGGAGGATTTGAACCCCCAACCCTCTGATCCGTAGTCAGATACTCTATCCAGTTGAGCTATGGGCGCGCACCGCCGATTGCCGATCGCAAAATGGCGGAGAGGAGAGGATTCGAACCTCCGGAAGGGAATTACCCCTTCAACCGCTTAGCAGGCGGCTGCCTTCAGCCACTCGGCCACCTCTCCCCTACGTCTTTGAGTGGTACAGGGATTCAAGACTTTACGGTAAGGGGGCTTCGCGGTCAAGACGGGCGCCTCCGGGGCTAGGGGCCCGGCTCCGGCCGCTCCTTCCGGGCCGGGATCGTGCCCGGACGGGCGGGCTCGACGTGGATGGTCATCTCCACGATCTGGGGGAACGCCGTGCGGACCGCCTCCTTCACGCCGTGCGCGATCTCGTGTCCCGCGAAGACGGTCATCGTCGGCGCGACCTCGAGGTGCATGTCCGCGACGTAGTAGAGACCCATCTTCCGCATCAGGAGCTTCTCGACCCGGATGACGCCCTCGTGGCGCTCGGCGACCCGTGTCGTGCGCTCGACCAGCCCCGGCTCGGCGCTCCGGTCCATCAGCTCCTCGGTTGCGGGCCGGATGAGCCTCATGCCCGTGAATAGAATCACCCCACTGGCGAAGAGAGCGGCCCAGTCGTCCGCCGCCTCGTAACCCTTCCCCCCAATGATCGCGACGGCGATCCCAATGGCGGCGGCCGCGGAGGTTATCGCGTCGGTCCGGTGGTGCCATGCGTCCGTGTGCACGGCGGCGCTCCCGATCTTCCGTCCGATCCGGCTCATGCGCTGGAAGAGACCTTCCTTGATCGTAATCACGGCGAGAAGCACGAGGAGCGTGAACGCGGCCGGGCCCTGGCGGGGCGCGCGGATCTGGTGAATCGACTGGATCGCGATGCCCACGCCGGCCATGAGGAGGAGCACCGCGACGAGCGCGGATGCGATGGGCTCTGCCTTGCCGTGCCCATAAGGATGCTCCGGATCCGGCGGGCGCGATGCGATCTGGAGCCCTCGCCAGACGATCAGCGATCCGAAGACGTCGCCGAGGGATTCGGTAGCGTCCGCGATGAGGGCGTGCGAGTGGCCAAGAAGGCCCGCCGCGAGCTTCCCGAGCGCCAAGAACATGTTCGCCACGAGGCCGAGCATGCTGGCGCGCATGCCCCGGCCGTAGCGCTCGAGCTGCAGGTTCTGGCTCGGAACGCTCATGCGTTGGAAGCTACTTCTTCTCCATCGCCTTCATCATCTTTTCGGCGAACTTCGCGTAGTCTTCACTGGTGGCGGTGAATTCGTTGTACATGTAATTGCTGTTCGAGAAATCCCACTTCATGCCGTCGTCGAAGGTCTGGTGGGTGGTGACGCCCTGCATGTACTCGTGGTGCATCGGGTCGGCTCCCGGCGGATTCACGATCTTCGGCGATCCGCCGTCGCCACCCTCCATGAGGTGGCCCGAGAAGTTCGTGAAGGACCCGACCGTCACGGTGTGCTCTTTTCCCTCGACCTTGCGGGTGATCTCGGCGGTCCGGAAGGTCCTCTTGTCGGGCGGCGACGGCGGCATGATGTCGGCCGCGATCGCCTGGAGAGCCTTCGCCTGCTCCGGCGTGGCCTTCGAATCCATGTAGACGTGGTCCAGATTCCAGTTGCCCATGGATTCCATCATGGTCTTGCCGTCGGGGCTCTGGATCCATTCGCCGAGCGCCAGTCCGTCGAGCGACACGTTCCCGTAATTCCCTTTCTTGATGAACACGACCATTCCGCCGCTGCAGTTCATCTTGGTCGGCTTGTTGCCGAACCAGCACGGGCAGGCGGCGTCACACGAGCAGGATTCCTCCAGCTCGCCGCTGATCTTCCACTTCGTCTTTTCCGGCGTCTTGGCCTGGTCGCCGACTCCGGTCGAAGCGGAGGCCAGCACGAGCAGCGCGGAAGCGATCACGGACACCAGCATACGACGGGATCTCATGGCGGACTCCTTTCCATCACAGGGCGCCGGACGCGGCAGCCGGGATGGCGCGCGCCCAGCGCATCACGAGGCCGGGATCATACTCCGATGAGGGAGGGGCGAATCCACTACTTCGTGGTCAGGGCTCGAAGCACTGGTTGGTGAGATTGGAATCCACTTCCGGCTCGAGGACGGCCACCGGGTTCACGCCCCCGCACTCGTAGAGCACGATCCGGAAATCGTAGCAATCGTGCGCGAGACCGGATACCACGAGAGTGCCCTGATCGAGCGTTCTGCTGTCGGTGATCGTGTAGCAGATCGATTGCCCCTGAAGCGTCCATACCGTGTTTCCGACAGCGCGATAGTAGATCTTCGCGAAAACGGATCGGGCGCAGGCCGCCGGGCTCACGTCGGCATTCCACTTGAGGCGCGCGCTGGTGTGATAGACGCTCCCGGTCGGCTTGACGATATCCCAGCTCGCGCTCACGATCGAGTACACGGGGGTCGGGCACGGATCCGCCACGCTGACGTAGGCGGTCTTCGTGATGGTGTTGCTCCCGCACGCGTTCTGCGCGGTGAGGGAAACGGTGTAGGTCCCGGGCACGGTGTAGGTGTGGCTGGGTTTCTGCGCCGCGCTGGCGCCGCCGTCGCCGAATGTCCAGTGCCAGGACGTGGGATTCCCGCTGGTCGAATCCGCGAACAGGACGGACAGGGGCGCGAAGCCGCTCGTGGGCACGCCGGCGAAATTCGCGACCGGCGTCTGGCATGCCTGAATGTACGCGGTCCGGGTCTTCGCGTTCTGGCCGTCGGCCGTCGTCACGTGGAGCGAGACGGCGTAGCCGCCCGGCGAAGCGTAGGTGTGGCTGGGGTTCTGCGCCGTGCTGGTGCCGGCGTCCCCGAATGTCCAGGACCACGCGGTGATGGGCGAGGTGCCCGGCGCCGATTGGTCCGTGAACTGGACCAGGAGCGGCGTGAGGCCGGCCGTGGGCGCGCCCGAGAAATCCGCCGTCGGAGGCACGGGGCCCGGATGGACCGTGATGTAGCCCGCCTGGATGTCCGAATTGGATCCGACCGACGTGGTCACGGTCAGCGTGGCCGTGTAGGTCCCGGCCACGGTGTAGATGTGGCTTGGATTCGTCGCGGTGGATATGCCTCCGTCGCCAAAGGACCACGTGCGCGCCGTGATCGCGGCGCTCCCCGGCGAAGAATGATCCGTGAACTGCACGGTGAGCGGCATCACCCCGTCCAGAGGCGTTCCGGAGAACTGCGCGGTGGGCGGAACGGGCGTCGACGTGACCACCACGTAGTTCGGTTTCGTCTCGGTATCGGTCCCGTCGGACACGGTCGTGACGGTGAGCCCCACCGTGTAGCTCCCGTTCGAGAGGTAGGTGTGGCTCGGGTTCTGGGCGGTGGAGGCGCCGCCGTCGCCGAACGTCCAGGACCAGCCGGTGATGTCAGAGCTGCCCTTGATCGAGGCGTCGGTGAAGACCACGGTCAAAGGAGCGTTGCCGGCCGTGGGCGCCCCCGAGAAGGCGGCGTTCGCGGGCGACGTCCCTGGACCGTTCGAGACGCTGATATAGGGGTCCTTGGTCTGGGTATTGCTGCCGTCCGCGGTCGTCACGGTGAGCGAGACGGTGTAGGTGCCGGGAGCGCCATAGGAGTGAAACGGGTTCATCGCCGGGCTGGTCGCGCCGTCCCCGAAATCCCACAAGACCGTGGTGATAGGCGAGCTGCCGGCGGTGGACGAGTTTGTGAAGTCCACGTCGAGCGGACGAGGGCCGGAGCGGGGCGCCGCGGAGAAGCCGGCGGCCGGTCCCATCCTTGGGTTCGTGACCGAGTCCTTCTTCGAGCATCCGGACGGAAGCAGAAGGGCCAGGGCGGTGATAGCGAGGAGCGTCACCGGGGCGCGTCGGAAGTGCATACCTACCCTCTATTTTACCGCATTTCCCCCCGGATAGGCGGCCAAACCTAGCGCGCCCTCACCTCGCGGTTGTGATCGATCCAGAAGGCCCACGGCACGAAGAACCAGCCGATGATTCCGGTGAGGGCGACCACCCTCATGTTCGGCGGCGCCGTCGAGTTCGCGTCGGCGGCGTAGAGAGCCGCGAGGACGAGGACGTAAGCCCAGAGCGCGACCTTGCCCACGATGTTCTTCGCCCGTGTCACCCGCGTATAGATCCAGATGCCCCCCAGGAACATCAGGCTCTCGACGAGCACCGTCGCGGTCGGGTGGTTCCAGAGCCCAAGCCCCGCCATCGGGCCTCCCGGCCAGAGCGGGAGATCAGGGCGATGGGAGACGAAGTCCAGGAACCAGTGACTCAGCACCAGGGCCCCGCAGAGGACCGCGCCGGCCCGGTACTTCGTGCGCGCGAAATAGAGGACGGCAAAGAGGGCCGACCAGACGAAGGCCATCAGGAGGCTGTGCGAAATAGGGTAGCTCGTGAAATCGAGGAGGAGAAACGAGTTGTTGTTGGGTGTGACCTCCGCTCGCTCGATTCCCAGGAGGAGGAACAAGGGCCAGAGCGCGTCCAGTAAAAGCGCCGCCAAGGTCAGCGTTCCCAGAGAGGTCCTGGGGCAGACCTTCTTCCCGGCGAGTCCTACCGCGAAATGTCCGATGAACATGGTGGCCCTCTCGACGTTCGGGACCGTGGTGCAGGCGCTCGGTTGCACGGCGCGATGTGCCCTCTGAGGCTACTGCATCGGGCCGTGGGAGGGAAAGGGGCCGCGAAGATGGTAAGATTGCCTCGTGAAGACAACCACCCCTCGACGCGTCCGCCTGTCCCTGGTTCTTCTTTCCGCGCTGCTCGCGGGGATCGCCCCGGCCGGGACGGGGCTCGCGGCGCCCGTTCACGTGATGGGGACGGGCGTGACTCTGGAGCCTCCTCCGGGGTTCGTGGCCGCGCAGCGCTTCCCCGGATTCGAGCAGGATGGGAAGAAGGCCTCCATCATCGTCACCGAGCTTCCCGGGCCCGCCGCGGAGATGCAGAAGGGGATGACGAAGGAAATGCTCGCCGGCCGAGGCATGACCTTGCTTCGCTCCCAGATGGTGAGAGCCGGAGGCCGGAGCGCGCTCCTGCTTCAGGTGGGCCAGAGCTCCGGCGGAACCGAATTCCTCAAGTGGATGCTCGTCGCGGGTGACCCGAAGAAGACCGTGATGATCGTCGGCACGTTTCCGAAAGTGGCCACCGAACTGACCCTGCCCATCAAGCGAGCGATTCTATCCGCCTCGTGGGGCGGCAAGGTCACGGCCGCCCCCTACGAGGGGCTGGCGTTCCAGGCCGACCCGACCCCGATGATGAAGCTCGCCGGGCGCGTGGGGACAACGCTGGTCTTCTCCGAGTCGGGGACCATGGGATCCGGGGACCTGGATCAGGCGATCCTCGTGATGGGCAGCTCCACGAGCGATGTCGCCATCCCGAACGTCGAGCAGTTCGCGAGGGACCGCGCGTCGAGGAGCACGCAGGTGGGGCCCCTTCGGAACATCGTGGGTCGGGCCCTCACCCGGGACGGCCTGCCCGGCTACGAGCTGGTCGCGGAGGCGAACGACGCGCGGGCCGGACGCGACGTGCGGATGTACCAGCTCGTGCTCGTGGAACAGAAGACCTACTACTTGACCCAGGGCTTCGTGTCCGCCGACCGCGCCCGCGTCATCCTGGACCAATTCCGCCAGGTCACCGGAACCTTCCGGAGGCTGCGGGCGCCGAGGTAGGACACGCGCCTCCGCGCGGCGTCAGGGCGCTGCCCGCTCCGCCTGCGCGATGTAGCCCTCCACTTGCTGCCGGAGAACCGGGAGCGAGACCGCGCCGTTCGCCAGCACGGCGTCGTGGAAGGCCTTGATGTCGAAGCGCGGTCCCAGCCTCCGCTTCGCCTCGTCTCGAAGATTCAGGATCTCGCGCTGGCCCAGCTTGTACGCCAGCGCCTGCCCGGGCCACGCGATGTAGCGGTCGACTTCGTTCTCGATGTTGTTCGAGGCCAGGACGCTGTTCTCCGTCATGTAGTCGATCGCTCGCTGCCGGGACCACCCCATGGAATGGATTCCCGTGTCGACCACCAGACGGCAGGCCCGCCAGGCGTCGAAGGACAGCATGCCGAGGCGGTCGACGTCGCTCGAGTACAGGCCCATCTCGTCGGCGAGATGCTCCGTGTAGAGCGCCCATCCCTCGACGAACGCGGTGACGCCTTCGTGCTTGCGGAACTCGGGAAGCCCGGTCAGCTCCTGCGCGATCGAGATCTGGAGATGATGGCCGGGGACCGACTCGTGAAAGGCGAGCGCTTCAGCCTCGTAGCGAGGCCTCGTCTCGGGCTGGTAGGTGTTGATCATGTAGGCGCCCGGTCTCGTCCCGTCCGCCGAGCCCTCCCGGTAGTAGGCGATCGTCGTGTAGGGCGCCTCGTGCATCCCGATGACCTTGACGTCGCAGGGAGCCTTGGGCTGGATGCCGAACCACCGGGGCACCGCGGCCTGGGCCCGCGACAGCGCTTCGCGCGCTTTCGCCTCCACCTCGGCGGATGTCTTGAAGTGCATCTCGGGATCCGTGCGGAGGCGCTTCTGAATCTCCGCGACCTCCGAGGTTCCGAACACCTTCTGCCCCAAGGCGGCGAGATCACGCCGGAATTTCGCGACCTCGTCCAGGCCGAGCTGGTGGATCTCCTGGGGGCTCAGGTCGAGCGAGGTGTGCACGCGGATCATCCGCTTGTAGCAATCGAGGCCCCCGGGGATCTCGGACAGCCCGGCTTTCTCGGGCGGGCGGGAGACGGGCAGAATGTCCTTCTCGAGAAACGCGCGGTAACGCTCGAGACCGGGGCGGAGGGACAATTGGATCGCCGCGCGGAGGTCCGTCGAGAAGCGCTCGGTCTCGGCCCGGCTCCACCCGGGATGAGGCGTGGCGGCGGGCTTCCAGACTCCCAGGCTCTCGACCGACGTCGCGGCGATCCGCGTCAGCTGGTCGAGGGTCTTCTGGACGCCGGCGCGAACCGCGACCTTCCCTTCCCGCTTCCCCGCTCTGAGATTTGCGATGTGGTCGTCGAGATACGGACCCATTGCAGAGACGCGCTTGACGTACCGGGCGGCGTCCTCCGGCGTTTCGATCTTCGTGTAATCCGCGAAATTCATGAACTCCACCTGCGGTCCGCCGAGCGGATCCACGGTCCACAGGTAGAGCCCGCAGTCCGTCGACGCCAGCCGGTCTTCGACCACGGTGAGGAGCGACGCGCGCGTCAGGCGGTCCTGAGGCGAGAGGGCGCTCTCATCGATCGCCCGGGCGCGGGCTTGCACGTCTTCCAGGCGTTTCCTCTCCGTGGCGATCCCCCGCGGGGTGATGTCGTCGAGGCGATCGTCGTAGCGCTTGTCCCCGAGGCTCGTGGCCCGGGTGGGATTCGCCCGGAGGTATCCCTGCCAGAATTCATCGCAGAGCTTGGCGAGGCCCGGGTTGGGAGGTTCGGCCCCGCTGGAACGCGGGAGTGCGAGCGCGAGGAGGATCGGGAGGAAGGCTACGAACGGCAAGAGGCGAGCGGACATGGTCGGGTCTCCAGTGCGATGGTGACGAGCCGGTCGCCTCAGATTACTTCATTTCAGGGGCCGATCGTGGCGGGGGTTGTTACGGTGATGTAGTTCGTTTTCGTGGTCGTGCCGGGGCCCACCGAGTTGGTCGCGGTCAGGGAGACCGTGTAGGTCCCGGGGTCCGCGAACGAGTGGCTCGGGTTCTGCGCGGTCGAGGTCCCGGTGTCGCCGAAGTCCCAGGACCAGGAGGTGATGGTCGCGCCGCCGGTCGTGGACGTGTCCGTGAACTGAACGGAGAGCGGCGCGTCGCCGGTCGTCACGTCCGCGGAGAAGTCCGCGGTCGGCGCCGTCGGAGCCAGGACCTCGACATAAGCAGTCTTGTCCTCCTTGCCCTCCCCGTCCGCCGTTTCCACGGTGAGCACCACGGTGTAGATCCCGGGAACCGTGTAGATGTGGCTCGGGCTCGTCGCGATCGAGCTGTCCGCGTCGCCGAACTTCCAGAGCCGTGCCGTGATCGGCGAGGTCCCCGGCGCCGACGCGTCCGTGAATTGAACGGTGAGGGGCGCGTAGCCGCTCAAGGGCGTTCCCGAGAAAGCGGCGGTCGGCGGCACCGGGACGACCGCGGCTGTGATGTAGCCGGTCTTGGTCGTGCTGTCGGGGCCCGCCGAGTTCGTAGCGGTCAGAGACACGTTGTAGGTTCCGGGCACCGTGTAGGTGTGCGTCGGATTCTGGAGGATCGAGGTGCCACCGTCGCCGAAGTGCCAGGACCAGGAAGTGATTGTCGCGCCGCCATCCGTCGACAGGTCCGTGAAGTGGACCGTGAGGGGCGCGAACCCAATCGTCGAATCCGCGGAGAAATCCACGGTGGGTACGACCGGCGGCGTGAAGACCTGGACGTAGGCAGCCTTGTCCTCCTTGCCCT
>JBGPMB010000050.1:0-16114 GCA_041486775.1 Candidatus Eiseniibacteriota bacterium | reverse complement strand
CTCGGCCAATCCACTCGTGCGTTCCGAGCACACGATAGAGAAGGGCGGCCATGAACGGTATGAGGGGAAACTCGGACTCGACAAATCCGGGACCCGCCCCGCCCCAATCGACCTGTGGATAGAACAGGTGGAAGCCGTTCTCGAGAAAATTTCGCGCCATGGAGGCGGTATCGGCCTGTCGCCAGCTGTGAACACCAATCAGTGGCGACCCAATCCGGTATAGGCGCGCGAGCGCCGCGAGTATTAGAAGGATCCAGATTCGAATGCTAGTACCTCACGTCCGCGGAGAAGCGCGCCAGCCACCCGTCGCGGTCCGCGCCCGGCACATTCGTGTCATTTCGCACGCGGCGGAAACCTACACCCGCGCTGAGATCGATGTCGTCACGCGGCATCCAGCGCGCGTCGCCCCACACCTCGCGCCGCTCTTCCACCACGCCGGAAAGACCCGCCGTCGAGACGGCGCCCTGCGAGGGCTGCCACGGCACGCCCAGCCTGCCCTCGCCGTGGTTCGTGAAGTCTCCGGACCAGCGCAGCTGCCAGTCGCGCGTGATGTCGAACGCGGCCTCGGCGTACACGTTCTCGGCGTCCGGTCCCAGGGAGAACCCGAGCGGGCGGTCGCGGTAGATGTAGTTCTCGCCGTAGTAGACGCTGTACGTGTAGTTCCGGACCCGGGTGTACTCGCCGAGGAAATGCACCGCGTGCGCGCCCCAGGGGCGGTCGCTCCGGAACCCCGCCTGATAGCCGATCCGGTTCGGCATGCCGGCGCTCTCGGTCGCGTAGTCGTCCACCAGCAGCTCGCCGTAGAGCGTGAGCCCGTGGGTCGCGCGAAACGAGAGATCCGCCGAGGCCATCACGTTCGCGCGCTCCAGCGCACGGAGCGAGTCATTCGAGGCCTCCCGGATCCGGATCCTCTCGATCACGGTGTAGGGCAGAAGCCCCGTGCCGTAGAGCAGATCGATGCCCTCGGAGGAGTAACGCGCCGCCTCCGAGATCCCCAGGGACCAGCGCGGCGTGATCTCGACTTCGATCCGGTGCGCGGCGAGATAATGATGATCCGCCGCGGAGATGACGGCATTGAGCGCGGACGCGGTCACGCCCACCTTGCCCCGCACGGATCCTTGGAGCAGAAGGAAGCCCATGGGCCCCGCGGCGTCCGAGAGGAGCAAGGTACCCCGCCGTCCCGGTCCCCAGCGGAAGCTCTCGTAGCCCACCGCGGCGGTCAGCGCCTTCACGCGCCCCGTCAGCTCTCCGCGCAGGACCGCGGTCTCGAGGTCCGTGTGCGCGGCGATGGCGTCGATGAACTCACGCTGGCCTCGGATCCGCATCACGCCGAACTCCTCGTACGCGCCGAACCCCGGCCAGAGCTGGAGGCTCATCCGCGCGGCCAGGGAAGACTCGTCGCGGAGCCGCCAGTGGATCGCGCGCTTCTCGTCGTAGTCCCCGCGCGCGTGCGCCGCCATCGCGATCCGGAATCGTTGCTCGCGCGGGCCCACGCCCAGGAGCGGGCCGGTCTCCGCGGCAGGCGGCTGCGCGTCCAGATCCTGAAACTCGCGCGCCAGCTCGCGGACGAGGCGCTGATAGTGGAGATCCGATTCCACCGCCGCGTCGCGCCCGCGCGCTTCGATCAGCGCCCGCGCGAGGTCGGTGCGGACGAGAGGCCTTGTGTGGATGGGGTAGGAGGGAAGGAGACCGCGGGCGACGAGCGCCTCCACGTCCTCGTAGAGCGCGCTGGCCGCGGGAAGAAACTCCGCGGGCTGCGCGGACGCAATCCCCGCGCCAGCCGAAACGAAGAGCCAGCTTGCCGCGAGCGCCGCGAGCAAGAGCCTGGCCGGGACAGGGCGCATGGCGGCGGATCCTATCAATCCAAAGGGGTTCCGGTGTGGACGGATCGTCACAGGAATGTAGATCATGGGACTCAGATGCGCCCCATCCGGTACGGAGGCGTCTGCGTAAGTGCTTATATTGCAGCGCGATGGTCAGTGGCACGACCGCTGCAATCCAAGATCGTGTCCTTGTGTGTCTGAGTCCCCCATCGTGAGGAGGAAGAACATGCGTCTCTTTGCAGCAATGCTCGCGCTCATCGTGACCGCCGGCACGGCCTCGGCTTCCCAGTTGGATTTCCAACCGAGCTCGCTGAGCGCGGGAACGGCGCAGTACCAGGACTTCAATGCGAACAAGACAATGATGGAGAGCAGCGGCCCGCTTCGCCGTCGGCCCGGGCGGGGCGGGGAGCGCGATTACGGCTACCGCCCGTCCCAGCCCACGTACTGGGCCACTCTAGGGTTGGGAACCTTCGATCCTTCGAATCAGCCGGGCAGCGGTCTCTACGTGAACGGCGGCGTGGGCTCGGTGGTCGCCGAGCAGATCGATCTCGGTTTGCAGATATCGGTGTACCACCGCTCGACCAACGGCGAGCAATTCGTGCGCGAGGGCGACCTTCCCGGCGGTACGCACGTCACCACGGTCGTGAGCACCCAATCCATCAACACCGATCTCGTCCCGGTCATGGGCGTGGTGCGCGTCCGCATCCCGGTATCGCCCCAGGTCGAGCCCTACGTCGGAGGAGGCATTGGCTGGGAGTGGCTCACCGTGTCCGGAACCGATTCGCTCGGGGACTTCAGTAACACCTATGACGCCTTGGGCGCTCAGCTCTTTGGGGGAGTCAATTTGAAGGTGGCGAGCACGGCCGGGCTCTACGGCGAGGTGGTTTGGAACGCGAGCACGCCCAAGGCCGATTTCTTCGATCCTACGTTCGGTCAGATCGTTCGCGAGGAAGCGAACTTCGACGGGCTGGCCTTCCACGGAGGGCTCCGCTTCACGTTCTAGTTGTGGCGAGGAGGTCTCTGAGCTACCTTCGTTGCGAAAAGTCGACGGCAAATTCTCGGCCGGGGAAGTTATCCGGGCCGCACACCCGACCACTGAGGAGGTTTCCGCGATGAATCGAAACGGATCGGTTGTTGGGGCGCTCATCGTCGCAGCGGGCCTCTTTTCCTTTGGCGCCCTCGCCCACGCGGCCCCGGCGCCCGCGTCCACCACGAGCCAGGGCCTCGGGTTCCGCGGGATGGGCGCGCGCATCGGCTTCGTCGATCCCGAGGGAGGGAGCAGCACGGTGGCCCTCGGAGTCCACATCGACGCCGGCGAGTTCGTCACGCACGTGCACATCGTGCCGCTGGTCGAATACTGGAAGGTCGGCGCGAGCGGCGTGGATGTCAGCGACCTCATGATCGGGAGCGACGTCAACGTGGACTTCCCGGTCGAGGGCGGAAGGCTGACCCCCTACGCGGGCGGCGGCCTCGGGCTTCACTTCGTGAAGGCGGACGCGCCCGCGGGCTTCACCGGCAGCAGCTCGGACACCAAGCTC
Organism: Candidatus Eiseniibacteriota bacterium; assembly: GCA_041486775.1. Taxonomy (GTDB): domain Bacteria; phylum Eisenbacteria; class RBG-16-71-46; order SZUA-252; family SZUA-252; genus WS-7. Next base: position 12,753 of record JBGPMB010000050.1, on the reverse strand, counting down.
GGCCTGAACATCCAGGGTGGAATCAAGAACCAGCTGATGCCCAACCTGGGCATCTTCGGCGAGGTGAAGTACAACTTCGTGTCCAACGTCAACCAGCTCAAGATCATGGGCGGGTTCACGTACAACTTCATCTACTAACAACCCACACAAAGGATGGTGGTCCTGATGAAATCAGTCCGGATTCTTGGCAGTGCCGTGTTGACCTTGCTCCTCGCGTTCGCGCTCTCCGCGTGCCAGAAGAGCGCGCAGACCGACACGTCGCAGACGTCCGATACGACCCAGGTGAGCCAGGGCTTCAGCAACGAGACGACGCCGCCCGCCGCTCAGACCGGCTCCGAAGGGACCTCCACGAAGACCACGACGACCACGACGACGACCACCACCAAGGCGCACAAGGGCACGTCGGGATCGTCGAAAACGCCCAGCACTCAGGCCACCTACGCCGAGAAGCACACCATCGACATTCCCGCGGGCACGACCTTCGATATCGAGATGGTCACGCCGGTCGACACCCGGACCTCGAACGTCGGCGACAAGATCGAGGGGAAGCTCATCGCCCCCATCACGCTCAACGGCACCGTGCTCGCCGAAGCGGGCTCCAAGGTGAGCGGCGAAGTGTCCGACGTGCAGCGCGCGTCCCGGCACAAGGGCACGGAAGATCGCGCCTCGCTGGCGTTGGAATTCAACTCGCTCGACACGGTGGACGGTCCCAAGACGCTCCACGCCACGGTGAACAACGCCGAAGGCAAGATGGTCGCGAAGGGCACCGGCACGCGTGACAAACTCATCATCGGCGGAAGCACGGTGGCCGGCGCGATCATCGGCAAGGTCGCGGGCGGGGACACCAAGTCCACCATCATCGGCGCCGTCGGCGGCGCGGCCGCAGGCACGGGCGCCATGCTCATGGTCAAGGGGCACGAGCTCAGCATCGAGCAGGGAGCGAAGGTTTCCCTCCGCGTGGACAAGCCGATCACGGTCGTCTCACGCTGATCCGAGGTACCGCGCGTGCCGCTCGCGGGCGGTAGCACGCTGTTCGAGATCGCGTTTCGCACGGGGTTCGTCTACCTGGCGCTCCTCCTGGGGCTCCGCCTCACGGGGAAGCGTCAGGTTGGACAGATGACCCCGTTCGATTTTCTCCTCCTTCTTCTTCTCGCCAACGCCGTCCAGAACGCCATGACCGGCCCGGACACCTCCCTGGCGGGGGGGCTGGTGGCGGCAGGAACCCTGTTCGTGATGAACATGATCGTCGCGTGGTCCGTGCGGCGCAGCACCAGGGCGGAGCACGTGATCGAGGGGATACCCACGCTTCTCATCCGGCGCGGGCAGATTCTGAACGCGAACCTCGTGCGGGAGGGAATCACCCGCGACGACCTCCTGCGCGCGCTCCGGGAGCACGGCGTCGAGACCGTGGAGGAAGTGCGCTCGGCGGTCATCGAAGTGGACGGCTCGGTGAGCGTGATCAAGGAGGACGAGGTGCCCACCACGAACCTCCCCCATCACCACATCCGGGGGATTCCCCGCCGCGTGGGCTGAGCCCGCTTGACACCCCTGCCCTCCGGAACGATACTCGCCCCGCTTATCCCAACCACAACCTCACGAAGGAGCTAGGGATGGACGCGAGCCAGACACTCTTGAAAGAACTGACCGAGGCCTTCGGCCCTCCGGGGCACGAGTCCGAGATCGCGGGAATCTTGAAGAAGCATCTCCGCGGTCTCGGGACCGTGACCCAGGACAGGCTGGGCAGCGTCATCTGCAGGCAGAACGGCAAGGCGGACGAGCCCAGGATCATGATGGCGGGCCACATGGACGAAGTCGGGTTCATGGTGAAGGGCGTGACCAAGGAAGGGTTCATCAAGTTCCTGCCGATGGGGGGCTGGTGGGGTCACGTGCTCCTGGCGCAGAAAGTCCGGATCCGGACCGCGAAGGGGGACGTGATCGGGGTCGTGGGTTCGAAGCCGCCCCACGAGCTGCAGGAGGAAGAGCGCCGGAAGGTGATGGAGTTGAAGGACATGTTCATCGACGTCGGCGCCACGTCCACCTTCGACGTGAAGAAGCGCCTCGGCATCAAGCCGGGGGATCCCATCATCCCGGAGGCGGGCTTCTCGGTGATGTCGAACGACCGTCTCTACCTCGCCAAGGCCCTCGACAACCGCGTGGGCTGCGCGCTGGTGGTGGACGCCCTGCGGAAGCTCTCGAAGACGCCGCATCCGAACGCGGTGTACGGCGTGGCCACCACGATGGAAGAGGTGGGGCTGCGCGGCGCGCAGACCAGCGTCGCCTCGGTCAAGCCGCACGTCGCGATCGCCCTGGACGTGGGGATCGCGCACGACACGCCCGGCTCCCAGGGGGACGGCGACGAGAAGCTGGGCGGGGGCGTGGGCATCCTGGTCTACGACGCCACGCTGATTCCCAACGTGAAGCTGCGGAACCTCGCCATCGACATCTGCGAGAAGCAGAAGATCCCGTATCACCTGGGGACCGTGGAGCGCGGGGGCACCGACGCCGGCCGCTTCCACATCTACGATCAGGGCGTGCCTTCGCTGGTCATCTTCATTCCGACGCGGTACATCCACAGCCACTCCACGATCATGGACCGCAAGGACTACGACGCCGCGGTCAAGCTTCTGGTCGAGCTGTCGAAGCGTCTGGACAAGAAGACGGTCGAAGCACTCTAAGGGCGGGGAGGTGGAATGAATCAGGGCGCGCGGAGTTTCCTCGCGGAGATGATCGGCACCTTTGGCCTCATCTTCTTCGGCGTCGGCGCGGTCATGCAGCAGCAGGCCACGCAGACGGTCGGCACGACCGGGATCGCGGTGGCGCACGGCCTCGCCATCCTGATCGGCGTCTACGCGTTCGGCCACATCTCCGGAGGCCATTTCAATCCGGCGGTTTCCTTCGGGATGTGGATGACGCGGCGGATGAGCCTCCTCAAGATGATCTCCTACTGGATCGCCCAGCTCCTGGGCGCCTCGCTGGCCGCGTGGGTGGTGTGCGCCGCGTACCAGGGCGGCCCCGTGGACGTGCATCTGGGCACGCCCGCCATCGATCCCACGATCGGACCCAAGACGGGGGTGCTGCTCGAGGCAATCTTCACCTTCTTCCTCGTGATCGTCGTGTTCGGCACCGCGGTCGACCCCCGGGCTCCCGCCGGGTTCGCGGGGCTCGCGATCGGGCTCACCATCACCGCCGACATCCTCATGGGCGGGGCCCTCACCGGTGGCGCCGTGAACCCCGCCCGGGCCTTCGGGCCCGCGCTCCTCTCGCACTACTGGCAGGATCAGTGGGTATACTGGGTGGGACCCCTGGCGGGCGGCGGGGTCGCGGCCATTCTCTACGACCGGTTCTTCCTAGCGCGAGCTTGACGCACCCCCGCGCGCCGGGGGATTGATGGATCCACGACACTCGAAGATCGAGCGCGAGCTCAAGCCCCTCATCCATGGTGAGGTGCGGACCGATCCCATTGCGCTCGCTCTGTTTTCCACGGCGGCCTGCATCTTCCGGCGCAAGCCTCTCGCCGTGGTTTCTCCCCGATGCGAAGAAGACGTGGCTCGAACCGTGGCCTTCGCGCGCTCGCGCGGCATCCCGGTGACGGCCCGGGGAGGGGGCTCCAGCCTCGCCGGCCAGGCGCTGGGTCCCGGGATCGTCCTCGACTTCGCCGCGCACATGAATCGCGTGCTCGAGGTGGATCCGGAGCGCCGTGTCGTCCGCGTCGAGCCCGGCGCGATCCACAGCCGTGTGCAGAAGGCGGTGCGCGATTCGGGGCTTCGGCTCGGCCCCGACCCCTCGAGCGGCGACTTCTGCACCATCGGCGGGAACGTCGGCACGAACGCCTCCGGCGCGCACACGCTCCGCCACGGCTCCACCAAGGATCACGTCGCGGGCATGACGGTCGTTCTCCACGATGGGAGCATGGTGCATTTGGGATCGCACGCGGAGGGCGCCGCCGGGGACGGCGCGACCTGGCGGGCGCTCTCCGCGGAGGTCGAATCCATCCTCCGCGAGGGCGCGCCCTCGTTCCTTCCCGATCGAACTCGCGCCAACAAGAACTCGTGCGGGTACGACCTCTGGGGCGCGTGGGCGCCGGGGGATCAGGTCAGCTCCATCGAGCCTCGGTTCGACCCCATCCGGCTCCTCGTGGGCTCCGAAGGGACGCTGGGCATCGCGACCGAGATCACCATGCGGCTCGTCCCCAAGCCCCGGCATACGGCCGTGGCGCTCCTCTACTTTGCCTCATGGGAGGACGCCACCGAGGCGGTGCTGGAAGCGCGCCGGCTGGGCGCCTCGGCCATCGAGGCCATGGATCACACCTTCCTCGCGTTCGTCCGCGCGGACCGCGCGGATCTCAGGCCCCTCATTCCCGAGCGTTTCGATTCCTCGATCCTGGTCGAGTTCGAAGGTGAGACCGCGGAGGAAGCCCGGGCGGGCATCGCGGCCGTGGAAGAGTGGACCGCGGCGCGGCGTGGCAAGGTCCTCGATTTCCGCGCCGCGCGAAACGCCGAGGAGCAGGCCCGGCTGTGGGCCGTGCGGAAGGCCGCGTTGCCTCTCATCTATCGCGCCTCGCCGGTCGAGAAGCCGATGAACTTCATCGACGACACCGCCGTGCCTCCCGAACGGCTCGGGGATTACGTGAACGGGCTCCGCGCGATGTTCGTGAAGCACCAGACGCGGTTCGCGATCTTCGGGCACGCGGGCAACGGCAACGTGCACGTGATGCCGTTGATGGATCCCCACGACGCGACGTTCCACGGCCGGATGGCCGCGATGGCCGAGGACGCCTTCGAGCTGACGTGGAGTCTGGGCGGGACGATCACGGGCGAGCACGGGGACGGCATCCTGCGCGCGCCCTACCTCGAGCGCCAGTATCCGCGCGCCTACCCCGTGATGGCGCGGGTGAAGCACGCGATGGATCCCGACGGAGTCCTGAATCCGGGAAACGTCATCTCGGACGCGAGGATCTTCCCGGAGGGTCACTCGCGGTACACGAACACCTTCGTCACGACCGGCACCGTCTTCGACGAGCCCGACTATCGCGACATGATCGAGATGTGCCACGGGTGCGGGACCTGCCGCGATTACTGCCCCGTGGGATCCACCACCTCGCTCGAGCCGCACACCGCGCGCGCGAAGGCGGTCCTCCTGATGGAGATGATCCGGGGCGAGCTGCGGCCCGATTCCCTGACCGAGAAGCCGTTCAAGGAGGTCATGGATTCCTGCTTCAACTGCAAGCTCTGCCTGACCGAGTGCCCCAGCCAGGTCGACATCCCCGGGCTCGCGATCGCCGCGCGGAAGGAATTCGTGGAGAAGCACGGGATGCCGGTGCGGAACTGGGTGCTGGGCCACGCCGACAAGATCGCCGGGATCGCGGGCATCGCGCCCGCCGTCGTGAATCTCGCGGTGGGAAATCCGCTCGAGCGCGCCGCGCGGGAGACGGTGGGGAAGGTGGCGGGAAGGCTCGACCTGCCGCGCTTCCGAAGGCCGTTCGGCACGGGAAATGAGGCGGCCAGGCGCGCTTTGGCGCTGCCGCTCGCCGAGAAGCCCGCGAATGGCCCCGCCACACACGCGCACGCCCGGCTCGGCCCGATGCCCCCCCGCGACGTCCCCATCACGAAACGCGTGGCCTATTTCGCGGGCTGCTTCGCGCGGTTCCACGACCCGAAGGGAGAGGCCGAGGCCACCGTCAAGGTGCTCGAGGCGAACGGGATCGAGGTGGTCATTCCCGAGCAGCGCTGCTGCGGCATCGCGCTCATCACCATGGGCGCCGAGCGCTCGGTCGTCGCGGACGCGCGCCGGAACCTCGAAATACTCCTGCCCCTCGTGGATCGCGGCTTCACCGTGGTCGCGAGCGCGCCGTCGTGCGGCCTGGCCCTCATCGAGGATTACCCTCGCATCCTGGGTACGGAGGAGGCGAGGCATCTCGCGGCGCACACGATCGACATCCATCAGTATCTGTGGCAGCTTCATGAGCGCGGCGAGCTGCGCACCGATTTCAAGCCCGTCCCGATCTCGATCGTGTACCACAACGCCTGCCACTCGGTGGCGCAGGGCATCACCGAGGAGCCGATCCGTTTGTTGAAGCTCATCCCCGGCGTCGACGTGCGGCCCATCGAGGACTCCTGTTGCGGGATCGCCGGGACCTACGGAATGAAATCTGAGAACTACGAGCGCGCGCAGGAAATCGGCGCGCCGCTCTTCCAGGAGATCCAGCGCACGAAAGCCGAGGCCATCTTGACCGGCTGCGGCACGTGCAACATCCAGATCGCGCACGGCGCCAAACGAGAGGTCGTGCACACGATGGCCATCCTGCGCCGCGCCTACGGAGTCTGAGGGCGCCCGCACGCGAGGTATCCGGTGACTGATCTGTTCGGCCTCGACCTTCATCCCGCCGTCGTCCATTTCCCCATCGCGCTGGGCCTGGTCGGGGCTATGGCCGAGCTGGTCTACCTCCTGATCCGGAGGCCGTGGGTGAAATGGTTCGGCCCGGTTCTTCTCACGCTGGCGTTGGCCGGGTCGGGCGTCGCGTACTTCAGCGGCAAAGCAGTCGGCGACAAGGCCGAGCACCAGGGAGTGCCCGAGGCCGCGCTCGACAAGCATGAGGAGTCGTGCCTCTGGGCGCTCGGCGCGCTCGGGCTGGCGACGCTCCTCTCCTGGGCGGTGCGGCCGACTGGGAAAGGGATCTGGCTCTCGGCGCTGGTGGCGTTGGCAGCTGCCGGGCTCACGCTCTACACGGCGTACCTCGGAGGCGAGCTGGTCTACGTTCACGGCGCGGGGCACGTGAAGGCGGGCGCCCACGCAAAGCCGCCGCCCGAAACCGAGGAGAAGGAATGAAGAAGCAGCCGTTGGGGTTTTGGATCGCGATCGGAGCGGGAATCGGCGCGGCCGTGGGCGTGGCCGTGAAGAACATCCCCATCGGCGTGGCGATCGGCGTGGCCCTCGGGATCGTCATCGGGGCCCTCAGCTCGCGCGGCTCGAAGCAGGAGTGAGTTCTGGCACTTGAATCCCGGGCGGAGGGGGAGCAGACTAGCTGGCGTGGTAGCCGGCTTCAACGGGGTGAGCTATGAGACGTTCCCTGTTCTTCCCAGTCTCACTTCTCGCGATCTGTTCATTCCCCGGCCTCTCTTCGGGTTCTGTCCTACCCTCTTCAGCGAATTTCAATTGGGGGTACACCCAGGACCTCGGCCCTCACGGGACTAATCTGACCATAATCCCCTCGGTTTCGGCAACGTGGCAGGTCAGCTCCCGTCTCGCGATACGCTCGAGCGTGACCTATCTCCGCGAGCGCACCGTGGATCAGAATCAGAGGGGGCTGACCGCCGGGGGTACGACGCGTTCTTTCCTTGGGGAAACGCGAACGATCAATCAAACGGACTTTCTACCCCTCGCTACCGGGCTCCGCTTCTATGCGGGTGGCGACGTGGAGCGCACGCGCGGGCTCTTCCTCGATGCCGCGCCGGCTGCCTTTCTGGCGCGCTCTCCGGACGGGACGGGGGGACACTTTTTCAAAGCGCCTCTTGGATTCGAACTGGGAGTCGGCGCCCGTTTCGCGGGGTTCGACAAGTCGAGGTTCGAGGTTGGTCTGAACTATTACCATTCCTTGGCGGTTGGGGGCTCGGGTGCGACCCTACGTCCACTCGAGAGGTCGCCGGCGGAATCAGCACTATCGGGCCTTAGCTTGTTCTCGATCTACCTCGGGGTTGGGCTCGGAGACTAGAGAACGCGTGGATTCTCCCGCCGCGGATCGTGATCCCATCAGATATCTCAGACGTCAGAAACTCGATCCGCATGCCCTCGACGTCTTCTTCGCCGCTGCCTGGGCCCCCGGTTGCACCGGGCTCGTCTCCCTGATATACTCATCGGCTGCCAATCAATTTCCACTCGTCGAGGGAGATTTTGTCGTGATTCCGGCCACTCAAATCAAAGTCGGCATGGTCATCCTGTTCGACGGTAAGCCCTGCAAGGTGACCAACGTGCTCCACGTGACGCCGGGGAACTGGCGCGGGATGGTCCACGCCAAGATGATCAACCTCGTCACCGGAAGCCAGGTGGAGAACCGGTTCCGCTCCGAGGACAAGGTGGACCGGGCCGACCTGGATCATCACCCGCTGCAATACCTCTACCGCTCCGGCGACGAGTTCACGTTCATGAACACCGAGAACTACGAGATGGTGAACGTGCCCCGGGACCACCTGGGCGACGCGGTCAACTACCTCATGGACGGCATGACCGTGGAGATGAGCTACTTCGAGGGCCGGCCCGTCGGCGTGGATGTTCCGATGTTCGTGGAGCTGGAGATCATCGAGACCGACCCGGTCATGAAGGGGGCCACCATCTCCTCCTCGCCCAAGACCGCCACGATGAACACGGGGCTCGTCACGAAGGTGCCGCAGCACATGGGCGTCGGTGACCGCGTGAAGATCGACACCCGCGACGGGAGTTTCGTCGAGCGAGTGTAGTCCCGGCCCGATTGCGCTAGAGTAGAGGCGCATCGCCGGGCGTTCGATACGCGGAAGGGGCTCAGCATGCGCCTCGGAGTCGTCGCCATATTCCTCGCGCTCCTCCCATCAGGTGCTGTGGCCAGCCTACCTCCAACCGCCTCCGATATCGTCCTACCCGATGTGTACTACCTGGAGATCGAGCGTGACGGAGTCAGGGAAGCCACCTTCGTCGAACCGCGCGCCGATGGGATGGTCGCACTCACGGCCCCCAGCGGAACCGTGGACTACGTTCCCATGTACCGTGTGTGCCGGGTTACGGATCAGAATGGCGTTGACCTCACGAGCCGCTTGCGCCGGCGCGATTGGTTGGGAACACCGCCGCCACGAGTCGTTCGAGACAAGGCCGGGGTGCCCTGGCGATCCTTCCGCTTTCGAGCGGGATCGAGGAGCGAGTGCGGCTCCTTCGCGATTACTGATTTCGCGATGATGTGGCGGACCTCTGCATCGACCCGATATCCTCCCGAGGATGATTTCTTCGGGTCCGTGGACTGCGGCTATGCCCGCAACATGGGCTGGTCGAGTTCGATAGGCGGATCTCTATTCCTGGCGGGGGATGGTGATCGTACGCATTGGGGTCTTCGCCTTCACCTCTACGCCTGGCCAGCCTCTACCTTCAGTCTCGATTTCGCGCCGGGCCTGATCCTCGCGAGTTCGGACGACGGCACATCCCGTTTTGTCGCTCCGGGATTCTCCGGGCAGGCGGGGCTGACGTTTGGCGGGAGGTTCGGTATCCTGGCTCAGGTGTTTTCCGTAAGGTCGAGGAACGTGTATGGATTCGAGGGCACGGATACGGTCATGCATGCAGGGTTCCGGTTCGGAGCCGAGCCTGGTGTTGCCGGATCTACGGGATTCCTCATAGCGAAAATGATCGGTGCCATGGACACTCGCCAGTTTCAGCCCCGATTCTAGCTCTTGACCCGCCCAACCAATCGCACCACCAACGCGGAGGGGCTCTGCATGCGTCTCCTGGCTCCCGTGATGCTCGCCATCCTCTTCGCACCGCCGCTCCCATCCTTCGCGGACCCCTCGCCCGCCGACACGTTCACCGTCGAGCTCGAAGGCGATGAGACGAAGACGGTCGTGAAGGTCGAGCCGTGGGGTGAGGGCACGGTCGCGCTGACAGCGGAGAACGGGCGGGTGGAGTACGTCCCGATGTACCGGATCCGGTCGATCCGCGATCGAAGTGGCGTGGACCTGGCCAAGCGCGTCACGCGCGACCGGGCGACGTTGCCGCTGCCGCCACCTCAACCCGGGCGGGATGCGAAGCGGTGGAAGCCCTTTCGCCTCAGGGCCGGCCCCTCGAGCGTATGCGGGTCGTATCTCATCTCGGACTGCGGCTCGCTGAGGGGCTCCACGGGTCGGAACGCAAGCGGAGATGGTCTCGTGCTCGTCGAATACGGGTTTGCGCGGAATTTCGGCCCCGACCACTCGGTGGGAGTAACCGGATTCGCTCACTTTCTCGATAGCCGTTCCCAGGACGGCCTTCGGCTCCGTTTTGTTCAGTGGCTCGGCTCCGACCTGAGCCTCAATCTCTCGCCCGGAATCGTCCTGTCCGGCGAGCAGAACAACGTAGAGTTTCTCGGACCCGGATTCTCGGCCCAGGGCGGGCTGACGGTGGGCGGGCGGATCGGACTCGTGGTGGAGGTGTTCACCTTTGGAAAGAGGGAGGCCGGGCCGGGCCCGAATACGATCTTGGAAACCCACGAGACGGCTTGGCACGTCGGGTTCAAGCTCGGCGGCGAGCTGGGACTCGTGGGAACGCTGCCCGCCCTCTTCGTAGGCGCTCTCATGCAGACCGGGGACTAGCCCTACTTCTTCTCCTTCACCAGCTCGGGCCAGTTCACGATGAGCGTGGGAACGGGCGGCATAGCCTCGCCCTTCTGTTCCGCCGCGAGGAGGCGCTGGCCGTCCGGCGCGTATGCGCCACCCACGAGCGACTGCAGCTTGGCCAGCGATAGCTCGGCCGCGACGCGGGTCGCGCCCACCTGAAACGCCGTGGCATTCTCGCTCACGTCGACTCGCGTGATCTTCACGGACCCGCCCACGAAATTGGTGTAGAGGATCCCCTTTCCCCCGGGAAGCCAGAAGGCGCCGTTCCCTCCGGCCGTCGATATCTGGCGCTTTGCTCCGGCGGTCGGGAACGACTGGACGTAGACCTCCTGGCGCCCTGATTCGTCCGAGTCGTATGCGACCCAGTGGCCGTCGGGCGATATGGCCCCGGAGGTCTCGGTGAATTGCGTTCGCAGGTAGGGGATGGGAGTCCGATCGCCGCTGAGCGGCAGGAGCCAGAGATCGATCTGAGTCTTGGGATCCGTTTCGTCGAACAACAAGAACTTGCCGTCCGGAGAGAAGAATTCGGGATTCTTCCACTGCGCGGCGGACCGATAGAGGATCGTCGCGTCCCCTCCGTCGATGGACTTCATGTAGATGTTCGACACGCCCCCGTCCCGGTCCGAGATGAACGCGATCCGCCGGCTGTCGGGGGACCAGACCGGACCGGTCTCGTTTCCGGGATCGAACGTGAATCGAGTGGCCGCTCCCGATCCGAGCTCCAGGATCCAAATGTCCCTGTTGGACGCCGACTCGCGGCGCACCAGCGCGGCGCGCTGTCCGTCCGGCGAAACCTTGACATCCTCATACCTACCCTGAGGCGCCGGAACCGTGCTGAGCGCGTTCCCCGAGAGGTCGAGCCACTTCAGGTAGGTGTCGCCGAGCCGCACGTTCACGTAGGCCACGACGCCGTTCCGTGACACGGTGACCGCCGGCATGGCGACGCTGCCGGTTGTAACCGGCACCACCGCCAGCGCCACCGGCTCACCCGTTGCCTTGAGGCGGCCCGGATCGAACCGTTTCGCCATGAGGAGATCGTTTTGCGAGTAGAGAAGGTAGCCGGGCTCGGCGAACACCGCCGCGCGGCTGGACCCAAAGAGCGTCCTGCGGTCTTTGGAATCGATCGCTCCGACGAAATTGTCGAACTCGCCGCCGACCCCCGGGAGCGCCGCGTACAGGAAGTGGCGTCCGTCCGGGAGGAAACAGGGCCAGCGGTGCGCGCTTTCCTTGCGCGTCGGATCCAGGGTGGTTGCCGGGGCCGGCTGACCGCCGTCCGCCGACACACGGAACAAGCCGCCGATGCTCGAGGGTGCGAAGACGATGATTCCGTCCTTGCCCCAGCTTCCGCCCCGGGGGTCCGGCGCGTCGCACAGGTCCTGAACGGGACCTCCGGCGGCGGGGATCCGGCGCAGCTTTCCCTTCGCGAAGAACCCGAGGTTCTTTCCGTCAGGCGACCAGAACGGGAGGAAGCCCTCCTCGGTGCCGGCGATCGGTTGGGCGGTGGGTTGGTCGACGGCGCGCATCCAGAGGCGAGGCTTCCCGCTCGTGTCCACCACCGCGAACGCGAAACGGCGGCCGTCCGGGGATACCGACATCTGGCCGAGGATACCCTCGGACTTCGAATTCACGGGTGATTCCAGCGTGACCCGCATCGGACCGAGGTCGCTCCTCGGGGCGAGGAGGCGAGGAATCCAGAGCGCCCCCGCCACGAGGACGATCGCCGCGAGGGCCGCCGCGCCCAGGAGGAGCGGGCGGTTGCCGCCGGCGGGAGCGGAGAGCGCCGGCAGCGGCTTCGAGCCCGAGAGCCCGGAGATCGCCTCGAGGTTGAACGCGAGATCCCGCGCGGACTGGAAGCGCTCCCCGGCGCCCTTCTCCAGGCAGTGGCGCGCGATGCGCTCGAGCGCGGGGGGGATTCCCTCCGCCGCCTCGGTGAGATCGGGCGGATCGTCCTTCAAGATCGCGCTCATCGTGTCGGCCGGCGTCGCGCCGTAGAACGCGCGTTTTCCAGCCACCATCTCGTAGAGGATCGCGCCGAACGCGAAGATGTCCGACCGATGGTCCACGGGATTGCCCCGGACCTGCTCCGGGGACATGTAGCCCACGGTGCCCCACACGACGCCGGGGCCCGAGTCCGCGGGGAGCGTCCGCGCGTCGGTCTTGCCCGCGCCCTCCCGCTCGGGCGCCGTCAGCTTGGCGAGGCCGAAGTCCAGGATCTTGACGCGGCCGTCCTTGGTGATGAAGAGGTTCTCGGGCTTCAGGTCCCGGTGGATGATGCCGTGCTCGTGGGCGTCGCTCAGCGCGTCGGCGATCTGTCCACCGTAGGCCAGTCCTTCCTCCAACGTGAGCGGGCCTCGGCGGAGTCGTGACGCCAGGGTCTCGCCCCGAACGTACTCCATGACGATCACGAGGCCGTCCGGCGTGTCGAGGACGT
>JBGPMB010000049.1:0-16212 GCA_041486775.1 Candidatus Eiseniibacteriota bacterium | reverse complement strand
CGGAGAGAAGGGCGCCATGGTGCCCGTGAAGGACCTCGAGTCGGTACCCGGCCGGGTCATCAGATTCCCGGTCAGGATCGCGAATGCCATGACCCCCAGCGCGGCGCCCGCCGCGAACGAATAGCCGTACCGGAATCCGGCCCACTCGCGGACCAGGGCCTGTACAGAACTCAGCCACCTCCCCCGAGCGGGGGAAGACTGCTCGCTCGCCCGGATCGCGCGGAGGACGCCCTGCTTGAGCGACGCGGCCGGCTCCTCCATCTCCAACCGGCTCAAGGCGGAGAACACGCCGCCGAGCTTCCGATATTGCGACCTGGCCTCTTCGCCAGACTCGAGAGCTCGGCTCAGGCGCTCCGAATCCTCGGGCGTGGCGACGCCGTCCAGCTGGTCGTTCATGAGCCGTTCGAGCTCTCGATCCTTGTCGTTCATGCCCGATCCTAGTTCCTTGTCGTTCATGTAAGGGCGATCCCGTGTTTGGAGAAAATGCCTCCGAGAAGCTGCCTGGCCGTGTGGAGGCGGGACTTCACCGTCTTCTCGGGCACCTCGAGCACGCCGCTCATCTCCTGATAGGAGAGCTGGGCAAAGTGCCGAAGTACGATCACCTGCCGGTAATCCTGCGAAAGCTCGAGCAAAGCGTGCTGGATCTGATCGCGCAGCCGGTTCTGGGACCATTCTTCATCGGGCCGAAGGGCGCTCGATTCGAACGTCTCGTCCAGGGGCTCGGCTCGCCTGCTTCTGCTGAGGTGGTTCAGTGTCTCGTTGATCATGATCCGGTACACCCAGCTGAAGAACTTGTGCCTCCGGTCGAAGGTCCCCATGTTTTGGTAGGCCTTCAGGAAAACCGTCTGGGTGATGTCCAAGGCGTCTTCCCGATTGCCGACCATGCGAAGCGACACGTTGAAGAGAACCCGCTGGTACCGATCGATCAACTCGCCAAAGGCCCCCCCATCGCCTTGCAGGCACCGGTCCAGCAGCGCCCCTTCCTGTTCCTCAATTCCAAGTACAGGGGAGTCGGCGGAAAGTTGGAGGGGGGCGGGCGCCGCGGACACCCCGGTGACACCCGTGGGCAGGGTCTTCGGCCTAGTCAAGCTGCAGCACCTTGTCGAGGCCCGCGTAGACGAAGACCAAGCGGATGCGTGGCTTCAGATTCGTGAGCTTGAACCCGTGGCCCGCGTCGTGCAGCCGCTTGAACGTCTGGACGAGGACGCCGAGGCCGGCGCTCGAGACGTAATCCAAATCCGTGAGATCCAGGGTCGCCGGCCCTTTCACGGCATCGAGGGCCGCCTTGGCGCGGTCCGCCTGCGCCGCATCGAGGCGACCGGAGAGCTTCACGAGGCCGCCCTCCTGGACCAGAATCTCGAAGGTCATCGCGGAAGTCTCTTGGTGAGGGTGATGATGGCGCAGCGCTCCTTGTACTCGTACCGGATCGAGTCGGACATGACCCGGATGAGTTTGAGACCGAGCCCGCCTGGGGTGCCTGCCGGACGCTCCGGGGGGGCGAACGTCGGGTCGAACGACTCCACGTCGAAATCACGGAGGGTGACCATCAACTCCTCGCGCTCGCCGCCGAGCCGGAGGCTCACTTCCGGACGGCCTCCCTTGCCATACTTCAACTGGTTCGTGAACAGCTCTTCGATGAGGAGATCTACCGTGAACGAGTGCTCCGGGTCGAATCCCCTGGAGCCGAGGTAGTCGGCGACGAACTGCGCCATCGGCTCGAGCGAACCGAGATTTCGCGGAAATCGCCGCTCCACCATGCGGTGAATTCCTCGTGGCGGGTATCCGGGTGGACGACGGTCGCTCGCCCTCGAGGCAACCGGGCTCAGACCCTCCAATTTAGTCCCTCCCGGCGGGCGTTTCAAGGCGGACCGGGAACGACCCGGCTTTATCTCCTTTTCTCCACGATACTTAGAGGACTCCCGGCCCCGCGAAGAACGAGAGCCCGGAGGGTCGATTTCCCCCGGGCTCTCGCGTTCGACTCGTCGCCGGAAACGGACTACTTCATGCGGCTGTACGTGATCTCCATCTCCATGTGCTCTTTCCCGTCCTTCATGTTCATCATGGACATCGTGTACTGATTCTCGTCCATCACCTTCGTGACCATCTTGTACGGAACCGGCTTACCGGTCTCCGGATCGTTCATCATGGTCATCATGGTGAAGACCTTGCCGGCCGGGTCGGCCTTGCCGTCGCTCATCGCGATTCCGGTGCCCATGTTGTCGGCCCACATGCTGACAAATTCCTGCTTCTGGTTGTCATAGCCCATGAGGCCCCAACCCTCGAACGGCATCCCGGCCATGTTGCCCTTGTAGGTGCTCTGGAGGTAGCGGTTCCCCAGGATCCACGAGCTCTCGCAGGTCCCCTCGCTCACCTCGGGCTCGGTCCCCGGTTTCATCCAGCTCTTGGCGGTGGTCTTCCAGTTTCCCGCCATCGGCTTCAGGAGATCGTGCATCGGGCCGGGCATGGACGCCTTCATCATCATTTCCATCATCTGGTCGTGCTGGGCGTCCGTCTTCGGGGCCTCGGACTTCGCGTCGTTGGCCTTCGTTGACTTGGCCGTCTTGTCCGCGGCGAGTGCCGCGCCGGAAACGAGACCGAGTGCGAGTAGGGCCGAGAGCGCGATCCATGCGGAGCGACGTTTCACGTTTCTTCCCCCTGGGTGACGGTGGAACGGCTGACGATCGGGGTTCTGAGGCCGGAATCTAGCACAAAGAGCGCGGCGGTGGGCTAGCGTCCCCTCGGGGACGGTGGCGACGCCGGCCGGGTCGCGACCCCGAGCCATTCCTTCGCTTGGGCGTGCGCCGGGTTCTCGCGGAGCGCGGTTCTCCATTCCTCCGCAGCGGCCTCGGGCTTCCCGAGAGACCAAAGGATGGCACCGCGATTGAAATGGAGCTCTGCTTCGAGTGCCGAGTCGGGCCTCTTCCGGCCCTGGATCGCGAGCGCCTGGTCGGTTTCCCTCAGCGCCTCTTCGTAGCGACGCAGGCTGTAATAGAGCACGCCGAGGCTCTGGTGTGAGGTGACGTTCTCGGCCACGGCCCCCTGGCGGAGCAGCCGCTCCGCGTCTCCCCAGCGCTTCTGATCCATCCGGACCTGCGCCATGTTGTTGAAGACGCGGTAATCGCGGCTCTTCGTCATGGCGAAAGTCCAGAGCGCCTCCGAATCGCTCCAGACGCGCGAGTATTGAAGCGTGCGGAGCGTGAAGGCGGCGACGAGGATCAGAGCGAGGGCGGCCGCGGCCACGCTCCGCAGCGTCCGGGGCGCCCCGCGCCTGGAGTCGGCGGCCCCGGCTTGATGCGGCGAGGCCACCCCCACCAGAGCGACCGCCAGCGCCCAGCAGAGTCCGAGGGACGGAGCGTAAAGATAGCGGTCCGCCATGTAGGTCACGAGCGGGAAGGCGAGCGCCGGAATCAGCGTGAGAAAGATCCACGCGACCCCCAGGAACGGAAGCCTCTTCTTCGCGCGGAGGAGGAAGTACGCCGCGGCCGGGAGCGCGATCAGCCCCGCGAGCTGGAAAAGCGCATCGGCAGGATTGGCCCCGACTCGGGGCAGATCGTAGTCCGGACTCCCGCCGAATCCGAAGAGGAGACCGACGTAGTTCCACACCGCGTGCCCCTTCACGAGCAGATACCGGTACGGATCGTGCGCGTAGGCTGCCCGGGCCGTCACCTGGACCCTGGAATTCACGAGGAGCAGTGCTAGGCCCGCGACGGCGTACGGGATCTTCGTCGCGAGCGATCGCATGAGGGAGGGGCGCTTCCGCGTCCCCTTCTCCTCCGGCATCCAATCCAGAAGGAGGAGGAACGCGGGCAGCACGACCACGCTCACCTTGGAGAGCATCGCCAGCAGGAACGACAGGACCGAGGCGATGAAGGGAATCGGCTTGAAGGCGCTCCCGATCCGGGCCTGGAGGTAGAAGAGGAGCGACAGAAGCAGGAAGGTCGTGGAGAGCACTTCCTTCCGGCTCGAGACCCACGCCACCGCCTCCACGTGGCAGGGGTGGACCGCGAAGAGGATTCCCGCGAGAGCGGCCACCGTCAGACTGCCGCCCATCCGCCGAACGACGGCGACCAGGATGGCGCTGTTGATCGCGTGGAGCAGTACCGAGCTCAGGTGGTAACCGCCCGCCTTGAGCCCCCACAGCGCGTGATCGAGCATGTAGGAGAGCAGGTGGAGCGGGAGGTAATTCTGAAAGTATGGATGCGTGAAGACGCCCCGCACGTTCTCCCAGGTGAGGGCGCGGATCCAGGGGTTCTGGAGGATGTAGACGTTGTCGTCCCAGTTCAGGAAGGAATAGCCCCGGGTGGGCCAGAACACGGCGAAGGCGGCGGCGAAGGCCAGGGCGAGAGCCAGGAGACTCCCTCCCCGCGACGTGGCGGAAGCGCCCGAAGGAGGAGGCTCGGCGCGAGCGGTCCGGCGCTTCGTCACGCGGGCGGATCCGCGCGGCGGGCGACGCACTCCAGCGTCCCGCCGCCACCGAAGAGGCCCTCGAGCGCCGCGAAAAGGAACGCCGCCGGGGATAGCAGGAGGAGGATCGCCGCCTCCACCGGCAGCCGCGGCGACGCGGTGACCGGCCGGTTCCCCTTCAGGACCTCGTAGAACTCATCGCGCGGAAATCCGAGGGCGTTCAGCGCGCTCTGCAAGACTCCGTACACGTTCTGCTCCCAGGAGAGCGTGCGCATCCGCTCGATCCGAAAACCCGAGCTGGTGAGCGCGGCCGTGAGGGAGCGCCGGTTGAAATGGTAGAGGTGCCGGGGCGGATCGAGATGAAACCAGGAGCCCCCGAAGAGCCTCGCCTGCCACGAATCGATGTTCGGGACGGCCAGGAGGAGTACTCCCCCCTGGCGCAGCCACCCCCGGCAGAGGCGCAGCACCGAATCCGGATCCGGCAGGTGCTCGAGGACGTGCCAGATGGAGATGAGGTCGAAGGAGTTTTCCGGATAGGCCTCCGGCGTGAGCGCGCCGAAGTGGAGCTCGAGGCCGGGAATCTTCGCCGCGCGGGCCCCCGTCTCCGCCGAGAGCTCGGTGCCGTGGCACTCGTGACCCATCCGCCGAAGCCGCGCCAGGAACTGGCCGCTCCCGCACCCGATGTCGAGCACGCGCGCGGACCCTGTAGCACCGCTCGCCCCGAGGAGCCGCGCGGAAAGCCGGGCCCGGCGGTCGCGGAATTGGTCCACGAGACCCTCGATCGCCGGAACGAACTTCCGAGCGCCCGCGCCGTAGTATTCCTCGCTGTACGCTTCCTGGATCGCGCCCGGACCGGGATACGGGTCGAGGAGCATCCGGCGGCACGTCCGGCATCGCCGAAGTGCGAATCGGGAGCCGGCGAGCGTGAACGCGCGGGAGGCCGGATCGAGATCGTGCGAGCCGCAGGGGCAGGCGTCGACGTGGACCAGCGAGCCCGCGCTCACGGCGCGAGCTTCCGCCCGTCCGGCTCGAAGATGCGCGACCTCCGGATGCCCCACCGGTGCAGCCGGTATTGGGCGCAGACCCGGAGCACGCCCAGGCCGTACCGCACCGCCCGCGGGAACGAGATGCTCGAGGCCTCCCCGAAGTAGAGCGTGGGGCAGCTCACCTCACCGATCTTGAAATCGAACGCGACGATCTGGGCGAGCATCTCGTTGTCGAAGACGAAATCGTTCGAGTTCTCTTCGAGGGGCAAGGACTCGAGGACGCGCCTGCTGAACGCGCGGTAGCCGGTGTGGTATTCGGAGAGCTTGCGCTGGAGCGCGACGTTCTCGATCAGGGTGAGGACGCGGTTCGCAACGTACTTGTAGCGTGGCATGCCCCCCTTCAAGGCGCTCGTTCCCAGCATGCGGGAGCCGAGCACGGTGTCGTAGATGCCCTTCGCCACCATCGACGCCATCGCGGTCACGAGGGCGGGGGTGTACTGGTAGTCCGGGTGCACCATGATCACGACGTCCGCGCCCGCGCGGAGCGCCTCGCGGTAGCAGGTCTTCTGATTCCCGCCGTATCCCAGATTTCTCGGGTGGACGAAGGTCGTGATCCCGAGCTGCCGCGCGAGCGCCGTGGTCTCGTCCTGGCTCGCGTCATCCACCAGGATGACGTGGTCCACGATCTCGTGCGGCAGCTCCTCGTAGGTCTGGCGCAGCGTCTTGGCCGCGTTGTACGCGGGCAGCACGACGACGATCTGCTTTCCGTGGATCACGGTGATCCTCCCGGCCGGGCTGCTGCTCCCGGCGGTGCGGGGCTTTTCCCGAGGCGCTCCCGCGCGAGATCCCGGTTCGTCCGCGCGTCCGGATCGGTGGGATCGAGTGAGACGGCCTTCTCCGCCGCGCGCAGGGCGTCCTCGTTCCGGTGCAGCGCGAGATACGCGGCGGAGAGATTGCTCCAGGCATTCGCGTTCGCGGCCTTCTCTCCCCACCACTCGCGCTGCCCGGCCAGTTCGAGCGTGTCGGCCGCGTCGGCCCAGCGCCGGTCCAGGAGCGCCGCGTAGCCGAGGAGCGCCATCGGCTGCGCCAGATCGGGATAGAGCGCCGCCGTGCGGAGCGAGATCGAGCGGCCCTCCTCCACCTGTCCGAGCTGCATCATCGCGTTTCCGGCCGCGTCCAGGATCTCCGCGTTCTGGGGGTCTCGCTCGATCGCCTGCGCGAACGCGCGGCGCACGTCCTCCACGGTGGCGTCGGGCGGATGAAGGAGCGCCTGCGCGGTCGCGACGCGAGCCAGATTGGAATAGGTATAGCCGTTCTCCGGCTCGGGCGCGATGGCCGAGCGCAAAACGGCCGCGGCGCGCCGGAGCGTCTCGCGTCCCCGGGTCGCGGTCGGCTCCTGCCTCGCCTGGGTCAGAAGCGAGTTGCCCAGGAAACCCGGGTAGCGCGCGTCCCAGGGCGCGAACACCGCGGCTCGCTCGAGTGCTAACGCCCGCTCCGGACTCCCGAGCGGCGCCCGGAGTGCCACCTTCTCCGCTAGCTGGGCGCGGACCGGGAGAATGACGAGGAGGAAGAAGAGCACGACGACCGGCGCTCCCGCCAGGGCCAGGGCCCAGGCCGGCGCCTCGGTCCGGCGGGGTCGCGAGCCTCCTTCGCGACGCTCCGTCGCGGCCGCGGAGGCGACCCAGCCCAGGCCGGCTGCCGCCAGGCTCCCCAGCGCCACTACCGTGAAGCTCGCGAGATCCTGCACGACGAAGGCGACCAGGGCCGCGCCCACCGCGATCGCGCCTCCTCGCGCGTTTTCATCCGAACGCCGGGAACCCCTCCAGATCGCGAGCACGGTCAGCGCGACGACGATCAGCGCGGCGGCCCCCCCGAGGATTCCCTGGGTCGCGAGGATCCCGATTGCTTCGTTGTGCGCTTTGTTCGGCGTCCGGGCCCATTCGATCTGCCAGTACGCGGCGGTGCGGTAGCGTGGGAACGCGGTCCCGAACGCGTCGAGGCCGACCCCCAGCCAGGGATGATCGTGCGCCATGCGGAGACCGGCTTTCCAGATCTGGAGCCTCGACTGGGTGGTGGGCGCGCTGAGGCTCGCGATCTGGCGCACGCGCTCCACCAGATGGGACCCCATCGGCGTGCGCGCGAAGAAGAGCCCGGCCGCCGCGACCGAGAGGAGCGAGGCCAGAATCGCGGCCGGGACGCGCGAGGAGCGTCTCCCTCCGCGCGGGCTGCCGGACGGCGCCCGGGGCCGTCCCCTCCCCAGGACGCTCAACGCGCCCCACGCGAGGCCGCCCGCCAGAAGTCCGATCCAGGCGCCGCGAGAGAGCGTGGCGGCGATCACGATGGCGGAAGCCGTCGCGACCAGCGCCCAGAGGACGCGCTCGCCCGATCCCCTCGCGCGGATTGCCAGCCAGACCGTGAGCGGCACGGTCATCGCGAGATAGGCCCCCAGCATGTTCGGATGCCCCAGCGTGCCGAAGATCCGCACGTCTCCCTCGTAGGTGGCCGTTCGGCCCCAGACCAGAGGATCGAGCCCGGCGAGCTGGATCAGCGCATAGCCCGAGGCGACCGCGCTCGCGAAGCCCGCCGCCCGCGCGATGCGCGCGAGGACGGCCGGGTTGCCGCGCGAGATCGAGCGCGAGGCGAAGTAGACCGCGGCGGTGGAGAACGCCGTGACGAGACCGGCCGTGGAGTCGGGCGCTCCGTGCAGGCTCTGCGCCGGATTCGGCGAGGCGAGCGTCGAGGCGACGGCCGATGCGAGAAAGAAGAGGACGCCCAACCCGAGCGGGTCGCGCCCCGCCCAGGATAGGAGACGCTCCCAGACCGAGAGGAGGTAGCGGCCCGGGCCCGAGCGGGCGGCGAGGGTCAGCTCCGATGCGAGCCCGCGCCACAACAAGATGAGAGCCCCGGTGGCGAGCAGGGCGGCCTGAGGAAACTCGAAGCAGTCCTGCGTCAGCCGCGAGAACACGACGGGGACGAGCGCGAGCAGCGCCAGGAGAACGATTTCCTGAAACGCGATGGTGGCGGACTTGGCTTTCATGTGGGCCGGAGAGAGCGACACCCCATCGCCGGGTAGCGATGGGGTGTCCCTGAAAACCTTCTTCGAGGCGCTTTCGAGATTACTTGAGATGTTTCGAGACGAGCTTCGTCATCTCGAACATGCTCACTTGGCGCTTTCCGCCAAAAACCGCACGCAGCTTGTCGTCCGCGTTGATCATCGTTCTCTTCGTCTTGTCCTGGAGCTTGTTCTTCTTGATGTACTGCCAAAGCTTCTTCGTCACCTCGGTCCTCGGCATCGCCTTCGATCCGATGACTTCGGAGAGTGTGTCGGAAGGCTGCATGGGCTTCATGAATGCGGCGCTGGGACCACGCTTCTTCGCGGTCTTCTTCTTCGCGGTCTTCTTCGCGGGCATGCACCTCTCCTTTCGTGAGCGTCCAGCCGATCCTTGGATCGTCGGCACCGAGGGAAATTACTAGCACGGACGCGGCGCGGGAGCAATATCTCATAGGTAAATCGACGCTTTCGGAGAGAAAAAATGGAGCGGAAGACGGGATTTGAACCCGCGACAGCCACCTTGGCAAGGTGGAGCTCTACCGGGCTGAGCTACTTCCGCTCTCGAGGTCAAGGTCGGTCTGAACGGGGGATTCTAACCCCCGCCTGAAATCGCGTCAAGCTAGGCCCGGCCGGGACCCGTCTCCTGCACCGTGGTGAGCCACTTGTGGTATCCGGTCCCCATGCGCCGCGAGGCATTCGCCTGGCGATAGAGCTGTAGGTATTTCCGGGCCGACGCCTCCCAGGAGAAATCCCGGGCCATGCCGCTCCGGCGCACCCGCTGGAGGGCCCGCGGCTCGCCGTAGAGGCGGATGGCCGCCTCCACCGCCCCCAGGAGCGCCTCGGGGGTGTACGGCGCGAACACGATTCCTGTTCCCCCCTCCGAGCCCGGCGAGTAAGGATCCACCGTGTCCGCCAGGCCGCCGGTCCAGCGGACCACCGGAACGGTGCCGTAGCGCATGCTCATCATCTGGTTCAGGCCACACGGTTCGTAGCGGGAGGGCATGAGGAAGAAGTCGCTGCCCGCCTCGATCCGGTGCGCCCGCGGATCGTCGAAGCCCGTGTGGAAGCGGAGCCGGTCGGGAAACTTCTTCCCCAGCGCCTGGAGCAGCTCTTCGTAGCGTTTGGATCCGCTACCCAGGATGACCCAGCGGGCGGGGAGCGCGAACAGCCGGTCCGCCGCCGCCTCGATCAGGTCGAACCCCTTCTGCTCCGCGAGCCGGGAGATGATCCCGAACAGCGGCCGGTCGGGCTCCCCCGGGAGACCCTCCTCGTCTAAGAGGGCCGACTTGCACACACCCTTGGACTCGAGGCTCTCCGCGTCGTAGCGGGCGGCGATGGCCCGGTCGGTGCGCGGATTCCAGATCTTCACGTCGATCCCGTTCAGGATGCCGACCAGGTCCTCGTGACGGGCGTTCAGAACGCCCTGGAGACCGAAGCCGAACTCCTCCCCCGACTGGATCTCCTCGGCATAGCGCTCGCTCACGGTCGTGATCACGTCCGCGAAGTGGATCCCCGCCTTGAGGAAGTTCATCTTCCCCCAGAACTCGAAGGGCGAGAGCGGGTAGAAATAGCGCGGCGGGAAACCCGCGATCGCCATGGAGTCGGGATCGTAGATACCCTGATAGCCCATGTTGTGGATGGAGAGGATCGACGCGGTCATCTGGAAGAAGGGATCCTCGGCATAGATCGTCTTCAAGTACGCGGGCACGAGGGCCGCCTGGTGGTCGTTCGCGTGGATGACCTCGGGAGCGAACGCCAGGGCGCGCATCGCCTCCAGGCACGCGCGCGAGTAGAACGCGAAGCGCTCCGCGTTGTCCGGGAAGGCCTCCCCCGTCGCGGGATCGTTGTAGATGCCCGGGCGGCCGAAGTAGCCCTCGTTCCCGATGAAGTAGATCGCGAGGTGGGGGGCGAGCTCGACGCCGCGCAGCGCGTACACCAGCGCGGGCGCGTCCTCCCCGCGGACGGGCACGTCGATCTTGGAGACCAGCTCGAGGGATCCCCCCTCGGGAAGGACGAGCCCGGCGTAGCGCGGCAGGAACACCGCGACCGAGCATCCCAGCTCGGCGATGGAGCGCGAGAGCGCGCCCACGACGTCCGCCAGCCCGCCCACCTTGGCGAACGGGACCGCCTCCGCGCTCAGCATGGCCACGCGGAATCGCTGGCTCAAGAGGCTAGAGCTGGATGTCGCGGAGATACTGCGCCGCCTCTTCCGGAGAGGTGGGATTGATGTAGAATCCGGTTCCCCACTCGAATCCCGCCACCTTGGTCAGCTTGGGCATGATCTCGATGTGCCAGTGATAGTAGTCCAGGCGCGTGTCGCGGCAGGGTGCGCTGTGAACGATGAAATTGTAGTGCGGGCGGTTCAGGGCCTTGTTGATCCGACCGAGCGTGTCCCGGAGGGCGCGCGCCAGCGACCGGAATTCGCTCTTCTGCGAGTCCTCGAACGCGGAGATGTGGCTGCGCGGCAGGATCCAGGTCTCGAACGGGAACCGGGGGGCGAAGGGCCCGAACGAGACGAAGTGCTCGTTCTCCGAGACGATGCGCTTTCCCTCGCGGAGCTCCTGCTCGATCATGTCGCAGAAGACGCAACGCTCTTTCAGCCGATAGTGCTGGAGGGCTCCGTCCAGCTCCTCGGTCACGACCTTGGGAATGATGGGCGTGGCGATGAGCTGCGTATGGCTGTGCTCGAGGGAGGCCCCGGCGTTCTCTCCGTGGTTCTTGAAGATGAGGATGTACCGAAACCGGTTGTCGTTCTTGAGATCCATCACGCGATCCCGAAATGCCCAGAGGACGTTCTCGATCTGCTCCTCGCCGAGCTCGCTCAGCTCCTTCGTGTGATCGGTCGTCTCGATGATGACTTCGTGCGCCCCGATGCCGTTCATCTTGTCGTAGAGCCCCTCGCCGCGGCGGTCCAGCCCGCCCTCGATCTGGAGCGCGGGAAACTTGTTCGGCACGACGCGCGTCGTCCAGCCGGGCGTATTGGGCAGCGTCCCCGGCTCGCGATAAGCGAGGATCTCGGGCGGGGTCTTGTCCTCGTTTCCGACACAGAAGGGGCAGGCCTTGGCGTTCGCGGGAGGCGGTGCCGATCCGTTGAAGTCCGACGGCCGGCGCCCCCGCTCGGTGGAGATGATCACCCAGCGGCCGACCACCGGGTCCTTACGCAATTCTGGCATTGCTCTCCATTCTAGTGTGGGCGCACGGCGCGGTCAACGCGCCCTGTCCTGGTGTATCGGCCTAAGTTCAGTCTTTATTGAGGGTTGTATCGGGGGTGCAGCGAATGCGAAAAGCACCGGGATAGCCCGCATGGACGGCCTTGTCCCGCAGCGCCCCGGCCTCCTCCTCGGATGCAAAATCCCCCAGCCTCACCTTGTACCGGGACCCTTCGTATTCGACGCGAGCCTCGACGTGGAGGAGCTGGGCGGCCTCCCGGGCGGTCCGCTCCGCCAGATCCCGGTCCTGGGTCGCGAAGACCTGCACCCTCCAAAAAGAGCCCTTGGCCTTGGGATCCCCCCCCGTTCGCCCCGAATCCCCCTCCGGGGCCTTCTGGAGCGTTCCGACCGGCGCCGAGGGGTGAGGACCCGGACCGTCGGGAGAGGCGGGAGCAGGCTCCGGGATGGTGGCAAGCTCGGCCGGGGTAATCTGCTCACCCGGGTCCGGAGCGGAGGGCCCGCCCACCGCCTGAGCCCCCTGCGCCGCCTGGGGCGTGGGGGGCACCCGCGTGGCGGGCTCCGCCGCGGACCGCGCGCACCCTTCCGCCGCCGCGGCCAGGAGAAGCGTCGCGAGGACCCTAGAGATACTCATCGAGATCAGTCCGGGACTTGAGCTGCTCCACGATGGCCCGGACTTCCTGGACGCGGTCCCGGCAGCAGACCAGCGTCACGTCGCGCGTCCGCACGATTACCAGATCCTCCACGCCCACGCCGGCGACCAGGCCCCCGTCCGCGACCGCGATCACGTTCTTGCAGTCATGGAGAAGGACGCTGCCCCGTGCCACGTTTCCGGAAGGATCGCGCGCCTCTGGAACGCCGAGCGCCTCCCAGGACCCGAGATCGTCCCAGGAGAATCCGGCGCGCGCGACGAGCGCGCGCTTGGACCGCTCCATCACGGCGTAGTCGATCGAGATGGAAGGCGCGTCCCGGTAATACCCCTCCAGGGAGGCGGTGGCGCTCAGGTCGGTATGCCGCGGGACCCGGGCCAAGAGCTCCGCGATCCGGGGCTCATGGGCACGGATCTCCTCGAGCATGAGACGAGGCGGGAAGACGAACATCCCCGCGTTCCAGAGGTGACGCCCGTCGGTCGCGTAGCCCTCGGCCGTCTTGGCGTCGGGCTTCTCGCGGAACGCGCTCACCCGGTGATAGGGCGACCCGGGCTCGATGGGATCACCCGACTGGATGTAGCCGTACCCGGTCTCGGGCCGCGTGGGGGGCACGCCGAAGGTGACGATGGCTTCCCGCTCGAGCGCCACGCGGGCGGCCCGCTCCAGCTCCTCCCGGAATCGCGCGGCCGGCTCCACGCGATGGTCGGAGGGCAGGACCACGACCGCGGAATCCCGGGATACGTCCTGGAGCCACCAGGACAGAAGGGCGATGGCGGGAGCGGTGTTCTTCCCCACCGGCTCGCCGATCACCTGGGCCGCGGGCACGCCCGGCGCCAACCTCTCGGCCTCCTTCTTCAAGTCCCGCGCGGTGACGATCCATTGATGGCGGGGCTCGACGAGGCCGTGAAGACGATCGAGCGTGTGCCCGAGCATGGAGCCCTCGCCCAGGAGCGGAAGGAATTGCTTGGGGCGCGAGCGCCGCGAAAGCGGCCAGAAGCGCTCGCCGCGACCGCCCGCCAGGATCACCGCGTGAAGGCGCATGGGCTAGCGGTACCACAGCCTTCCGGGTGCGGCAACCGTCAAGAGGCCGGCGCACGGGCCCATCGCCGCGCCCGTCAATACGCGCCCTTGGCCGAGAGCACCGCCGGCAGCGTCCGGGCGAGGATCGTCACGTCGAGGAGGAAGGATTGCCGCTCCACGTACTCGAGATCGAGACGCATCCACTCCTCGAACCCGAGATTGCTTCGTCCGCGGATCTGCCAGAGGCAGGTGAGTCCGGGCGTCACCGAGAGACGGCGCAGCATCCAGGGCTCGTAGCGCTCCACCTCCTCGGGGAAGGGCGGCCGCGGCCCCACGAGACTCATGTGCCCCTGGAGCACGTGGAGGAGCTGGGGCAGCTCGTCCAGGGAGAGCTTCCGAAGCCACCGCCCCACGCGGGTCACACGAGGATCGTTGTGGAGCTTGAAGGCGGGGCCCTCCGCCTGATTCAAGTGGAGCAGGAGGCCGCGCAGCTCCTCGGCGCCCACGCGCATCGATCGCAATTTCAGGAACGTGAACTTCCGGCCGCCCCGGCCGACGCGAACCGCGCGGTGGAAGACCGGGCCCGGCGAGTCGAGTTTGATCGCCGCCGCCGCGAGCGCCATCACGGGCACGGCGGCCGCGAACAGGACCGAGCCCAGCGTGAGATCCAGCACGCGCTTCCCCCAGCGCTTGTAGAGCGACACGTCGCCAATGTAGCACACGCCGTCGCCGGAAAAGGCTCGGGGCCGCGGTGTTTCCACCGCGGCCCCGTGGGCCTCACTGCGTGCTGCTGTTCCGAAGACGGACTACTTCAAGATCGTGATCGTGTTCTTGAAGGTCCCGTCTGCGGTCACGCCACGGATGAAGTAGACGCCGGAGGCCAGCTTCTCACCGCTCTGGCCGCGGCCGTCGATCGTCACGTCGTGGTAGCCCGCCGTCATGTAAGTCGGACCGACGATCGTCCGGACCAGACGGCCCTGCAGGTCGAACATCTCAATCCGCACCGTGCCGGGCTTCGACATGGTGAAGCTAAGCGTCGCTTTAGGATTGAGCGGGTTCGGCGATACCGAAGCCGTCGACGCGGTGAACGAGCCGTTGCTGACCACATCGAGCGTAACGTCGCCACCGAAGGCGCTTCCGTTCGTCAATGTGCCGCTGATATGGATCGTCACCGAGTTGTGTCCGGAAGGCAGACCGGCGAACAGAATCCTGAGACTCGCCTTCGTGAAGCAGGCCGCGATCTCCGAGATTCCGTCGCCGTTCTTGTCGCCATCGAGCGTCGTCTTGCTCGGATCCGACGAGACCGTGGCCGTATTGTACTTGGCCACGATCGACGAGAGCACCACGTCGGTGTTGGCATAATCGCCGCCGACCGGCTGGATCTGGAAGCACTGCTTCGGCTTTCCGGAACCAAGTCGGACCGTACCGCTCGTGAATACCGTCGCCGCCAGCTCGTTGCTGATCGTGACCGTGCTCGTCGCCGTGCTGCTCGTCAAGGCCGGCGAGCCGTTGTCCGTCACCGCCAAGCTATCCGTGAAGACCCCTGCCGCCAGGTAGGCATGTGTCGGGGTCGGACCGCTACCGGTCGACCCGTCGCCAAAGGCCCACTGATACGTCAGGGCGTCCCCATCCGGATCGGAGGAACCCGTGCCGTTGAAGCTCACCGGCACACCAACCGTTCCGCTATACGGGCCACCCGTGTTCGCGACCGGAGCGCGGTTGACGTTGTTGACCGTGATGCCGAACGACTTCTGGTCGAACAGCGATCCAGGATCGGTCGCACGGACCACCGCCGTGTACGTACCCGCGTCCGAGAATCCGGGCGCCAGATGCGCGTTCCCCATCGTGGAGCTGGTCGTCGTGACCGTCAGGAACAACGGTCCGCTGTCCTTCGTGAACGTGAGGGGATTGCCGTCCGGATCCGACGCCGTCAGCGTCTGATCCGCCGTCATACCCTCATCCACGGTCATGTCGCTCGGCTGCACCAGCACCGGCGGACGATTCGTCCCGGGAACCGTGATCGTGAAGTTCCTCGTGCTCGTCAGTGCGGGCGAGCCCGAAGAAGCGGTCACCGTAGCCGAATACGGAGAGCCCGCCGCATCGCCGAAGTTCGGAGCAATGTGGATGGATCCGTTCACCGTGCCGGCCGCGGGAACCGACGTCAGTGTGGCAAACGAGGGGAGCGTGGCCGACAACGTGATCACGTCGCCGTCCGCGTCCGTCGCGCTTACTGCCACATCCGCCGTGGCGCCTTCAGCCACTGTCTGATTCGCGATCGCGGCCAGGACCGGCGCGCGATCGACGTTGTTCACCGTGACGGTGAACGATCTGGAGCTGGTGAGTGCACCATCACTCGCCGTGACCGTGGCTCCATACACGCTGGCGTCCGAGAAGCCGGGCGCCAGGTGGATGCTTCCCGTCGTGCCAGTCGTCGTCAGAACCGTCAGGAACGTCGGCCCCGCAGACTTGGTGAACGTGAGAGGCGTTCCATCCGGATCAGTTCCCGAAATGGCCTGATCCGCCGTCGCGCCTTCATTCACGGTCATGTCCGCGATCGGATTGAGCACCGGTGCACGATTGAAGTCGTTCACCGTGATCGTGAGCGACTTGTCGTTCGTCATGCTGCCATCACTCACTCGCACCGTCGCCGGGTATGGGGGAGCCCCGTTGCCGTCCGAGAAACCGGGCGCCACGTGGAGGTTACCCGTCGCCGTCCCGGTCCCCGGCGTCGTCGTGGTGACGGAAGCGAAGGTCGGTCCGGTGACTAGCGAGAACGTGAGCGGGTCTCCGTCGGGATCCGTGGCGTTCAACGTCTGATCCGCCGTGAGCCCTTCGTTCACCGTCATGTTCACCGGCTGGGTGAGAACCGGAGGCCGGTTCGTCGCCGTCACCGTGACCGTGAGCGTCTTGTCGTTGGTCAACGTCCCGTCGCT
>JBGPMB010000048.1:0-16262 GCA_041486775.1 Candidatus Eiseniibacteriota bacterium | reverse complement strand
GGCGCGAATATCGACGCCGCCGCAGACCCCGAATCCCGCCGCGTTTTCATGGGCGGTCACCGTGACGTTGCCCGACTCCGCTTTGATCTCTTCCCGCACGAAGAGGAAATTGGCCTGGACGTAGGGGCGCATGCCCTCGTTCGGCGAGATCAGCCGGATGCCTGGACCCCAGTAGCCGTTCGTGAGCGTGGTCTTGATGCCTCCGCTGTCGTCGCTGTGTATCGTGTCCCGGAAGTCCAAGGTCAGGTCGAGGTTCTGCTTCACCGAGAAACGGTACTGAAAGGCGCCGTAGCCGGCGTTCGTGAAGTCGAGTCCGGAGGAAGTGTCCTTGAGATTGTCGCTCAAGTGCTTCTCGTATCCGAGAGCGAGCCCGAGATGATGTTTCCTCGTCGCGGCGGAGGCGGGGCCGGAGAGCGCGAGACCGAGACCGACCAAGGCCAGAGCGATCGTGAGCGGTCGGAGGAACAGCGTGCGAGTTTCCATGATAGGGGACCTCCTCGACAACGGGGTGCGGCAAAGACAGGAGATACGCGAGGCAGCCTAGCACCGTCTAGAACCCCAGGTCCACACGCATGCCCGGCGCGTGGTCGGGGCCGATGGCCGCGGGGCTGACACTCACGCGCACCGCGTTCGCCTTCTGATTGTGGAGGCGCGCGGAGTGCGGCGCGTCGGCGATATCGAAGATCATCGAGCCCCCGCCCACCACGAGGCTGGCAACCGCGAGGACGTCGGAGCCGGTATTGGGATTGTCCCACGAAGTGCCCACCGCGATAGCGAGCCCGAGCATCGAAGCCGACCGGATGCCGATTCCCGCGAACGCGCGTCCGGGCCGCCCCGCGTAGAAGTGTCCGAACGAAGGGCCCACCACGGCGCCGCCCAAGAACAGCAGCGCGGTCGCGTCGTCTTCGGGACCCGATGCCGCGAGCGCGACGGCGCCCGGGACCACGGTTCCGAGGAAGGAGTAGAGAAAAGCGCCGGATGGGGACTTGATCGCGGGAGCGGGCTCTTCTCCCCGAGCAGCGTGAGGCAGGGAGGCGAGCGATGCAACGAGAAACGCGGCGAGCGCGAAGCGAGTGCCGATCATGGAGCTTTCTCCTTTGTGGACCGAAACGCCGCTATCATACTTCCGACACGGGGAGGTGAATATGGCGTTCCGCGTCAAGCACATCGATCACGTGGAGCTCCTGGTCCGCGACATTGCCAAGACCGAGGCCTGGTATCGGAAGGTACTGGGACTGAAGCGGGTTCAGGCCTGGGATCCCGAGCCGGTCATGATCGGGGCGGGGAAGACGATGCTAGCGCTCTTCACGTCACCCCGCCCGAAGCAGCGGTTGCCTGGGAAGAAGGGGGGCCACCGCGTCTCCTATGGATATCTCCGTGTGGCGTTCCTCACGGACGCCAAGGGCTTCGAGCAGGCGCAGCGACGGCTCCGGAAGCTCGGCATCCGGTTCCGTGGCCCCGTCGACCACGACACCACCTTCTCGATCTACTTCCAGGATCTGAACGGGCTCCCCTTGGAGATCACCCACCCGAAGCGTTAGAATCCCAGGGTCGCGGCTGCGGCGCTTTCGGCGTGGACGGGCACCCCACGCCGCGGGCGCCCACCCCGCGATCATCGCCGGGACCACCGAAAGACATCATGAGGATTCCATGACGGGGTTTCATGTCCGCACAGGACCGAAGTCTGCCTCGCTCGTTCTGATATTCCTTCTCGCGATCCTTTGCGTGCCGGCGGGGGCCGACATCGTCCGGATGGGGCTCCCCCCCAAGCCGTACGTTCCGGGCCCCGTCGACGAGAGCGTGAAGATCTCGGTGGAGCCGCTCGCGCCCGGTGTGTACGCGGCGAAAGTGAGCTACGTCTGGACAGGTTGGGTGGAGCTGGGGAAGGGAATCCTCGTCATCGATACCGGATTCAACGAGGCCGCCGGGCGGGCCCTCGCCGACACGATCCGGGCGCGCTCGGGAGCGATGCCCATCCGGTACGTCGTGAATACGCACCAGCACGAGGATCACACGGGCGGGGACCGCTATTTCGCGACGCTCGGCGCGACCTTCATCGCCGGAGCCAAGGTTGCCGACGATATCCAGCACCTTCTGACCTGGGCGCCCAGCGAAACGGGCGATACGCTGAGCCGTCTCGGCATCACCCCCAAGGTCGTGAGGATCTCGCGGCGGTCGTCCTACGGAAACCCGAAGAGCCCGGTGCAGGTCATCTCCCTCGGGCGGCCTGCCCACACCGCGGGCGACCTCGTCGTCTACCTTCCGAAGCAGAAGATCCTCTTCGCCGGCGACATCGTTTCCAACCGCGCGGTCCCCTGGCTCCTCGATCCGGGAATGAGCGTGGATGGATGGCTCAAGTCCCTGGACTCTCTCCTCACGCCGGCATTTCAGATCCAGACCTTGGTGCCCGGCCACGGAGTGATGGGCAAGACCCCCCTCGAGGGGATCCGGTTCACGAATCATTACATCCTCGAGGCCCGGGAGAAGGCCACCAAGGTGGCAGGGTGGGGAACCTCGATCGAGAACACCCGCGAATGGGGCTATCTCGGCGCCTACGAGGGGATGGAGTTCTACGATGAGGTTCACTTCACGAACATGAAGCGGCTCTACAACGAAGCGAAGGGAATCAAGACGCCGGGTCGCAAGAACATGCGCGCGGTCGAGCGCCGGTAGTCCGGACGTGAAGCTCCCGCCCCGCCCGGCTTGCGCGGCCGCCGTCTCCTGCGTCGCCGCCGTTCTGATGCTCCTCACCGCGGGGTGCTCCCGAGAGACGCCCGATGCCCGCGAGGTCCGAAGGGTCACGAGGGAATATCTCGCCGCTCTGGTTCGCCACGACGTGAAAGAGGCCGGGGACCGGTCGACCTGTCTCGTCACGTCGAACTCGCTCGTGGGAGGGCAGGTGCTCTCCATCGAGCCGGCGCGCCGGGTCCGGATGGGCATCATCGACTCCCTTTCCCGGGTCGCGGCGTCGATCCAGCGAGGAGCGGACTCCCTCTGGGCCGGCGCCGGCGAGGCGACCGCGGACTCCCTCTTCCGCCGGGCTCGAGTCGCCTCTCTTCGAACCGCGGTGTACCGGAGCGCGGCCCGCGCCGTGACCCTTTCCGCGCCCGGCAGCGTCGTGGCGCGGGACTCGACGCTCGAGACCCGCATCGTTCACGCCCGATTTCGGTACGAGGGCCCCGTGATCGGTCCGCGCGCCGTGGACCGCGAGGAGATCGTCCGACTCCTGCGCGCGCCGGGCGGAAAGTGGATCGTGTTCTCGGTCTTCGTTCGGGAGGACGACCCCGCGCCCGAGATGAATTGACCCTCCCCGGGGGCAGTGCTAGGCTCCCACCGATTTGTGGCACGACCGTGTCCGATCATCGAGGATGAGTTTCCCATGAGCCTTCGCTTCAACAAGTTCCGCTACGGGTGGTCCTGGCAGCGGGGGCCTGAGCGCCGGGGATGACGGAATCCGGTGAGCCCTGAGGCCCCGCCCACTGTCGACACCGCGACAGTGGGCGTTTCTGTTTCCGAGGAGCGAATGGTCATCACGTTCCATCCGAAGGCGACGCCGGAACAGCTTCACGCTGTAGAGGCGAAGCTCCGCGACCTGGGGTTCCAGGTCGTGCGCGCGCCCTCGCCCGGTCCGATCGTTCTCGCCGCCGTCGGGGACGGCGCCCTCCCGCCTCTGGATGAGGTGCGTGTCATGCCGGGCGTGGCCGAGGCCCTCCGGATCCCCGAGCCCTTCAAGCTGGCCAGCCGGAGCTTCCGCCACGAGACGAGCGTGCTCCGGATCGGCGACGTGGAGATCGGCGGGAAGGCGATCGTGCTCATGGCGGGGCCGTGCACCATCGAATCCGAGGAGCAGATGGTCAAGACCGCGGCGGCCGTTCGGGCCTCGGGGGCGCGCGTGCTACGCGGCGGCGCCTTCAAGCCGCGCACCTCTCCCTATTCCTTCCAGGGCCTCGGGGAGGAAGGACTCAAGCTCATCCGCCGCGTTGCGGATCAGAACGGCCTCCTCGTTATCTCCGAGATCATGGACAAGAGCCAGATCGGGCTCATGGAGCGCTACGTCGATATCCTGCAAGTCGGCGCCCGGAACATGCAGAACTTCTCGCTCCTGCGCGAGCTGGGGAAGACCCAGAAGGCCGTGCTCGTGAAGCGCGGGCTCTCGGCGACCGTGGACGAATGGCTCATGAGCGCCGAATACGTGATCTCGGGCGGCAATGACCGGGTCATCGTGTGCGAGCGGGGCATCCGCGCCTACGAGACCTACACGCGCAACACGCTCGACCTGAACGCCGTCGCGGTCGCGAAATCGTTGAGCCATCTTCCGGTCATCGTGGATCCCAGCCACGCCGCCGGCGTGCGTGACAAGGTGGTTCCGCTCGCGCGCGCCGCGATCGCCGCCGGAGCGGACGGGCTCCTGGTCGAGGTCCACTACGACCCGGAGCGCGCCATCTGCGACGGCCAGCAATCGCTCTATCCCGAGCAGTTCGCCGCCCTGGCGGGCCAGCTCCGGCAGATCGCGGGGGCTGTGGACCGCACGCTTTGACGAAGCGTCCCCAGAAACGCCCCGGCGCGCCGTCCCACGCCGCGCTCCGCAAGACCGACGCCACCATGCTTCAGTTGGTGGTTGCCTTGATCGCGCTCTACGGACTGTATTGGGCCTATCAGGCGTTCACGGTTCATCGTCTCGGAAACTACGCGGTGGAGACCGATTTCTACTGGAAGTACGGACCCGCGGCCGCAGCGCTCCGGCAGGGTCACGTTCTCATCGAGCACTTCGACTCGAAGGGCTGGGGGTATCCCTTGGTCGTGGCCGCCTTCTCGTTTCTGGGCCTCGACATCTTCCGGGCGGCCCAGCTGATCGGCGTGCTCTCGGCTTGCACCGTGCTGTGGTGTGTGTTCTTCGCGCACCGGAGACTGCTCGGCTCCGTCCTGGCGCTCCTGAGCGTCCTCCTTCTGATCTACAACCCCACGTTCCTCGCGAACACGTACGAAGTGGGCACCGACATGTTCTTCTTCGCGCTCGCCATGGGATCGGTTGCGGTCCTCCTCGGCGTGGAGCGGCCCGGGTGGAAGGCGATCGCCGTCTCGGGACTCCTCGGGGGATGGGCGTTCAGCACCCGGTATAACGGCCTCTTCCTCTGGCCGGGCGCGGTGATCGCCCTGGCCGCCCTGATCGATCGCGACCTTCCCTCTCGCGCGCGCTGGATCAGGGCGGGGCTGTGGAGCGCCGGATTCCTGGCCGCAGCGGCACCCTGGCTCATCGTGAACGCGGTCCACACCGGGAACCCGCTCACGAACAACAACTACACGAACGTGGGATTCGCGGTGTACGGGGAAGGGAACTGGGAGCACTTCTTCTACGGAGGCGACCGGAAGATCCATTCCTTCGCGGACGTCGTGCGGCTCGATCCGGGGCGATTCGTGAGGGTGATGGCCGCGAACACCTTCGACCACCTGAAGCGGGACATGACCGAGCTTCTGCCGCCTTTGTGGGGGTTCTTCGCCGCCGTCGGCGTCCTGGTCGTCGCGATCTATCGCCGGTGCCGCCCGTGGGGCATGTATCTCCTGTTCGGGCTCCTCTATTTCCTCACGCTCGTCCCGGTATTCTACGGGGCCCGTTTCTCGCTCCCCATGCTCGCGTTCTATTCCGCGCTCGCGGTGGCGCCCTTCGCGTGGGACCCGCTCGCCGAATGGGTCTCCGGAATCGAGAAACGATTCCCGATCCGGATCTTCGCGTTTCTCCTGCTCTGGATCCCCGGGGCCATTTCCGCCCACGCCAAGACCCGGGATCCGCGGAATCCCGAAGCCATCCAGGCCGGGCCGTACGAGACGCTCGAAGCCGCCGACTTCCTCAAGTCCCACGGCCGGGGCGAGACGCTCCTCGCCCGAAAGCCCCATGTCGCCTTCCTCTCCGGCATGCGCTTCGCCCCGATACCCCAAGTGGATTCTCCCGCGGCGCTCCATCAGGCGGCCATCCAATCCGGCGCCCGGTATCTGCTCGTGTCCGGGGCGGAGATGGCGCTCCGCGCCGGCGTGAGACCCCTCGCCGAGCCCGACGCCCATGTCCCGGGGTTCCGGCGCGTCTTCGAGAGCGCCGGGGCGCTGGTCTACGAGGTCCTTCCGGACAGCGCGGGCGCGGCTCCTTGACTTGTCGCGAGATTCGGCTAGAATTCAGCGCTTCAACGTTGCATCCACAATCAGGATAGGAGGGCGATTAGCTCAGCTGGCTAGAGTACCTGCTTGACATGCAGGGGGTCAGAGGTTCAAGTCCTCTATCGCCCACCATTTCTCCCATCCCCATGACCATGACCTCGCAAAACGTGAAGCTCGAAATCGACGGCCGATCCTTTGAGGCGCCCGAGGGGACCACGATCGGCGCGCTCCTCGGGAGCCAGTACAAGGAAGGCTTCAAGAAGGGAATCGCGGCCCGGCTGAACGGCAAGGTCGTGGATTTCCTCACGCCGATCCGCGAGTCCGGGAAGCTCGATCTCCTGCCGGTCGACTCTCCCGATGGATTGCGGGTCTTGCGGCACTCCACCGCGCACCTCATGGCTTCCGCGGTGCAGAAGCTCTTTCCCAACGCGAAATTCGCGATCGGTCCCGCCATCGACGACGGCTTCTACTACGACTTCCAGGTGGACCGGCCGTTCACGCCCGAAGATCTGGTCGAGATCGAGCAGTGGATGCGCACGATCGCCGAGGAGGACCACCCGTTCGTCCGGGGCGAGCTGAACCGCCGGGACGCGATGCGTCAGTACAAGGAGAAGGACGAACCCTTCAAGGTCGAGCTCCTCGAGGGGATCCCGGACGAGACGGTGAGCACCTACAGCCATTCCTTCTTCACCGACCTCTGCCGCGGCCCCCACGTGCAGCGCACCCGCGTGCTCAAGAGCTTCAAGCTCCTGAGCGTGGCGGGTGCTTACTGGCGCGGGGATTCGAATCGCCCCATGCTCCAGCGGATCTACGGGACCGCGTTCGCCTCGAAAGATCGCCTGCAAGAACACCTGGCCCGCATCGAGGAGGCGAAGAAGCGCGACCACCGGAAGCTGGGGCAGGAGCTCGATCTCTACAGCGTGCACGAGGAAGCCGGGGGCGGACTGATCTTCTGGCATCCCAATGGCGCGGCGATCCGCCGCGTCATCGAGGATTTCTGGAAGGACGAGCATCAGCGCCGGGGCTACCAGCTGGTCAACACGCCCCACATCGCGCAGGTGGATCTCTGGGAGCAGTCCGGGCACACGAATTTCTACCGCGAGAACATGTACTTCATGGAAGTGGACGAGAAGGAATACGTCCTCAAGCCCATGAACTGCCCCTTCCACGTCCTGATCTTCAAGCGCCGGAAGAACTCCTATCGCGACCTGCCCATCCGGCTGGCCGAGCTGGGCACCGTGTACCGGTTGGAGAAATCGGGCGTGCTCCACGGGCTCGCGCGCGTGCGCGGGTTCACCCAGGACGACGCGCATCTCTTCTGCACCCGGGAGCAGGTGGAGCCCGAGCTCACGCAGGTGCTGGATTTCGTGCGCACCATGCTCGACACCTTCGGCTTCAAGGAATATCAGGTGGACCTGAGCGTTCGGGATCCGGAGCGGAAGCAGGACTACATGGGATCCGACGAGGACTGGGCGCTGGCCGAGGGCGCCCTGGAGCGCGTGGTGCAAGCCTCGGGGCTGAGCTATCACCGGGCCGTGGGCGAGGCGGTTTTCTACGGACCCAAGATCGACATCAAGCTGACCGACGCCCTGGGGCGGAGCTGGCAGTGCTCCACGATCCAGTTCGACTTCAACCTTCCGCGCCGCTTCGACGTGAATTACGTGGGATCGGACGGGCAGGAGCACCAGGTCTTCATGATCCACCGCGCGCTCCTGGGCTCCCTGGAGCGGTTCTTCGCCACGCTCATCGAGCACTACGGCGGCGACTTCCCGGTCTGGCTGGCTCCGGTCCAGGCCAAGATCATCACGATCACGGACGATCAGGTGCCCTACGCGGAGGAGATTCGCAGGCTCCTGCTGGACCGCGGCGTCCGGGTCGAAGCCGACCTCCGTGAGGAGAAGATGGGGGCCAAGATCCGCGACGCGGAGCTCCACAAGATCCCCTACATGCTGGTGCTGGGGAAGCGGGAGGTGGAGGAGCGGACCGTCTCCGTCCGGAGCCGGCACAAGGGGAGCCAGGAGACCCTCAAGCTCGAAGAGTTCGTCGAGAAAGTGGTTGCCGAGTCGGCCGCACGGAAGTAGACTTCCCGGCACAACACGAAGCAGGAGCCGCCGGCTTCTCACCCCGAGGCGCCAAGCTACCGGGGTTCTCGAAAAGAGATTCCCGCCGTAACCATCGGCGGGAGGCACTGCCGACGGGCGCATGATGCGGAATCCGCATCGTCCGCCCGCGCTCTTTTCTCCCGGCTGCTCCCTCCTTCGACAACCGTCCCCGTTTTGAGAGGAGGAAAACCTATCTCCACAACCAAAGAAGTCCGCGTCAATGATCGCATCCGCATCCCGACGGTCCGTGTGATCGGGCCCGACGGAGAACAGGTGGGAATTCTGGCAATCCGCGAGGCCCTGGCCTACGCGCAGGAACGTTTACTGGACTTGGTCGAGGTTTCCCCGACCGCGCGCCCGCCGGTCTGCCGGGTGATGGACTTCGGGAAGTACAAGTACGAGCAGAACAAGAAGCTTCAAAAGGCGCGGAAGAAGCAGCACGTCACGCATCTCAAGGAAGTGAAGTTGCGCCCGAAGATCGAGGAGCACGATTACCGATTCAAGGTGAACAACGGACGCCGTTTCCTCGAGCTGCACGACAAGGTGAAATTCACGGTCACGTTCCGCGGCCGGGAGATGGCCCACACCGACGCGGGTTTCCGACTCCTGGACAAGGTCGTGAAGGACCTGGAGGAAGTGGGCCAGGTGGAGAATCCGCCGCGCCTGGAAGGACGGAATCTCGTTCTCCTGATGGTGCCGCGCTCGGCGGTGGTCAAGCCGCCGGCTGCTCCGGCCGCGAAAGCTCCCGCGGCGGCCGGAAGGACGACGGCGGCTGCAGCGGGAAGGGCGCCGGAGAAGAAGCCGAGCCCGACAACCACGAAATCGACTTCAACCCAGGGTGCCGCCGCGGCGAAGCCGCCGGCGCCGAGGAGCTAGGAGCGAACATGCCGAAGATGAGAACGAACCGGGCCGCCGCGAAGCGTTTCAAGCGGACGGGCACGGGAAAGCTGAAGCGGGGAAAGGCGTATGCCCGGCACCACCTGGGCCTGAAGGCCCGCAAGCGGAAGCGCCGCCTCCACGCTCCGGCTCTTGTCGATCCGGCCTCGAAGCGGCACATGCAGAAACTACTCCCCTACGGCGGTTGATCCTGGGTTTCGGACGCCGCTCCTAAAGAGGTAACGAGCCATGCCACGTACTAAAACCGTCGTCCCGGGACGGAAGCGCCGCCGGAAGGTCATGATCGCGGTGAAGGGGAACCGCGGCGGAAGGCGCAAGCTCTACCAGACCGCGCGCGAGACGCTCATGCGCAGTCTGCAGTTCGCCTACCGTGACCGGAGGGCCAAGAAGCGGGACTTTCGCAGGCTGTGGATCGTGCGGATCAACGCGGCCGCACGTCTCCACGGCCTCTCCTACAGCACGTTCATCCGCGGCTTGAAGGTCGCGCAGATCGATATCGACCGGAAGATCCTGGCCGACCTGGCCATTCGCGACGAGCAGGCGTTCGCGCGCCTGGCCGAGGTCGCGAAACAGGCACAAGCAGCAGCCTAGGCGTCCGCCCGTGATCGAGCGGCTCGACGCCCTGGAGACCGAAGCGGCGCGGGCGATGGATGCCGCGCGCGACGGCGGAGCGCTGGAAGAGGCGCGCGTCCGCTGGCTGGGCCGGAAGAGCGAGCTCACCCAGATCCTGCGCGGGCTCAAGGATCTCTCGCCCGAGGAGCGAACCTCGGTCGGGTCGCGCGCGAACCGGCTTCGCGAGAGCCTGGAGCGCCGCTACGAAGAGGTCCGCGCGCGCCTCGGCGCCGGTGCCGGGTCCGAAGGCTCAGACGCGGACCGGGATCTCACGCTCCCCGGACGCTCCCTACCCCGCGGTCACCAGCATCTCATCTCACAGGTCCTGGCCGAGGTGCGCGGCATCTTCCACGGCATGGGCTATTTGCTCGCCGAGGGTCCCGAAGTCGAGGACGACCGCCACAACTTCGGCGCCCTCAACATGCCCAAGGGACACCCCGCTCGCGCCACGACGGACACCTTCTACCTGAGGCCGGATGTCATGCTCCGGACCCACACGTCCTCGGTGCAGATCCGCGTCATGGAGAACCACCGTCCGCCCGTCCGGATCATCTGCCCCGGCCGGGTCTACCGGAACGAGGCGGTGGACGCGACGCATCATTTCGAGTTCCACCAGGTGGAGGGCCTCTACGTCGACGAGAACGTCACGATGGCGGACCTCAAGGGCACCCTCGACTCCTTCTTGAAGCAGTACTTCGGCCCGAACACGGAGATGCGCTTCTCTCCTTCCTATTTCCCGTTCGTGGAGCCGGGCGCCCAGGTGGAGATTCGCTGCTTCTTCTGCGGCGGGAAGGGCTGCGGCGTGTGCGGCCCGCTCTCGGGAGGGTGGCTCGAGGTTCTGGGCGCGGGCATGGTTCACCCGAACGTATTCCGCGCCGTGGGATACGATCCCGAGCGCTACACGGGGTTCGCGTTCGGCGCGGGGATCGAGCGGCTGGTCATGCTGCGCCATGGGGTGCCGGACATCCGTCTCTTCTACGAAAACGACGTTCGCTTCCTGCACCAGTTCTAGGGGGTCCCGATGAAGCTCACGTGGGGCTGGCTGGCCGACTGGGTCGACCTTCCGCCCACGCCGCAAGCGCTGGCCCATGCGCTCGCGATGCGCGGGTTCCCGGTCGCGTCGATCGAGCAGGGGGTAGCACTCGATCCGACGATCGTCGTGGGCCGCGTGCTCGAGGTGTCGCCGCATCCCAACGCGGACCGTTTGCGCCTCTGCTCGGTGGACATCGGCGCCGCCAAGCTCTCCATCGTGTGCGGCGCGTCGAACGTCGCGCCGGGCATGGCCGTGGCGGTGGCGCAGGTCGGCTCGAAGCTCCCCGACGGTACGAAGCTTCGCAGGAGCAAGATCCGCGGTGTCGAGTCCGAAGGGATGATCTGCTCGGAGCGCGAGCTGGGTCTCTCCCAGGAGTCGGAGGGTATCTGGCCCTTGCCGGGGAATCCTCCCGTCGGCGGCCCGGTGCAGGCGCTGCTCGGAGCCGGTGACGCCATCCTGGACGTGGAGATCACCTCGAACCGGACCGACTGCATGGCGGTACGCGGCCTCGCGCGCGAGATCGCCTCGATCCAGAAGAAGAAGGTCAAGCCCATACTACCCCTCGCGGCTCGAGGAAAGGCATCGCCGCCGCGCGTTACCATCGAGGATCCCAAGGACTGCCGGCGCTACATGGCGCGCGTGGTCGAGGGCATCCGCATCGCTCCCTCTCCCGACTGGCTCAAGCAGAGACTCGAGGCCGCCGGGTTTCGTTCCATCAACAACGTCGTGGACGCCACGAATTACGTTCTGCGCACGCACGGGCAGCCCATCCACGCCTTCGACGCCTCGAAGGTCGACGGCATGGAGATCGTCGTGCGCCGTGCCCACGCCGGGGAGAAGCTCACGCTTCTCGACGGACGGGAAGTGGCCCTGCACCCGGGCGTCCTCCTGATCGCGGATCGGAAGAAGCCCCTGGCCCTCGCGGGAATCATGGGCGGGCTCGAATCGGGCGTGACCGACGCCACGACGCGCGTCATCCTCGAATCGGCGGAGTTCTCTCCCGAGCTGACACGGGACGCGGCCAAGAGTCTCGGGCTGGACACCGACGCCTCGCAGCGGTTCGTCCAGGGCGTGGATTCCAACGGCGTGGCCACCGCCCTCGATGAGGCAGCGCGTCTCCTCGCCGAGACCGCTTCGGGGATGGTGGGCGAGGCGGCCACGGACCTCTGGCCCGGCAAGACACCGGCCGCCAGCGTGCGCTTGCGGCGCGTAAGGCTCGCCCGGCTCTTGGGGATCGAAGTGGGTCGCGATGCGATCACGCAGGCGCTCGCCACACTCGAGATCAAGCAAAGTTCGCAGTGGAGCGGGACGGACGAGGCCGCGGCGTTCGAGCCGCCCCCGTACCGGAAGGACATCGAGATCGAAGAGGATCTGATCGAGGAAGTCGCGCGCGTGGTGGGGTACGACCAAATCCCCGATCGCGTGACGGGAGCCTCCGTCGCGCTCGCGGAGCCCGGGCCCGCCGGAGCGCCTGCGAGCGCACCCCTCATAACCCGCATCGTACAGATCGCTTGCGGGCTGGGGTTCGACGAAATTCTATGTAACGCGCTTGTGGGGGCCATCCCACCCGAGGTGATGCCGGAACGGGGGGAAAGTGATCTCTGGGAGGTCCAGAATCCCAAGAGCCGCGAGCTCAAGCACCTCAGGACGAGCCTCTTGCCGGGGTTGTTGCACGCGGCGGGACGAAATCTCAGGCACGGCGCCCGGGAGGCGCGCTTGGTCGAGGCGGGCAAAGTGTTCCTCGCCTCGCCGCCGCCGCTCGGCTCGGAGCGGATCGAGGTCGCCTTCGTTCTCACCGGAGCTCCGGACCCCTGGGCGGAGCCGAGCGGCTCGACCGATCGGTACTTGGAGCTGAAGGGCGCCGTCGAGTCGTGTCTGGAGGCTTTGGGAATTGACTCACGAAAGAGCGCCCCATACCATGAACGCTGCTGGGCCAAAGACGCGGGCCTTTCCATCGAATCGGGCAGCAAGAAGCTCGCGCGGCTCGGACAAGTTTCGCTTCAGCTTGCGACGGCAACCGGTCTGGAGCGGCCCGCTTGGGCGGCCGTACTGGATCTCTCCGCGATCGCGGAAGTCGTTCCCGCGCGGAGACGGTTTGCCCCGCTGCCGAAGTACCCCGCCGTGAAGCGGGATCTCGCGATCGTCGTGGACCGCGGGGTTCGGCAGGGCGAGGTGGAAGAGACGATCCGGCATAGTGGAGGAAAGCTCCTCGAGAGCGTTCGGCTGTTCGACGTTTTCGAGGGGGAGCAACTCGGATCGGGCAAGAAGAGCCTGGCGTACGCGCTCGAATTCCGTTCACCGGAGCGCACACTCCACGATGGGGAAGTGGATCAGGCGGTCTCGGACCTGGTCCGCGCGCTGGCCACGGCTCATGGTGCTACTCTTAGAGGCGGCGTGGAGAGCGCCGCGGGACGACTTTGACATGACGGTGATTGCCGAGCTGGACCAGTTGGAACGCAAGATTCAGACGGCCGCGAAGCTTCTCGATCGCCTTCGCGAGGCAAAACGCGAGCTGGAGCAGGAGAATCGCGAGCTTCGGGAGCGCGTGCGGGCGTTGGAGAATTCCGTGGGGAAGGAGAAGTCGTCGGACTTGAAGCCGCGGCTTCACGCCCTCGAGCAGGAGCGCACGTCGCTGCTCGATGAGCGCCGCGCCATGGCGCGGCGGGTGGAAGAGATGTTGGCCAAGCTGTCCGTTCTCGAGAAGGCGGTACACGCGTAAGGTCGTACCAGGTCCCTCCGGCGCCTTCCGGCCGGGACCGTCACCAAGACTGTGATCCGAGGGGATTCGCGATGGCAACAGAACCAGACACGCTCAGCGTGACGATCTTCGGTAGCGAATACAAGATCAAGGGGGCCGACCCGGCGTACATCGGAGAGGTCGCGGCCTACGTCGATTCGAAGATGCGCGAGCTCGAACGCCGTCTCTCGTCGGGACCCCCAGCCAAGATCGCGATCCTCACCTCGCTCAACATCGCCGACGAACTCTTCCGGGAACGGATGGAGAAAGATCGGCTCGTCACGGATCTGAAGGGCAAGGCCCGCAGCCTGGGCTCGGCCCTCGACGCTTGCCTGCGCGAGGAATGATGCCCCTCTTGGCGACGCGTTCCGCACCCGGAGGACAAACTTAAAGAAGCACACACTCAAGCGACATCACGGCGCCCTGCCATGCACGTCACACACCAGGCGTTTTTGAGCCACGACTCAAAATGCGGGAGCCCGAATCTCCGGCGTAGCGGCAGCCCGGCCTCATGCGGGCCACGTAAACCCGGAGCTAAGGCGCCCACCTGGAGTATCCAGGTTCAAAAGTCTCGTGTGAACGGCATGGGCGGGGCTTTTTTTATATAACGGAGGTCCAACCCACATGTATTCCCCGCTCGTAATCGTTCTG
The DNA here is from genome assembly GCA_041486775.1 of Candidatus Eiseniibacteriota bacterium. Classification (GTDB taxonomy): domain Bacteria; phylum Eisenbacteria; class RBG-16-71-46; order SZUA-252; family SZUA-252; genus WS-7. The sequence goes on along the minus strand of JBGPMB010000048.1, from coordinate 2,083 downwards.
GTCGCGCTCGGCGCGGCCCTCGCGGCGTTCTTCCTCGGCTGGACCGCCCACCGGCGCATCGGCGAAGGGAAGGTGCTGGGGGCCGAGCAACTGGCCGAGAAGATGCTGCGTGAGGCGGAGCGCGAGGCCGAAAATCTAAAGAAGAGCGCCCTCCTGGAAGCGAAGGACGAATGGTTCCGGGAAAAGGCGAAGCTGGATCGAGAGAATCAGGCTCAGAAGAGCGAGATGATGCAGGTGGAGCGAAAGCTCCAGGAGCTGGAAGGGAATCTGAACCGCCGCGCCGAGGTCCTGGACAAGAAGGACCGGGACCAGAAGCGTCTCGAGCGCGACCTGGAGGTGAAGGGTACCCAGCTGGAGGAGCGCGACAAGGAGCTCCAGAGGGTGCTGCTCGAGCAGAACGCGAGGCTCCAGCGGATCAGCGGCATGACCGCCGACGAAGCGAAGCAGCAGCTGATCACGAATCTCGAGAACGAGGCCCGATCCGACGCGGCGAAGAAGCTCCAGGAGATCCGGGAGGACTTGAACCGGAACGCCGAACGGGAGGCCCGCGAGATCATCACCCTCGCGATCCAGCGCTGCGCGGCGGATCACTCCGCGGAATCCACCGTCTCGGTGGTGCACCTGCCGAGCGACGAGATGAAGGGCCGCATCATCGGCCGCGAGGGACGCAACATCCGCGCCTTCGAGACAGTGACCGGTATCGACGTCATCATCGACGACACACCCGAGGCGGTGATCCTGTCAGGCTTTGACCCCGTGCGGCGTGAAGTGGCCAAGCGCGCGCTCGAGCGTCTGATCACCGACGGGCGGATCCATCCCGGGCGCATCGAGGAAGTGGTCGCGAAAGTCCAGAAGGAGCTGGACGAGCAGATCATCGGGCTGGGCGAAGCCGCGGTGCTCGAGGTGGGCCTCCACGGCGTGCACCCCGAGATCGTGAAGCTCTTGGGCCGGCTCCAGTACCGCACCTCGTACGGCCAGAACATCCTCCAGCACTCGAAGGAGGTAGCCTGGATCTGCGGGATGATGGCGGCGCAGCTGGGCTTCGACATCCAGATCGCGAAGCGCTGCGGCCTCCTGCACGACCTGGGCAAGGCCGTCACCCATGAGGTCGAGGGCGCCCATGCGCAGATCTCCATGGATCTCGCGCAGAAGTACGGGGAGCCGCCCGACGTCGTGAAAGCGGTCGGCTTCCATCATCACGACCCCACGGCGGAGAATCTCTACGCCGCGCTCGTCATGGCCGCCGACGCCGTCTCGGGTGCGCGCCCCGGCGCGCGGCGCGAGAGCATCGAGAATTACGTGAAGCGGCTCGAAGCCCTGGAGAAGATCGCCGACAGCTTCCCCGGAGTGGAGAAGTCCTTCGCCATCCAGGCGGGTCGCGAGATCCGGATCCTGGTCGAGCCCAAGCACGTGGACGACTCGAGGGCGCAGCAGCTCGCCTCCGACGTCGCGCGCAAGGTCGAGAAGGAGCTCCAGTATCCGGGCCAGATCAAGGTGGTCGTGATCCGCGAGACGCGAGCCATGGAGTATGCCCGCTAGGGTAGCGCGATGAACGTACTCTTCATCGCGGACATCTTCGGCGCGCCGGGCCGGAGGGCCGTCCGCGACCTCCTGCCCGAGCTCGTCTCCTCGATGGGGATCGACTTTCTGATCGCCAATGTCGAGAACGCGGCGGCGGGATTCGGGGTCACGAAGGACATCCTGGAAGAGATGAAATCGCTCGGCGTGGAATGCATGACGAGCGGGAACCACATCTGGGACCGGCGCGAAGTGCTCCCGGTGCTGGACCAGGAGCCCCTCTTGCTTCGCCCTCACAACTATCCTCCGGGCGTCCCCGGCACGGGCGCCAAGGTGTTCCGGACGCGCGCGGGTGTTCCGATCGGCATCGTGAATCTCATGGGGCGTGTCTTCATGAACGACATCGAATGTCCGTTCCGAACCGCGGATCAGGTGCTCGAGACCATGCGGGATCAGGCCAAGGTGATCTTCGTGGACTTCCACGCCGAAGCGACCGCGGAGAAGATCGCGCTCTGCTGGCATCTGGATGGACGAGTCTCGGCGGTGATCGGCACCCACACACACG
>JBGPMB010000047.1:0-16310 GCA_041486775.1 Candidatus Eiseniibacteriota bacterium | reverse complement strand
TCAGGTGTTCAAGGTGCTCGCTTCGGTCGCGGCTGGGGGCTCGCTTTCAGGCACCGGATCCGGTTGCTTCAGGCGCTGGCGCTGCTCGCTTCGGGAGACGCGGGAGGCTCGATCTCGGTCGCGGGCTCCGACGGCTTGAGGCGTTGGCGGTCGATCTTCTCTTGGAGCTTCATGATTCCGTAGATGAGCGCTTCCGGACGCGGCGGGCAGCCCGGGACGTACACGTCCACCGGCACCACCGTGTCCACGCCCTGGACGATGGCGTAGTTGTTGAAGATTCCTCCGCACGAGGCGCAGGCGCCCATGGAGATGACCCACTTCGGCTCGGGCATCTGGTCGTAGATCCGTTTCAATACGGGCGCCATCTTCTTGCTCACGCGTCCGGCGACGATCATGAGATCGGCCTGGCGGGGCGAGGCGCGGAATACTTCGGCGCCGAAGCGGGCTAAGTCGTACCGGGCGGCGCTCGTCGCCATCATCTCGATGGCGCAGCAGGCCAAGCCGAACGTGGCCGGCCAGAGCGAGGACCGCCGCGCCCAGTTGACCATCTTCTCGACGGTCGTCGTGAGAATCCCATCCGGTACCAGCTCTTCGATGCCCATGGATCCACTCCGTGGAGGTGCGGGAAGACCTTGAGCCGCAAAGCCTAGCAGGGGTTACGGGTTGCGTCAACGGCGGCGGATCACAACCCCAGGGCGCCCAGGAGAGCTTCCGTTCCGTAGAAGAAGACCACCCCGCCGAAGACCCACAGAGCCATCCGGATTCCCTTGGTCTCGTTCACGGCGGGAATGAGATCGGACGCCGCCACATAGAGGGTGGCCCCCGCCGAGAAGGGGAGCGCGAAGCGCACCATCGCCGACCAGTGCGAGATCACGGCCACGCCCAGGAGGGTCGCAATTCCGAGCCACACTGCGCTCAGGGCCGCATCCCGGGACGAGCGCCCGGCCGCGGTCATGATCGAGGCGACCGTGAAGCCTTCCGGGACCTTGTGAAGGAGAATCGCGACCGCGACGAGGATTCCGAGCTCCGGCTTCACGAGAAATCCGGACCCGATCGAGACTCCGTCGAAGAAGGCGTGGAGCAGAAGGCCCAGGAGCGCCGTCGTTCCCACCACCGGCTCGACCCAGTGCTCGTGATGGGTTTCCTCGCCGAAGTGGAAGTGCCCCACCAGGACATGCTCGGCGGCGTGCACGAAGAGATAGCCCAGAAGAAGGAGCGTTCCGACCGCGAGCCCCGGCTGCGCGTGGGAAGCGGCGATCCGGTAGCTCTCGGGGGTCATGCGAAGCAGGACCGCGGCGAGCATGAAGCCCGCGCCCGCGGCGACGAAGTAGCTCTGGCGGACCCGGTCCCAACCCCGGCGATTCACGGCCAGGAGCCCGCCGGCTACGTTCGCCAGGCCCGCGACCAGGCCGGAACCGAGTGGGAGGAGCCAGCCCTCGAACAATGGTACCTCGTGCGCCCCGGGCCGCTACCGCCCGCGCACGATGCCGGGACTGTGCGTCTGTCCGACCGGCACCAGGAGCTGTTCCTTGGAGTAGACGAAGGAATCGCGCGAGTAATCGGAGAGTTCGAAATTGTGGCCGAGGAAAATGGCGTCCTCGGGACAGGCCTCCTCGCAGTAGCCGCAGAAGATGCACCGGAGCATGTCGATGTCGTAGCGCTTGGCGTAGCGCTCCCCCGCCGAGTAGCGGGCCGTCTCCGTGTTCTCGGCCGCTTCCATGTAGATGGCGTCGGCCGGACATACCGCGGCGCAGAGCCCGCAGCAGACGCAACGCTCCAGCCCGTTCTCATAGCGGTGAAGCTCGTGAAGGCCGCGGAAGCGCGGATACATCTTCATCTTCACGTCCGGATATTGGAGCGTCACCGGCTTCTTGAAGAAGTGGGACAGCGTGATCGAAAGGCCCTTCATCAGTTCGGAAATCATCGCGGGAGTATGCGGGGTGGGATCGGCGGGGTCAAGCGCGGGGGGAGACCTCCGGACAGGCCAGCGGGCCTGTTATCCGTATTCCTCCGGGCGGATGTCGAGCTTCTTCATCTTGTAGAGGAGGGTCGTGCGTTTCATCCCGCCCAGGCTTCGCGCCGTCTCGGACTGGTTGCCGCGGTTCGCCCGCAGCGCGGACAGGATCAGCTCACGCTCGTTCCGGTTCTCCGCGCGCAGCGGCTCGGCGCCCGAGGGCGCGCGTCCCGTGCGGCGCGCGGGGCGAAGCGGGACCAGCTCGGCCCCGATCATGTCTCCGTCGGCCGCGAGCGAGACGGCCCTCTCGATGGTGCTCCGGAGCTCCTGCACGTTTCCGGGCCACGGATGGCTCCGGAACTGAGCCCACGCGTCGCCGGTGAAGGAAACCCGTTTCTTGGACTGCGCGCAGGCGCGCTCCAGGAAGTGCTTCCCGATCAGCTCGATGTCCTCGACCCGGTCGCGAAGGGGCGGCACCTCGAGACGGATTCCGTTCAGGCGATAGTAGAGATCATCCCGGAAGAGTCCGCGGCGCACGAGACCGGCGAGGTCCCGCGTCGAGGCCGCGACGACGCGGACATCCACGTGCCGCACGCCCGCGGCGCCGACGCGGCGCAACTCGCCCATCTCGATCACGCGGAGCAGCTTCGCCTGGGCGCCGACCAAAAGCTCGCTCACCTCGTCGAGATAGATCACGCCCCCGTTCGCCCCCTCGAAGAGCCCCGGCTTGGTGCTCGCGAGGCTAGGGCCCGGGCGGTCGTGGCCGAAGAGGTCCGCGTCCAGGTGCCCGTCCGGCAAGGTGGAGCAGCGACCCACCACGAACGGCCGGTCGCGCCGGTCGCCCAGCTCGTAGGCGGCGCGGGCCAGCATCTCGCGTCCGCTCCCCTTCTCGCCGAGGATCAAGATCGGCAGGCGGCTCGAGGCGGCGCGCTCGAGGATGCGGATCAGCTCGGCGATGCGCCGGTCCTGCGTGACGATCCCGAACCGGAAGCACTCGGGGTCGGCCCCCTCGGGCATCTCGGCCGGCTTGGAAGCGCGGCGCACCGGAGCCGGGGCCGCCGGCTCGAGATCCACACCCAGCACCTTCTCGATGCGCTCGACCCAGCGCTCCAGGTTCATGGTCATCGCGAGGCTGCGCGCCTCCCAGAGGTGGTCGCGCGCGACGCCGCGCTCCTCGGAATCTCTTCCGGAGAGCAGGGCCTCGCCGCTCCACACGAGGACCCGCGTCAGCTCGTACATGGCCTCGAGCTTGCGCAGGAGCTGAGCGCCCTCGCGCGCGGCGCGAAGCGCCCGTTCGCGGTGGCCGAGGAGCAGGTGGGCCATGGCCATGACGCGGCAGGTCGCCGCCTCCTCGAAGCGGTCGTTGATCCGGCGCGCGATCCGAAGCCCGCGCTCGCATGTGACCAGCGCGCGGTTGGGCTCCCCGATCCGCACGTGCACCTCGGCGATGCGGCGGCACAGCTCGGGGATCAGATCCCCCTCGGGGGCCAGCCGCTCGGCCAGAAGGAGCCCTTGATCGTACCGCTCGATGGCGGATTGATTGTCGAATTGGTCGAGCGCGACGTCACCCAGGTATTCGAGCGCGATCACATGCTCGCGCTCGAAGCCATGCTCCTCCGCCTCCGAGAGCGCGCCGCGGATATGGGACTCCGCGCCGCGCAGGTCCCCTCGGATGCGGAGATGCTGCCCGAGGCAAAGCCGCGTCTGCACCTTGCCGCGGGAGTGCCCGCGCTCGAGCCCAAAGAGCGTGCGCGCGCGGGTAAGCTCCTGGTCCGCTTGCTCGAACCGGCCAAGCTTCGTCAGGGCGATGCTCAAATTGAGCGAGAAGTTCGCTTCCTCGTGGGTGAGACCCGCGCCCCGCGCCTGGAGCTGGCCGCGGCCGAATTCCCCTACCGCGCGCTGGATTTCGCCGGCGCCGAGGAAGCAGAGGCCGAGGAGGTTGCGGCTGCGAAGCATCCCCTCCAAGTCCTCGAAGTCCCATCGGCTGATATGGTAGGCGGCGCGGAAGTGCTCTTCCGCCCTCGAGGGGCGCCCGATCCGCCAGACCGCTCTGCCCGCCGCGATGTGGTATTCGAGGATGGGCTTCTTGTCGTCCGGACGAGCGGCGTACAGCTCTTCGAGCTTTTTCTCCGCGAGGTCGGCAACCTCCCGCCACTTGCCCAGCCCCAGGAGGGCGCGGCAGCGCGTCAGCGTGATGGGATGCACCATCTCGGAGGACAGAGGGCCGCGCGCCTGGAACTCCGCGATGAGATCGAGCGCCGCCGCGAAACGCGCGTGGGCGATCAACTCCTCCAGGCGGCGCTGGAGGGCCGCGGCGTCGGTATCGTTTGCGCGGTCGTGGATCATGGGCTTATGGGAGCGAGGCGGAAGGCCTCGCTCCCCGGTCGGCTTTCTCCCTCCCGCCTCTTACCGAAGCCCGAGGCGGATCAGAATGCTGAGATAGACGTTCCAGCGAATGTGCGAGCCGTAGGTCCCCCGGCGCACGATCGTTCCGGACGTCGGAGTGACGCGCTGGGCCGACTTCAACGCACCCGGCTTGGGAGTCGGGCTGGGAAGATCGTCCCCTGTGGGATCGCCGGTTCCGTACGGCGTACCGTCCGGCCCCCCGGTGGTCACAGGCCTGGCAATCGCCTGTTGCGGCTCGAGCGAGGTCCCCGCAACGAGGACCGCGAGCAAGCACAGAATGAAGCCGAACTGAATGATGCGAGTTCGTACCGTCACCATTGGCTCAGCCCCCGCGTTTCCGGCACGTGCGTGTACTGACTGGGGAGGGCAAACCCCGGCACCACGTGATCGATCCATCATGGACGCTCCCGAGCGGTGGACATTTCGATGTCGCGCTCTTTTCGGACGGAATGAACGAATGGGGACACTGGCGGGGGGAATTCCAAAGACGGCCTAGAGGATGCCATCCGTCGATAAGTGTGGTTTGGAGCCATGCGCACCCTTCCTTTGGGCAGGCGAACCGGCTACCTGGATGAAGCTACCATAGGCGGACCACAAAATCAAGGCCAAAAGCACCTTAGCGCGGATTTTCCGGGCCGGGCGGGGGTTCGGGGGGTCTCCCGGAGGGCCTGACCATGATATAATGAATAGAATCTTTCCGGTCATCATTGCGCGCGCACCCGAGACCCGTAGGGAATGAACGAACCCCACCGCATCCGTACGGCATCCCTCTCCTCGCTCCGCCTGCTCCAAGAACCGACCGCCGGTGCCCCGAACACCCCCATCGAGCTGGCCCTCGGGGAGATGGACAAAGGCCGCCGGGATGAGGTCACGTTCGAGATCGCGGAACGCCTGGTCGACGCCGGCCTTCTCGAGCGCGTCGACCGCTTTCAGCGCGACGGCGTCGCCTACGTGCGGTACCGCGAGCGCGCCGCCGGAGGGACATTTCTTCTGCCCGCGGCCGCGGGAACGCGGGCGGAAGAAGAAGCGCTCGTCCGGGCGTCCAGGCCTCACTGGCACGTCCGGAGCAAGCTCCTCTACCGGGTGATCTCGCATCTGATCGCCGTGGAGCGAAAGCTCTTCGCGCGCGACGAGCGAAACGCCGAATACCTCCAGACCGATCCCGCCGACATCCTGCGCACCATCTTGAGCTCGGCGATGCAGATCCTCGAGTGCGACGATACCCGCCTCTACTCGCTCGCCCGGGGGCTCGACACGCGCTACGCCCAGCCGGTGAGCGAGGGAGAGCCCTGGAACCGCGCGCTCGCGGAGAACTGGGTGGGCCGGCGCGCCGTGCCCGTCTACATCGAGGATCTCGCGAAGCCCGGATACGTGCGCGTCATGATCGACGCCGAGTCGATGGATGCCACGATGCACGTCGCGGTCGCTCCCTACGAGCCGAAGGACGTGCCCGAGGGCGCCCGATCGCTCGCCATGGCGCGGGTGGGCGAGCCCGGCACCCCGTTTCTCTACGTGCTCGAGGCCTGGAGCAAGACACCCGGGTTCTTCTCGGACGAGCGGCTGGGGCTCTTGAACGTGGTCGCCGAGCACGCGACCGATCTCCTCGTGACGCTGAAGAAGCTCGGCATGCTCGTGATGATCGACGAGCTGACCGGGGTCTACAACCGCCCCTACTTCGGTCGCCAGCTGGACCGGGAGATCGCCCGCGCCTTCCGGGAGGGCCGCCCCATGTCGCTGGTCATCGGGGACCTCGATAATTTCAAGCAGCTGAACGACCTCTATGGCTACGAGGCGGGAAACGCGGTGCTCCGGGAGATCTCGCAGACTTTGTCCTCGAGTGTGCGTCCCTTCGATACCGTCGCCCGTTGGGGAGGCGAGGAGTTCGCGCTCATCTTGAGCGCCGAGACCACTCCGGACGACGCGAGAGAGATCTGCGAGCGATTGCGTCTCAAGATCCAAAATCTGGCCATCGTGGTCCCGACCCTCGAGGGGCGCGAGAACGCGGTCCGCGTCACGATGAGCCTCGGAGGCGCGATGTTCCCCGCCGACGTCTCCCTGCGGGTCGACCGCACCCGCGGCCTGGACGCGGCAGGCAGGGAGAAGATCGGCCACGAGCTCTGGACCCGCGCGAACATGAACCTCCGTCAGGCGAAATCGCTGGGGAAAAACCAGGTCATCCTGGGAGACGGCGGCTGAGCTAGGACTGGATCAGAGCCTGGGCGAACTCGGAGGCCTGAAACGGGACCAAGTCTTCCATCCCCTCGCCCACTCCGACCCAGCGGATGGGAAGGTTCAACGTATCGGCGATGGCCAGCGCCACGCCGCCCTTCGCGCTCCCGTCGAGCTTCGTGAGCACGAGCCCCGTGACTCCGAGCGCCTGCCCGAAATCGCGCGCCTGATTCAATCCGTTCTGGCCTGTGGACGCGTCCAGGACGAGCAGTACCTCGTGCGGCGCGCCCGGAATCTGCTGCTCGATCACACGGCGGATCTTCTTCACCTCTTCCATCAAATTGACCTTCACGTGGAGCCGGCCCGCGGTGTCCACGAGGACCCGTTGGACGCCGCGGCTCCTGGCGCGGGCCATGCCGTCAAACGCGACCGCGGCGGGGTCCGCCCCCGGCTTCTGCTTCACGATCTCGACCCTGGCGCGTCCGGCCCAGACCTCGAGCTGGTCGGCCGCGGCCGCGCGAAAGGTGTCGCAGGCCACCAGCAGCACCGAGTCGCCCGCGCGCTTGAAGCGATCGGCTAGTTTCGCGATCGTCGTGGTCTTGCCCGAACCATTCACCCCTACGACGAGGATGACGTAGGGGGCCGCGCCCTCGGGGGAAACATCGCCCCCCCCGACCATGAGAATCGTCTCGATCTCAGCGCGCAGCGCCTCCCGCGCGTCGCCGGTGAAGGCACGGTCGGCGAGCCGCGCGCGAACCCCGGTGAGAACCTTGTCTGTCGTTGCCGGCCCGACATCGGCGCGCAAGAGCGCGGCCTCGAGGGCCTCGTAGTCCCCCTCGCTCAGCTCATGCCCGTGCTGAAAGACCGACGCGACCTGTCCGAACAGGGTGTCGCGCGTCTTCTTGAGTCCCTGGGTGATCTTGTCGAGAAAGGCCACGAACCGATCCTACGTCTCGGCCTGTGCTAACTCCTGCGATGTTTCGGGCTCGGACTCCTGCGGCGGCTCGGCGTTCCAGCGGACGGAGACCAGCTTCGAAACGCCCGGCTCTTCCATGGTGACTCCGTACAGGCAGTCCGCCACCTCCATCGTCTTCTTGTTGTGCGTGACGACGATGAACTGGGTGTTCCGGCTGAACTCCCGGAGCAGCAGAACGAATCGATCGATATTGGCGTCGTCCAGGGGCGCGTCCACCTCGTCGAGGATGCAGAAGGGGCTCGGCTTGACGAGATAGATCGCGAAGAGAAGCGCGATCGCGGTCAGCGCCTTCTCGCCCCCCGAGAGGAGGGAGAGAGACTGAGGCTTCTTCCCGCGCGGCCGCGCCAGGATATCGATCTCGGCTTCGAGGGGGTCGTCCCCGCTGAGCGTGAGGGCGGCTTCCCCACCCTCGAAAAGGGTCTTGAACACCTTCTGAAAATTCTCGTTCACCTGGGCGAATGTCTTCTGGAAAAGTTCCGAGGCGGTCAGGTTGATCTTCTGGATCGCCTCCAGCAGGGAAAGCCTGGCCTCGTCCAAGTCCTTGCGCTGCCCCGCGAGGAACGACAGCCTCTGCCGACGCTCCTCGTAGTCCTGCATGGCGAGGAGATTCACCGGGCCCAGCGAGCGGACCTTCTCTTGTAGCAACCGCAACCGCTCCTGCCGCTCCTCGCGGGTTTCCGGCTCGGCATCCGCTCCGTATGTCGTCATGGGCCGCGTGACGATGGCCTCGTCCGGCACCTGCGTCTCGTCACCTTCGAACTCGGCGTCCTCGATCTCGGCGAGCGGGCTCTGCCCTTCCGGGTCCGGGAGCGCCTGCGGCGTCCAGGTCGAGAGGTTCACCTCGTACTCGTTCCGCACGCGGTCGAGCAGGACCCGCATCTCGGTCTCGGATTCGGCGCGCTCCAGCTCGGCGCGGTGGAGCCGTTCGGTGATCTCATGGTGCTCGCGGCGCAGATCCCGCGCCTTGGTCTCCAGGTCGTCGGCGGAGCCCTTCACCGCTCCGAACCCTTCACGCGAGACCTGGAGCGCCTTCTCCTTCCCCCCCTTGAGCTCGATCTCGGCGGTGAGCTCCTGTTCCTTGCGAGCCCCCTCGGCGTGGGCTTCCTGAATCCGCCGGTCCGTCTCGGCCGACTCTTCCGCCCGCGACGCGATCTCGCGCTCCGCTTCCATGGCGCTCACCCCGATGCGCTCGATCTCGCCGAGGCTCGTCTCGAAGGCGGTCTTGGCCCGCGTGGATTCGATCCGGAACTCCGCGTGGAGCGCGGCGAGGCGGTCCCGCTCGTGTTCCAGCTCCAGCACGGCCGCTTCTTCCCGCGCGAGGTCGTCCGTAAGCCGCCCGTGCTCCTCGTCGGTGGATTGGAGGGCGAGCCCCGCGATCTCCGCTTCGACCAGCGCCACCTTGATCTCCGATTCCACGACCTCGAGCGCGGTCGAGAGCGCCGCCCGCGTGCGCGCGGCGGCCTCCTTCCGGATCGCCTGCTCGGCGCGATGAGCTTCCTCCGCGCGATGGGCCTCCTCGGCTTCCCGGAGCTCACGGTTGGCATCCTCGAGCGCGGCCTGCGCGTCGACGCGGCCCGAGCGAAGGGCCTCGGTGTGGGCCAACGCGGTCTTGAGATCCGCCGAGGAGCGCGTGATCTCACCCTCCAGCCGCTCCAGCTCCTCCTCACGGCGTAGCACGGAGCCCGCGCGGGTCGGTCCGCCGCCCCCCTGGAAGATGCCGGGACCCCGGACGTGCTCTCCGTGGCGGGTCACGAAATGGAGCCGAAGCTCGCGGTTCTCGTCCAGGAGCTTGAGGCCCACGTCGATCGAATCGACGACCACGACGCCCGAGAGAAGGAAGGACGCGAGCGCGATGAATCCCGGCTCGAACCGGACGTGCTCGAGCAGGAGCCCGTGAACGCCCGGAGATTTCAATATCTTCTCGGGCACTTCCACGGCGCGCGCCCAGGAGAGCCGGTCCAGCGCGATGAAGGTCGCGCGTCCGCCGCCGCCGGATTCCAGCGTGTGGAGGGCCTGGAGCGCCGCGTCGGTCCGCTCCGCGACGATGAACTGCACGGCCTCGCCGAGCGAGGCTTCGAGCGCCAGGAGCCAGTCCCCCGAGGCGTGGAGCACGTCCCCCACGGTCCCCAGGATCCGGGCCGGGCGGGTGGGTCCGGCCACGAGCGAGCGCACGCTCTCGTCGTATCCTTCGTAGCGGTCCTTGAGCTCGCGAAGCGTCGTCCGGCGCGACTCCAGGGCCGCGTACTCCTCCCGCGCCCGTTTTTCAGATTCATCGTGAACGCGGATCTGTTCCTCGATCCCGGCGATCGCGCGGGTCTCGCTGTCGACGCGCGCCCGCACGCGCTCGACTTCCGCGGCGGCGCTTTCCGCCGCGCGGGCGATCGCCTCGAGCGATTCCGAGAGGGAGCGCTCTTCCCGGTCCAACCCCGCCGATTCCTCGAGGAGCTGCTCTTTCCTTCGCTGGAGATCTCCCTCCTTCGCGGCCCAGGTCTGGGCGGCGCTCTGCTGCTTCACGCGCGTCTGGAAGAGGTCGAGCGAGAGCTGCTTTCTCTGGTGGAGCGCTTCGCGGCGCGCTTCCAGCCTCGGCTGCACGGACGAGAGGGCCGCCTCCATCTCCGCAAGCTCCCGCGCCTTGTCCGTTTGCGCCACGCCCAGCCGGTTTCGCTCCTCCTCGAGCTTCTCCTTGGCGCGCCGAAGCTCCTCCAAACTCTGGGTCAGGCGCACGCCCTCGGAGCGGGCGTGCTCCAGCTTCTCCTGCAATCCCGCGCGCCGCTCGCGGAGCACCGCCACCTCGTTCAGGAGCGCCGCCCCGCGCGCCTCGCGCTCGTTCAGCTCTTCCTGGGCGAGGCGGACCTCAGCTTCGCGCTTCAGGAGGTCCAGTTTGATCTGCTCCAGCTCCGCCTCGTGCCGGGCGAGCACCGAGGTCAACGCCGTCCGGCGATCCTCCGCCCGCGCGTGCTCCTGGTGGAGCGCCCCTCCGGCCCCGGCGAGCCGATCGTACTGCTCCTTCGCGAGTCCCAGGTCGAGCGCCTTGATCTCCTCGCGCAGACGATGGAACCGACGCGCCTTCCCGACCTGCCGCCCGAGCGAACGAACCTCGCGCTCGATCTCGATCACGATGTCGTTCACCCGCGTCAAGTCCGTCACCGTGAGGTCCAGCTTCTGGAGCGCCTCTTTCTTCCGGGTCTTGTAGCGCATGATCCCGGCCGCCTCCTCGAAGAGGAAGCGCCGGTGGCCGCTCTCGTCCGAGAGGACGTTGTCCACCATGCCGCGCTCGATGAGGGAGTAGGCGTGCGAGCCCATGCCCGTGTCCAGGAAGAGGTCGCGCACGTCGCGCAGCCGGCACGGCTTCTTGTTGATGAAATACTCGCTCTGGCCGTTCCGGAACGTGCGGCGTCCGACCGCGATCTCCGTGTACTCGACCGGCAGGACACCCCGATTGTTGAACATCGTGAGCGAGACTTCGGCCATACCGAGCGGTTTCCGCTGCGAGGAGCCCGTGAAGATCACGTCCTCGAGGGTGTCGCCGCGGAGGTTTCGCATGTTCTGCTCCCCCAGCACCCAGCGAATCGCCTCGACGATGTTGGTCTTGCCGCTCCCGTTGGGACCGACGACCGACGTGATGCCCGGACCGAAATCGACTCGGATGCGCTGTGGGAAGGACTTGAACCCCTGGATGTCGAGCCGTTTCAGGAACACGTTCTACCTCGCATGGTCGGGATAGGCGATGGCGTGTTCCACCAGGCCGCGCCCGAGCAGGGATGAGGCGTGGCGGGCGGCTTCCTCGTGGGTGGCGTAGTGCCCGACGAAAACTCGATACCAGTTTCGTTGATTGGTCGCCTTCGCGTACCAGGCGTCGAGACCTTTTTCCCGCAGGCGCTTCACGGCGAGGCGCGCCTTGCCATCGTCCGTGAAGGAAGCCACGTGAATTTCATAATGCAGACTCGCCAGGGTTTTCGCGTCGAGCTTCTGGGGCGCCGCGTTCCCTAAGGGAGGAGCGGGTGTCGAAGGCTTCTCGCTCCCCTCCAGGGGCGACACGGCGGATCCCGGCGCGGCGGATGGTTCCTGTGTTTGGCCGGCGACGCCTGGAGTCGCGGCGCCTGGAGTCGCGACGCCCGTGGCCGGCGGGGTCGCGCCGGTCCGGCCGTCCGGAGCGGGCATGCCCGAGACGCCCGTGCCGAGATCCGCGGGCAGGACCTGCTCGGTGCCTGCGGGGAGGGTCTCCTGGGGTGCGGCCGCCCGGGCCTTGTCGCGGTGCATCGCCTGGTAGGTCACGAACAGCCCCGCGCCCGCGAGCGCCAGGGCGATCGCGACAAGGAGGAGCCCACGGGAGCGCGAGCGCGCGGAGCGCGGAACATGGCCGCGCCGGACCTCGTCGGAGAGCCGCTCGACGAGAGCCTGCGGTGCCACGTCGGTGGTTTCCCGCCCCGTCGCCCCTCCACGCCCCTCGTCACGGGGAGCGGCACGGCGCTCGGGCGCGTCCGGCGGCCGATGCACCTCGGGAGACGGAAACGTCCAATCGGTCGAAGAGGGTCCCGGTGCGCCCGGCGGGGCCGACGGCGCGCGGGTCGCCTGCGCCCGAACGGGCGTCGCGGAAGTCGACAGGCGATCCGCCGGGAGCTGCACCTCGCCCCGCGGGCTCTGGCCATCGGGCGAATCGATGCCGATGCAGCCGATCATGGGCGCATCGGAGCCCCAGAGCTCGAGGAAGGCGTCGCGGAGCGCCGCGCGCCCCGAGCGCCGCACGCAAGCGGCCAGGACCACGCCGTCCATTCGTTTGGAGAGAGCCCCCGTGAAGCCTTTCCGATCGAGGAACGGAGCCATGTAGAGCGTGACGTCCACCCTCGCCGAGAAGATCCGCATCACCCGCGTCCAGTCCGGATGCTCGGAGAAGCGCCGCTCGTCGGGCGGATGGCTGCCGGGGCCGACCAGCCAGAGGGCGTCCGCCACCAGCTCCCAGGCGATGCGCTGGAAGGAGCAGCCGTACTCCAGGGCGTCCACCAAGCCTTCGTCGGGATCGGGCCGCGGCCGGACGACCGTGGGATGGCGATAGTCGAGGTCCACCACGGCGACCCGGAGTCCCTGGCGCGTCCATTGCCGCGCCAGCGCCACGCCCGCCGCGAAGAACTCGGGATCGTGCGGAAATCCCGTCATGAAGAGCGAGCGCAGCGTGAGGGATTTCCGGGTTTGGGTCAGGAGGTCGACGACCGGCCTCATCTCGTCGGGATCGTCGGCCGCGAGAAACGTGGAGGCCGGGGCGGCGGCGGGAATGGGCGGGACGTGCACCGCGCCGATGAGCGGGAGGTTCACCTCGCGCGCGAAGCTCTGAGGGTCGGAGTACCGCTCCACTTCCAGATCGCTGGACGGCGTCAGGGTTCCTCCTCGAGCGCTCGCGCAATCGAAGCGGCGAGCCTCTCGTGCTCGTCGCGATGCACGGTGCGGAGATCCAACAGGAGCCGGCCCGACTCGATCCTGCCGATCACCGGATCGGGACCGGTGCGGAGCGACCGGGCTAGATCCTCGACCTTGCCCCGCGCGGGACGAAGCGCGAGGGCATACGAGGGAACGCGGGCGAGCGGCATCGCGCCTCCGCCCACTTCGGTGGTGCAGGCTACCACCTCCGCGCGGTGCTGAGAAGCCCGATCCGCTCCGAGGGCGCGAAGAATTTCCTCCGCGCGCGCGCGGACGCTCCCCGCGGACTCGTGGAGCATGCGGAGTGTGGGAATCGCGGTCTCGACCTTCCCGGGCTCGCGATACAGACGCAGCGTCGCGACGA
The DNA here is from genome assembly GCA_041486775.1 of Candidatus Eiseniibacteriota bacterium. Taxonomy (GTDB): domain Bacteria; phylum Eisenbacteria; class RBG-16-71-46; order SZUA-252; family SZUA-252; genus WS-7. The sequence continues at coordinate 3,029 of JBGPMB010000047.1, read as the reverse complement.
GCGCCGCCAGCGTCAGCTTGTCCACCCGCAAGGCGCGCGCCATGGGATTCTGCCTCATGGCCTCGATGAGCTTCCGTTTCCCCGCGAGGATGCCGGCCTGGGGGCCGCCGAGGAGCTTGTCGCCGCTCATGCACACGACGGAGACGCCTTGCGCCAGGGCCTCGCGCGCGGTCGGCTCGGCGGGAAGCCCCCAGCGCGTGAAATCGATGAGCGCGCCGCTCCCGACGTCCTCCACCAGCGGCACGCGGCTCTTACGCGCGAGCGCAACCAGCTCCTCCCGCGTCACCTCCTCGGTGAAGCCGATCATCGCGAAATTACTCGGGTGCACCCGGAGAAGGAGGCCGGTGTTCGGGCCGATCGCCCGCTCATAATCCCTCAAATGGGTCTTGTTGGTGGTGCCCACCTCCCGCAGCTTGGCGCCGGCCCTCTCCAAGATGTCTGGAATGCGGAAGCTCCCGCCGATCTCGATCAGCTGGCCCCGGGAGACGATCGCCTCCTTCCCGAGCGCGAAGGTGTTGAGCGCGAGCAGCATTGCCGCGGCGTTGTTGTTCACCACCAGCGCCGCCTCGGCCCCCAGGAGCTCGGTCAGGATCGGCTCCACGTGCGCCGACCGCGAGCCCCGCGACCCGGTCTTGAGATCCAGCTCGAGATCGGTGTAGCGGCGCGCGACCTCGGCCACCGCCGCGACCGCCTCCTCCGCGAGCACGGCGCGGCCGAGATTGGTGTGGAGCACGATCCCGGTGGCGTTGATCAGGGGCCGGGGTGCTAAATGGAGCTCCTGCTCCACGCGCGCCGCCGCGTCGCGCAGGATCGACTCGCGGGTCGGGAGCGCAATCTTTCTCCCCGGCCCCGCGACGGCGGCCCGGGCGGCGGCAATCGCCTCGCGCGCCGCGGCGGCCAGGACCGCGTGGGGGGCCCGCCCGCGGAACGACGAAAGCTCCGGAGATTCCAGCAGGGACCCGACCGAGGGGAGCGACCGGAGGTCCTTCCGCCGGGGCGCGGCCGCCTTCTTCGGCGTCATGCGGAGCCGCCCAGGTAGGCCGCCTGAACGAACGGCGATTCCAGGAGGACCTGGGCGCGGTCGGACATCCGGACCAACCCGGTCTCGAGCACGTAGCCGAAGTCCGCGGTCGCGAGGGCCATCCGCGCGTTCTGCTCCACGAGCACGATGGTCGTGCCCTGCGAGCGGATCTCGCGGATGACCGAGAAGATCTCCCGGACCAGGATGGGGGCGAGCGCCAGCGAGGGCTCGTCCATGAGAAGGAGCGCCGGCCGGGCCATGAGCGCGCGGCCGATGGCCAGCATCTGCTGCTCGCCTCCGCTCAGCGTGCCCGCGGCCTGGCGGCGGCGCTCCTCGAGGCGCGGGAAGAGCTGGAAGACCTTCCGGAGGTCTGCCGTGATCCCGGCCCGGTCCCGCCTCAGATAGGCGCCCATCTCCAGATTGTCCAGCACGGTGAGGTTCGCGAACACGATTCTCCCCTCCGGCACATGGGAGATGCCCGCAGCCACGATCTTGTGGGCCTTCATCCCGACGAGCGACTTCCCCCGGAAGCGGATGTCGCCCCGGCTCGGCTGGATCAGCCCGGAGATGGCCCGCAGTGTCGTGCTCTTCCCCGCTCCGTTCGCGCCCACCAGGGTGGCGATCCGCCCCTCCTCGACCGAGATCGAGACGCCCTTCAAGGCGTGGATACCCCCGTAGTGGACGTGGAGGTCCTGAAGCTCCAGGAAGCTCACGGCTCCTCGCCCAGGTAGGCCTCGATCACCTTGGGGTCCCGCCGGATCTCTTCCGGGCTTCCCTCCGCGATCTTCACCCCGTAGTCCAGCACCGCGATCCTCTCGCAGATCCCCATGACCACCTTCATGTCGTGCTCGATCAGGAGCACGGTGAGATGGTACCGCTCCCGGATGTCGCGAATCAGGTGCATGAGCGCCTCGGATTCCGGACCGTTCATCCCCGCCGCCGGCTCGTCGAGCAGGAGCAGCTTGGGCTCCGTGGCCAGCGTGCGGGCGATCTCGAGCCTCCGCTGCTCCCCGTACGGCAGCGAGCGCGCCTCGCTGTCCTTGTACTTCGAGAGCCCGAAGGCCTCGAGGAGCTCCTCCGAGCGCCGGAGGATGCTCTGCTCCTCCTGCTCCGAGCGGGGCGTGGCGAAGATGCTGTCGGCGAGCGCCGTGCCCCCCTTCAGGTGGCAGGCGATCCGCACGTTGTCGAGGCAGCTCAGGTCGGCGAAGAGGCGGGGATTCTGGAACGTGCGCGCGACGCCGCGGCCGGCGATCACGTTGGTCGGACGGCCCTGGATGGGTTTCCCCTCGAGGAGGATCTCCCCCGAGGTCGGACGATAGATGCCGGTGATGGCGTTGAAGACGGTCGTCTTTCCCGCCCCGTTCGGCCCGATCAGCCCCCCGAGCGCTTTCGGCGGGAGGTCGTAGTCCAGCTCGCTGACGGCCTTGAGACCGCCGAAGGTGACCGAGAGCCGCCGGAGCGAGAGGAGCGGCAGCAGGGACGCACTCATGCCGCGAGCGTGGGACGGGACGCGCTCTCCGCGCGCCGGCGGCGGAAGGAAAGCTCGCGGCGGCCCAGAATGCCCTGTGGCCTCGCGATCATGAGCACGATCAGGAGGAGCGAGTAGATGATGAGCCGCTCGGCGCTGGCGAACCGGAGCAGCTCGGGGAGCGCCGTGAGGAGGATCGCGCCCAGGATCGAGCCCGTCAGGCTCCCCATCCCTCCGAGCACGACCATGATCACGACTTCGATCGACTTCATGAACGTGAAGCTGTTCGTGTGGAGGTAGGTGTAGTGGGAGAAAAGCGCGCCGGCGACCCCCGCAAAGAAGGCGCCGATCACGAACGCGGTGACCTTGTAGCGCGTGGTCGGCACGCCGAGCGCCTCGGCTGCGATCTCGTCCTCGCGGATGGCGAGGAGGGCGCGGCCGTGGTAGGAGCGCATGAGGTTTCGGATCACGGCGAAGGTGAGCCACGCCCCGGCCAGCACCCAGGCCAGGTTCGTCCGCAGGGGAATGTCCGCGAATCCG
>JBGPMB010000046.1:0-16403 GCA_041486775.1 Candidatus Eiseniibacteriota bacterium | reverse complement strand
CCTCGCCTCGGGGCAGCGCACCACGCAGCAGGACAACAAGCCCATCACCGTTCAGGCTGTGACCATCCTCGTGGATCCCTCCGGAGCGGAGAGGCTCGCTCTCGGCCTCCACGAAGGCAAGGTCCACTTGGTGCTCCGGAACCCGGGGGACAACGACACCACGAGAGTGGCCTCGCTCGACACCCACGAAATGCTGGGCGGAGAGGCGCCGAAAGTCGCTTCCACCGGCGGCCATCGTACGGGGCATGGCAAGGCGGTGGCTCCCAAAGAAACCCCGGCGCCGGCCCGGCCCATGGCGCAGGCGCGTCCGCCCAAGGTGACGGTGCGCATCATCCGTGATTCGAAGGTGAGTGAAGTTCCGGCCCTGAAAGACAGCGTGCAGTGACCTTCCATCGACCCCTAATCCAAGGAGCACGGGATTGATCCCATCGATCTGTTCCGAGAGAAACATTCTGCGCGGGATTCAAGGCGCCGCGCTCCTGCTTCTCCTCATGATGCCTCCGCCTGGTCTGGCCCAGGCGGTCGACCTGACCCAGGCCGGACCATCCCTGGAAGTCGGCGTGGGGCAATCGATCGTGCTCGAGATGAACGAGGACGTGAGCACCGTTTCGATCGCGGATCCCAAGATCGCTGACGCCGCCGTCGGTTCCGCCCGGACCGTCGTGGTCACCGGGAAGGGATCGGGGGCCACCACCCTCGTGGTCTGGGAAGAGGGCGGCCGTCACACGCTCTACCAGGTGACGGCGGTGGACGCGAACGCTGTGCGCCAGGTTCTGCTCCAATGCAAGGTGGCGGAGCTGAACGAGCAGCGGCTTTCGGAATTCGGATTGGATTGGATCACCCACGCGACCTCGGACAAGCTGGAGGGGGCCCTTTCGGGCGGCCTCTTCGTCACGAAGGTGGAGCAGCCGAGCGACCCCTTGCGCATCGGCCCCACCACGGACGCTTTCACGACCTACCGGAAGGCCGACGGAAGCCTCACGTTGATGGGGACCCTTCGCGCGATGGAGCAGAAGGGCGCGGCCCGTACGCTCGCGAGTCCGAACCTCGTGGCCCTGAGCGGTGACAGCGCATCGTTCCTGGCGGGCGGCGAGTTCCCGGTTCCGATCGCGCAAGCCACGCAACAGGGCATCCAGATCACTATCGAGTGGAAGGAATTCGGAGTGAAGCTGGCCTTCATTCCGACCGTGCTCGACAGCAATCGCATCAAGCTCTTCGTCGCACCCGAGGTCAGCGCCCCCGACAACACCCACGCCGTGCTCCTTAACGGCTACATCGTGCCGGGCCTCGTGACGCGCCGCATCAGCACCACGGTGGAGATGCGGGACGGCGAAGTGCTGGTGATCGGCGGCGTGAAGCAGCGCGAGGTCACCAAGACCATTTCGAAGTTCCCCATCCTGGGCGACATCCCGCTCGTGAGTCTTCTGTTCAAACACACGAAAACCGAGACCTTGGACCGGGACCTCGTGATTGTGGTGTCGCCGCAGATCGTGCGCCAGCTGGCGCGCAGCTTCCCGAAGAATCTACCCGGCGAGGAGCGTGAAGGAGGACGTTGAGCATGGCACCGCGGAAGGACAACATCAGGGATGAGCGGGGGGTCGCGATCATGTACGTCGCGATATTCCTTCTCTCGTCGCTCTGGCTGGTTTCGCTCGCAATCGACATGGGAAAGCTCACGGTCACGAAGAACGAGCTTCAGAGGGCTGCGGACGCCGCGGCGCTCGCTGGGGCTTCGAAAATAGACGCCACCACAGGCAACATCGTGCAGGACAGCGCCCGGGTTCGGGCCGCGTACGTGGCGGGTCTGAACACCGCCCTCCAGGAGACTTCCGAGCCCGTGGCCATCGATCCGGCTTCCGATGTGTCCTTTCCCTCGCTGAACAAGGTGAAGGTGACCGTCCACCGGGATTCGTCCAAAGGGAATGCCATGACGACCATCTTTGCCCGGACGCTTGGTATCTCATCGCTGAACATGAACGCCTTCGCGGTGGCGGAGGTGCGGCCCACGGACGAGCCCTGTGACGGCATATCGCCGTTCGGGGTCGTCGATCGGGTGGGCGGCTTCAACACCGCGTGCGGCAGCAAGGACACGCTCAAGCTCTCCGTAGGGCCCAAAGACGGCAATTTCCAGCTCCTGGACTTTCCCGCGTGCTCTCAGGGACCTTGCGCCGACCAGAACGGGATCAACGCGCAACTCACGTGCTACATCACCACCGGCTACAGCTGCTGCATCAAGATCGGGGACCAGCTCACCTACTCGGAGCCCGGGAACAAGGTCGGTATCATCCGGCCGGCGCTTCGAGATCGTTTTGACTCGGACACGGATACGCGCCAGAACATTTGTTACCAGCAATACACAGGCAACGGAAGGCGCGTGCTCATTTGCCCGCTCATCGAGACGTTCGACGTGAACGGGAAGAAGGGCGTCAATATCGTGGGTCTGGCCGCCTTCTTCCTGCTGAACCGGCCCGGGCCGGCCGGACCGCAGAACTTCGCCATCGGGCAGTTCATCAACTACGTCGTGCCGGGCTCGGCGGATGGGCCCCCGCCCACCAACTCCAAGCTCTTCACCCTCCGGCTCGTTCAGTAGATGACACTTCCGGTGAACAGGATGGCACCATGATGGACGCCAACTCGAACCACGTCGGAGGGCACGGAGCGGTTCCGCCCCCCGGCGGCGAGCCCGAGGGCAATGGATCGGGATCGATCACGATCCTCCTCATCCTGGGCGACGAGAAGGTCCGCGACACCACGCGCGCGGCGCTCGAAGGCTTGCCCGGCGTGGAGGTCGTGGGCGAGCGCTCGGAGCTTCGAAGCGGTCTCCTTCTGGCCCGACAGCTGCGTCCGCGGATCGTGCTCCTCGACCTTCCCGACGCCTACGAAGGGGCTCTGAGCGCCGCGGGCAGCTTCAAGCTGGACGCGCCGGACATCGCTCTGTTCCTCCTCTCGAATTCACTGGATCCCCAGGTGCTCCTCAAGGCCATTCGCTCGGGAGCCCAGGAAGTCCTCAAGAAGCCGTTGGACAAAGTTCATCTTCAGGAAGCGGTCGAGCGCGTTTCGCGGAGCGGCGCCGCACGTTCCGCTGGGGAAACCCGGGCGCGCTCGATCATTACTGTGTTTGGGCCGAAAGGCGGCGTCGGTACCTCCACCATCGCGGCGAATCTGGCGGTGACCTTCAAGACTCACTTCGGGGTCACCACCGCGCTGGCGGACTTCGATCACGCCTCGGGGGACGCGGCGAATCTCCTCGGGCTCAAGGCGGAGCACTCGATCGCGGATCTCGTCCGCGCCCCGCGCATCGACTCGCCGACCGTGCACATGAATCTGCTCCATCATCACAGCGGAACGTCGGTCCTGGCCCAGCCCGAGGATCTCAACAATCTGGAGATCGTCTCCCCGGCCCAGGCGGGGGGCGCGGTGGACGCGCTCTCCTCGTCGTTCGAGGTGGTGGTCATCGACGCGCCGCACACCTTCGACGAGGTGTCGCTGGAGCTCTTCGACCGGAGCACCTCGATCCTCGTGGTGCTGGAGCTGAGCGTCCCGGGGATCCGGGCCGCGCGCCGCGCGATCGACGTCTTCGAGCGGCTCCACTACACCATGGTGCCGGAGCGCGTGAAGCTCATCGTGAACCGGTATTCCCGGAGCCGCGCCCTGATCTCGCTCGACCAGCTCGCCGAGGCGCTCCAGAGCCGGGCCTATCACACCGTCGAGAACGACTACCAGCGCATCTTCACGTCCGTGAACTCGGGCCGCCCGCTCTGTCTGGACGACCCCGACGCCCCCGCCGCGCGCGACATCATCGCGCTCGCGGGAAAGCTGATCAACCGAGAGGTGCCGGAAGCGGCCCCGCCCCCGCGTAAAGGATTCTTTGGAAGGATGGCCAACAGATGAGCTTGAGAGACCGCTTGCGCCGCGGGCCTTCCGCGTCGCCCGTCGCCACTCCCGAATTCGCGGCTCATGCGCACGGGAAGAACGGCCAGCAGGACGAGTTCCAGGAGCTGAAGCGCCGGCTGCACCGCGACCTCATCTCCAAGCTCAATTTCACCAGCCTCGAGGACATGGACGAGGCGCAGCGCCGCGACCAGGTGGAGTCCCTGGGCCGGAAGCTTCTCTCGGAGTCCAGCGTCAAGCTCACGCGGGCCGATGAAGAGCGCCTGGTTCAGGACCTCCTGCACGACACCTTCGACCTGGGGCCGATCACGCCCTTCCTTCTGGACGAAGAGATCTCGGACATCCTCGTGAACACGCACCGGCAGGTCTACGTGGAGCGCCTGGGCAAGCTCGAGCTGACGCAGGCGCAGTTCCGCGACGAGGCGCACCTGAGGCTCATCATCGACCGCATCATCTCGCGCGTGGGACGGCGTCTCGACGAGTCGAGCCCGCTGGTGGACGCGCGGCTGCCGGACGGCTCGCGTGTGAACGCCATCATTCCTCCGGTGGCCCTGGACGGACCCATTCTCTCCATCCGGCGCTTCCGCAAGCGGGCCCTCTCCATCGAAAACCTTCTCGAGCTGGGATCGATCTCCGAGCCGATGGCGCATTTGTTGAGAGGGATCGTGCGCGCGCGGATCAACTGCCTGATCACCGGCGGCACCGGCTCCGGTAAGACGACCCTGCTCAACATTCTCTCGCGCTACATCCCCGAGGGGGAGCGCATCGTCACGATCGAGGACTCGGCGGAGCTCCAGATGCAGCAGCCGCACGTGGTCCGGCTCGAGACGCGGCCCCCGAACATCGAGGGCAAGGGCACCATCACCCAGCGCGAGCTGGTCCGCAACGCCTTGCGCATGCGGCCCGACCGCATCGTGGTCGGCGAGGTGCGCGGCGACGAGGTGCTGGACATGCTCCAGGCCATGAACACGGGCCACGACGGATCGCTCACCACGCTTCACGCGAACGGGCCGCGCGACGCGCTGCACCGGCTCGAGAACCTCGTCCTCATGGCGGGGCACAACCTTCCGGACAAGGCCATCCGAGAGCAGATCGCCTCCGCCCTCGAAGTCGTGATCCATGTCTCGCGCATGGCGGACGGCAGCCGCAAGATCCTGGGCATCGACGAGATCGTGGGCATGGAGGGCTCCGTCGTGACCATGCAGCAGATCTTCCGCTTCACGCGCACCGGGACCGCTTCCGGGGGCCGCATCGTGGGCCGCTATGAGTCCACCGGCGTGGTGCCGCACTTCACGGACCGGGTCGAGCAGGCGGGGACCGACCTCGCCGGGATCTTCCAGAGGGCCAATCTCCGGTGATCTATCTTCTCGTCTCGGCGCTGATCTTCCTCGCCACCGTCACGTTCTACTTCTCGCTCCTTCTGAGGAGACAGGAGCAGAGTACGCAGCACCTGCGCGAGCGGATCGGCGTGGCCACGGAGCAGAAAGAGGAGTGGGTCCCTTTACAAGTAGAGCGCGACGAGCGCCTGAGCTCCATTCCGTTCGTGGACCGCGTGCTCCGGGGGCTTGCGATCGCCCGACGGCTGGAGCTTCTGCTCTACCAGGCGGGCATGTCGATCCGGGTCGGAGCGTTCATCCTCATGATCGCCGTGTGCGCCGGTGTGGGCTACGTCGTGGGGGTCGCGGTGTTCCATCACGCGCTCCACGGCACCGTGCTCATGTTCACTCTGGGCTTCGCGCCTTTCCTCGTGGTGTCGTACAAGAAATCCATCCGCCAGCGGCAGTTCGCCGAGGAGTTCCCGGACGCGCTGGACCTGCTCGTGAGCGCCCTGCGCGCGGGGATCTCCTTCTCCGCCGCCCTCCAGATCGTCGCCGACGAGTCTCCGGAGCCCGTCCGGTCCGAGTTCGCGATCGTCGTGGAGGAACAGGCGCTGGGCATGGACCTGCGCGAGGCGCTGACCAACATGGCCAACCGCGTGGGCTCGCTCGATCTCAAGTTCTTCGCCACCGCCGTCGTGCTCCAGCGCACCGCGGGCGGCAACCTGACGGAGGTTCTCGAGAACACGAGCCGGCTCATCCGGGACCGCTTCCGGATCCTGGGAGACATCAAGACGTTCACTTCGGCCGGCCGCCTGACGGGGGTCGTCCTGAGCGCCCTGCCCGTCGGAATGTGTATCTTCATGCTGATGGTGGCGCCCGATTACTTTCACAAGATGTGGGACCATCCCATGGGCCGGACCATTCTCGGCCTCGCGTTCTTCCTGCAATTGCTCGGATGGCTGACCATCCGAAAAATCGTCAACATCAAGGTCTAACGACATGCTCGTAATCTCGACCATTCTCTTCGCGATCGCCTTCGGCACGGGCCTTCTCGCCCTGTACCAGATCCTCGTTCGCGACCGCGACCCCGTCGTCACCCGCCTCCGCGATCTGCGCGCGCGGGCCCTCGCTTCCCGGCCGGATGCCCAGGTGGAGAGGCCGAACCTCTTCGTCGAGGCTCTGGCCGCCATCGGCGGATTCCTCCCGACGGGCGAGAGCACCGAGAGCCTTCGCTCGGGTCTCGAGCGCGCGGGCATCCGGGCGCCCCGGGCCGAGGTGGTGTTCCTGGGCACGAAGGTCGCGCTGGCCGCCGCGCTCGGGCTCGGATGGATCACGGTCAATTACGCCCTGGCGCACCCCATCGGGTCCACGGTGCTTCAGGGCGGGATCGCCGGCGTCATCGGCTTCTATCTCCCCACGATCTGGCTCTACATGAAGGGCGAGTCACGGAAATCGCAGATCCAGAACGCGCTCCCCGACGCGCTGGATCTCCTCGTGGTGTGCATGGAGGCGGGCCTCGGCTTGAACGCCGGGCTCGAGCGCGTGGGGCAGGAGGTATCGATCGCGAGCCCCGCACTGAGCGATGAGCTCCTTCTCTCGAATCAGGAGATCCGGACCGGCCTGGCGCGCTCGGACGCGCTCCGGCGCTTCGCGAGGCGCACCGGCGTGGACGACGTCTACGGGCTGACCGCCATGCTCATCCAGGCCGACAAGCTGGGGACGAGCATCGCGCAGTCGCTCCGCGCGCATGCGGAATCCATGCGCACCAAGAGGCGCCAGCGGGCGGAGCAGGCGGCGCGCAAGGCGGGCATCAAGCTTGCGTTCCCGCTTGTGTTCATGATTTTCCCGGCGCTGTTGATCGTGATCCTGGGCCCCGCCGTCATCCAGCTCGCGCAGGCCATCGCAGCCCAGAACGCTACGCATTAGCAGATGCAGCACAGTACCTCGAAGGGGGGTGAGCGTTCATGCTGTTGAAGATCGTTCTCTGGGGCGCGGTGGTGGCGCTCGGACTGCTGTGGTTGAGTCGCCGGGCCGCGAACAAGCGGAGTAAGCGCAAATAGCTGGTCCTGGGGTCAGGGCCCAAGGGCGGAGCGATTCGTCGCTCCGCCCTTTTGTTTGGAATACACCCCGCCGGAGCGGCGTAGTACAGTGCGCGTCGAATGGGTGAAAAGAAGCCCGACCGCTCCGCGGTTCCCGACGCCGAGATCGTGCAACTCGTTCTGGCGGGCCAGATCGACGCCTTCGACGAGCTTGTGCGCCGCACGCGACGCCCCGCCTACCGTTTGGCGCGACGCATCACGCGCAACCACGAGGATGCCGACGATGTGGTCCAGGATAGCTACGTCAAGGCGTACCGGGCGCTCCCGCGGTTCGACTCCAACCGGGCCTTCCAGCCCTGGTTCCTCACCATCGTGGCCCGGTCCGCGCTGAGCCAGATCCGCCAGCGCGCCCGGCGTGCCACCGTCCCGCTCGACGAGCCGGGAGCCGATGGGACGACGCTGGCCGACCGGATCTCCGACCTGCCGCCCGATCCAGATGCCAGGCAGCGCCTGATGGACGCGGAGGAGGCGCTGGCGAGCCTTCCGGACGAGCAGCGGGCCATCCTCTCGCTCCGCGTAGACGGTGACCTCCCGTATGCCGAGATCGCGATAGCGCTCGATATTCCTGTCGGCACCGTGATGTCCCGGCTGGCCCGGGCGCGCGAGGCCCTGCTCGCGGAGGTGGAGAAGCGGAGAGCCGAGAGGTTCCGCCGATCGTCATGAAAAACGAGCCCCTGCACCCGACTTCCGAGGAGCTCTTCGCCTACCGCGACGGAGAGATGGTCCCCGACAAGCGCGCGATCATCGAGGCCCACGTCATGGGCTGCAGCCTGTGCCGCACCTTCATCGATCAAATCTCCTCGCTCGAAGCCGAGCTGCGCCAGTCGGCGGACGTAGCACCCGCGGGATATCTGGAAGGCCTGCACGAGAGCGTCCGCGCGCGGATCGCGGTGGATGCCTCCGGCGCGGACCCCGCCAAGAAGCCGCGCGCGCGCGAAGCCGCGGAGGATAGCGTGCCCGCCGGCGACGCGGAGGCTTGGAAGACGCGTGAGCGCCGGAGCGAAGAGAAGAGCGCCGCGCGCGAGCGGGGCCGGGTCAAGGAGGCGCCGGGCCTTCCGTGGGCGGCGGTCATCGCCACGGTCAGCGCGGCGGCCGCCGTCATGGTGGTCGTTGTGATCCTCATCAAGCAAGGGCCCTATCAGCGCATGATCCTGCCGGACCGGCGGGTCGCGGCGAGCCGAGCGCCCGAGGGCGGCGCGCCCACGAGTGGCGCCCCCGCGAAGCAGGAGGCGAAGGCCGGGGCCAAGGCCAAGAAAGACCAGGAGCCCGCCGCCGGGACCGAGAAAGGTCTCGACCAGTTGCAGAAGGCGCCGGAAGCGGGTGCAGTCACCGATGAGGCGGACAGGGATCGTCTTCAGAAGCGCGCCGACGAGGTGGCGTTGAAGAGCGCGCCGACTCCGGCTCAGGTGGGAGAGGTCGCGCGGGAAGAAGCGAATCGGGCGGCAGCGCCGGAATCCCACTTCAAGATGATGGAGCAGCAACCGTCGGCCCAGCCGGCCGCGCCGAGCGCGCCCTCGGATGAGGCTCCGCCTTCGCCCCGGTACGCCGCCATTCTCACCCGCTACGGGCTCCCGCCCCTCTGGGACGGCCCCCGCGTCTCGTCCGAGGCGCTCGCGAACGCGGAGCGCGACCTTCGATCCTTCTACGTGTCGGGGGTGGCCGGCAGCGATTCAGCGCGCGTGCGGCTCTATCTCGCGGAAGCCGCTCGACTCCGCTACGCTTCCGGGGATTCCCTTCTCTACGAGGAAATTCAGCGTCACTACCGCCGCGCCATCGCGCTGGGCGGTCCCGCCTCGCGCATTGCGCACATCGCCGGGGAAAGACTCCGCACCCTCGAGCGGTAGCCTACTGGATCAACCGCCGCTTCATCAGCCTGAGCGCGAGCGCCGAAAGCACGGCCGCGAGCACCAGGATGTAGAGCACGCTCCAGACGAGAGGCCCGCGCGGCCAGCCCAGCACCGCGGCGCGAACGAGATAGGAGACGTGGGTCAACGGGAGGCACCACGCGATCGCGAACACCCACCGGGGAAGGATGCTCACCGGGAAGAAGGTCCCGCTGAACATGAACATCGGCATGACCATGAGGAACATCGGGAGGTTGAAGGAGGAGATGTTCTTGGTGACCGACGTGACCACCAGCCCCAGCGCCGAGAACATCACCCCCGCCACCACCGAGAGGGGAATCACCCAGAGCCCCGCGGGCCAGGACACCAGCCCCAATAGGGAGAGAACGCCGAGCATGATGGTGCTGGCGATCACCGCCTTCGTCGCCCCCCAGAGAAGCTCGCCCAGGATGACGTCTTCGACCAGGAGCGGGGTCGCGAGGATCGCGTCGAAGGTGCGCTGGTAGTACATGCGGACGAAGGAAGAGTACGTCGTCTCGAAGTAGCTCCAGAACATGATCGCGACCGCGACGATCCCGGGCGCCATGAACCGTAGATACGAAAGCTCCCGGCCCTCGTAGCGGACGCTGTGGATCAGCGATCCCAGCCCGAATCCGAACGCGAAGACGTAGAGGATCGGCTCCGAGAGAGGCGGGAGGAACTCGGTCTTCCAGTTGGTGAGATACACGTCGAGATCCCGCTGCCAGACGCGGAAGCTGCGGAGGGAGACGTTTCGGAGTATGTCGCGCATGGCGCTCATTCCCGGAGCGCCCTTCCGGTGAGCTTCAAGAACACGTCCTCCAGCGTCGCGCGCCGGATGAGCCTTTCTTGATGCGGGAACCGCTGATCGAAGAGCCGCTCCACGTGGTCCGATTCCTCGGGATAGAAGTACAGGCGGTCGCCCACCTCCTCGAGGCGCCCCGGAAGGGTGCGCAGGAACTGGACGAAGTCCTCGGCGTAGTTCCACGCCTCGACCACGGTCCGTCCCACCTCGCGCTCCACCAGAGCGAGGGGCGATCCCTCGAGGAGAATTCGCCCGCCGTCCATCACGACGACGCGGTCGCAGAGCTGCGAGGCCTCCTCCATGTAGTGCGTCGTGAGCAGGACCGTCGTGCCGTGGGAGCGGAGGCTCCGGATGCGGGTCCAGATCGCGTGCCGCGCCTGCGGATCGAGCCCCGTGGTCGGCTCGTCCAGGATGAGGACCCGCGGCTCGTTCAGGAGCGCGCGCGCCAGGACGAGCCGGCGCTTCATGCCGCCGGAAAGCGACGCGATGGGGGCGTGCGCCTTGTCGGAGAGGGCGACGAACGCGAGCAGCTCCAGCGCCCGGTCGCGGACGACGCGGTGCGAAATTCCAAAGTAGCGGCCGTAGACGAGAAGGTTCTTCAGGACGTGGAAATCGGGATCGAGGTTGTCTTCCTGCGGGCAGACCCCGATGAGGCGCTTCACGTCGCGCGGCCGCTCGCGGACATCGATGTCGTGGATGGAAGCCGTCCCGGTCGTGGGAGGGAGGAAGCAGGAGAGCATGCGGACGGTGGTCGTCTTCCCGGCCCCGTTGGGGCCGAGGAACCCCACGATCTCGCCGGCGCCGACCTCGAAGGAGACCCCGCGGACCGCTTCCACGTCGCCGTAGCGCTTCGTCAGCTCCCGCGCGACGATCGCCGGTTCATGTGTCGATGTGGCCATGCGCCGGAATGTAGCATGCCGGCGCCCCTCAGGGCCCCGTCACGACCAGCTTTCCGGCCATGCCCCGGTGCGTGCAGCAGAGGTACTCGTACGTCCCCGGCCGGGTGAGGGTGAGGATGACGTGGCGAATCTCGCCGGGGCCCATCTCGCGGTCGCAGGGGACGTTCAGCGAGGGGATCGCGAAATTGTGCCGGATGGGAGTCGTCTCGTCGTTCTTGACCACGAACCGGACGCGCTCTCCCTCGTGGAATGACAGCGTGGGATTGTTCCCGTTGAACGTATAATCGCGCATGCTCAGGACCACGGTGCGAAGCGCCTCCGGCTTCCGGCCGGCCTGCCATCGAACGATCACGACCAGCAAGGCGGACAGGATCACAGCCAGGAGCGCCGCCAACAGCACCCGTCTTGTGCCTGCGTTCGCCGCCATCGCTCCAGTGTACCCTCCCGCGGCGCCCGCGGGGAGGCGGGAGGCTGCCCGATGAGCGAGACGACCCGCGTGCGGGACAGCGCCCCCAACCGCCTCGCCAAGGAGCAGAGTCCCTACCTTCTGCAGCATCAGTGGAACCCGGTGGACTGGTACCCCTGGGGCCCCGAGGCGTTCGAGAAGGCGCGCCGTGAGGACAAGCCCATCTTCCTCTCGATCGGCTACAGCTCCTGCCACTGGTGTCACGTCATGGAGCACGAGTCCTTCGAGAGCGAGTCGATCGCAAAGCTCCTGAACGAACGGTTCGTCTCGATCAAGGTGGACCGCGAAGAGCGGCCCGACGTGGACGAGATCTACATGCGCGCGGTGCAGCTTCTGACCGGATCCGGGGGATGGCCGATGTCGGTATTCCTCACGCCCGACCAGAAGCCGTTCTGGGGCGGGACGTACTTTCCCCCCGACGATCGCGGCGGGCGGCCCGGCTTCGCCTCCATCCTGGGCGCGCTCGCGGAGACTTTCGCCGGGCGCCGCGCGGAAGTGGCGGCGGCGGCCGATCGCCTGGCGAGCGCGCTCCGTCAAATGGAGGGAGGGCGGCAGTTCGTCGCCACGGGGCTCCTCGACCGCGCGATCTTGGAGCGCGCGCTCGAAGAGCTGGTTCACACCTACGATCGCCATCACGGCGGGTTCGGCGGCGCGCCGAAGTTTCCGCCTCACGGGGCGCTCCAGCTCCTGCTTCGCGCGACGGCGGGAGTGCCGCGGCCCGAGCTCGAGGAGATCGCGCGCGGGACGCTCGACGGCATGGCGATGGGAGGAATCCGCGACCATATCGGCGGCGGGTTCCACCGTTACTCCACGGACGCGATCTGGCTGTTGCCTCATTTCGAGAAGATGCTCTACGACGTGGCCCAGCTCACGGCGGTCTACGCGGAGGCGTTCACCCGCTGGAAGGATCCGGAGTACCGGCGGGTCGCGGAGGAGGCGCTTGCCTGGGTGGCGCGCGAGATGACCTCGCCCGAGGGCGGATTCTACTCCGCGCTCGATGCCGACATGGAAGGCGGCGAGGGCGCGACCTATCTCTGGTCTCGGCGGGAGATCCTGGACCTGCTCGGTGCCGAGGAGGGGGAACTCTTCGCACGGGTGTATGGGATCGAGGAGGGCGGGAATTTCACGGACCCCGTCACCGGGGAGGAGCCCGGGAACATTCCGCATCTGAAGAAGCCCTGGGTCGAGCTGGCGCGCGATGCGGGAATGAGCGAAGAAGATCTTCGCGCGCGGATGGATCGGGCCCGGGTACTACTGCTCGAAGTGCGCCTGCGGCGCCCCGCCCCCGGGCGCGACGACAAGGTGGTGACGAGCTGGAACGGGCTCATGATCGGCGCCCACGCTCATGCGGGGCAGGCTTTCGAGCGGCGTGACTTGGTCGAGGCTGGGGAGCGCGCCGCCCGGTTCGTGCTGAAAGCGCTCCGGCGCGACGGCAAGCTCCTCCGCTCGTGGCGCGCCGGGAAGGCGCGTCTTCCGGCCTATCTCGAGGACCACGCCTTCCTCGCGTGGGGGCTCCTGGATCTCCACCAGGTGACCGGGGAGCGCGTGTGGCTGGACGAGGCGCGCGCGCTGGTGGATGCCATGATCGAGCGCTTCTGGGATGCGGATGAAGGAGGATTCTTCTTCGTCGCGAGCGACCACGAATCGCTCATCGCGCGCACCAAGGAGGTCTTCGATCAGGCGGTGCCGTCCGGAAACGGGATGGCCGCGCGGCTCCTGGTGCGGTTGTGGGTCCAGACGGGCGATGCGCGCTACGAGGAATACGCCGCGAAGATGTTCCGGGTCTTCGCGGGTATTTTGCAAGAGGCGCCGCGCGCGGCGGAACACCTGCTGCTCGCGTTCCTCGCGTGGAGCGAGGCGAAGCCGGGCGCTGTGTCCTCGCGCCCGGAGGCACACGCAGGCGGCACTACCACCGCGCGCGCCCAGCGCGGTCCCGTCGTCGCCACCGCCGAGCTCTCCAAGGCCCGCATCGTCCCGGGCGAGAGCGTCGAGCTTCGGATCGCGCTGGAGGTCGAGCCGGGATGGCATATCCAGTCCGCGAAGCCCTCGCGCGCGGACCTCGTTCCCACGTCGATCCAGTTGGGCCTGACCGAGGGGCTGAAACCGGGGGAGATGCGTTTCCCGGATGGATCGCTATCGCCGATCGGCGGAGAGCGGCTATCGGTCTACATGGGGAAGGTCACGATCCGGGTCGCGATCCAGGCCGACGCCGGCCTGACCTCGGGCCGCGTGCCCGGGGTCGCGCGCGTCCGCTTCCAGGCGTGCGACGACAAGCGCTGCCTGGCGCCGGAGCAAGTGGAGCTGAGTTTCGCCGTGGAGGTTGGATAGCCTAAATCCAGCAGCTTCGCTCTTGTTCGGTAACCGGCCCCCTAGAAGTTGAACCCGAACTGGAATTTCCAGTCCGGCACTTCGTCGGTGAGACCTAATTTCGCGTCCACGAACATCGGCCTGCCGTTCATCTCTCCGAAGAAGATCCCGCCGAGTGCCATGACACCGAGGTTGGTGCTGCTGCCGCCGGGGCCATCGGGATTGGCGAGGAGGAGCGTGAGCCCGCCGCCGGCGTAGGGATGCACCTTGCTCTTCCGCACCGCGAAGCGGTACTGCACGTCCCCATTGAAGGCGATCGTGGACACGTGGTCTCCAAATCCTACTTCACCGCTCGGGACGATGTAGACACGCTCCCCGACTGCCTCGAGGTTCATATGGGGGCCGACGACGAACTGGTCCGGGTTGGAGCTGAAGCCGCCGTGCAGGCCCCAGGTGGTTCTTGCCTGCCCGGCTCCCGTCGTGAACAAGAGCAGGGTGGACGCGACCGCGAGAACGAACGTCAAAGGGCGGCGAGAGAACATGAGGCCTCCTTGATGGGGACTATGGGGCGGCTCTGCCGAGCGCTGCCGCCCCTCTGTGGAGTGAACGAAGATAGCGGAAAATCAACTTCGGCGCGAGTTCACGGTCACCACACACCCGGGATCAGCCGCTTCGTCCTCCCCTTGTAGTCGCGGTACTTCTGCCCCAACCCTTCGAGCAAGAGCGCCTCCTCGCGCGGGATGCGCTGCAGCACGCCGATCGTGATCGGCAGGGTCGTGAGCAAGAAACCCGTGGGACTACCTAGGATCAAAGGCGGTCCCATCCATTCCAGGATGAACCCCAGATACAACGGATGGCGCACTGCGGCGTAGAGGCCCGTGTCCACCACTTCGTGGTCTTTCTGGAGCTGCACCCGGACCGTGAAGAACCGCCCCAGAGCGCGCTTCGCGAGGAACCGGACGGCGAAACCCGAAAGGCCGATCGCGTACCCCAGGATCCACTGGGGCCAGGACGGATTCGCGGGCACGATGTGCCGGTTGACGAGCGTCATCCACACGAACATCCCGACAAACGGAAGAACGAAGAAGAAGAGGAAGGAGAGAGGGTCGCGGTTGCCCTGCCCTCCGGAGCCCAGCCGGAACCGTGTGAACACGAATTCGACGAGCAGGAAGATCACGAAATACGCGTAGTAGGACAAGACCACGAAATCGCGGGTCACTTCAGTCTCCTTGGTTCGAGAGGAGCGACGTGTAGTCCCGGTACGGCGTGACGCACGGAGGCCCCGGAGCGTGCCGGTACGAAGGCCCTTCCCGCGCTCCCAGCGCGATGAGGCTGCTCGACACGGTGGGGAAGGTCTCGCGATGAAGGCAGACGGCAGGACATCCCCCCTCTCCGTGCCGGCGGAGATATCCGGCCATCAGGTCGAACGCCTCCTCGACGGATCCCGGCCGTTTCTCCCCGATGTCGCTCAGGATCGACTTCGTCCGCGGCTCGCCCGGGTCATCCAAGTCCTGGTGCGTGATCACGTGCCAGCCCCCCGCGATCGCCTGGACGCGCGGCTCCCCGGCGCCCGTGGCCAGCGCCCAGGCCTCGCCGTCCACGCCCACGCCGACCAGCGTGCACGGAGCGAAGGAATGGCGCTTCAGGAGTCCCAGGGTCGCCGCAAGATGCGAATCGGCGGCCGCGTCCAGGCAGAGAAGCCCGCGCGAGTGCAGCGTCGCGGGATCGCGCGTGTCCCCGGCCACCGGGCGGCGATTCATCAGCGCGGTCACGAATCGCGCCTCGCGGATCGCGAGCCACGTTCCCCCGGAGATCAGGTCCCGGCCCCCGACGACGCGCGGCGACTCCACGAGCACGATGGGATCCGTCGAGGGGCGCCGGGGCGACTCGTCGCGGTTCGCCCCCAAAACAAGCGATCCCGGGCCGAGGATACCCAGACCCAGGATCACCGTGCACATGCGAAGACCCGTCGGCGTCGCTAGACGCGCTCGTCGATCGGGACGTAGGGCTCGTTGTGGGTGCCCGTGTAGATCTGAGACGGGCGATAGATCCGGTTGTCCTCGAGCTGCTCGAGCCAGTGCGCCAGCCAGCCGCTCACGCGCGCGATGGCGAATACCGGCGTGAAGAGCGAAGCCGGCATGCCCATGGCCTCGTAGACCACGCCGGAATAGAAGTCCACGTTGGGAAAGATCTTCTTCGGCGACAGGTGCTCGGCCACCACCTTCTCGACTTCCTGCGCGACCGCGAGCAGGGGATTGGTGCCGCGCTTCGCGATCATCTGAGCGGCGAGCTTCTGCAGCACGAGCGCGCGCGGGTCCTTCACCTTGTAGATGCGGTGACCGACGCCCATGATCTTCTGCTTGCGCTGGATCAAGTCCTCGATGTACGGCCGGACCTTCTCGACCTCACCGATCTGCTGGAGCATGTGGATCACCTGCTCGTTCGCGCCGCCATGCAACGGACCCGTCAACGCGCCGATGGCCGAGGACACCACCGTGTAGGGATCGGCCAGGGTCGAGGCGGTGACCCGTCCCGCGAAGGTGGAGGCGTTCATGGAATGCTCGGCGTGGAGGATGAAGCAGATGTCCATCACGCGCGCCACGTCGGGCTCGGGCTCCTCGCCCGAGACCATGTAGAGAAAATTCTCGGCGTGGGTCAGATCCTCGCGAGGCGGGATGTACTCCTTGCCGTGGCTCAGTCGGTGATACGCGGCCACCAGGGTCGGGGCCTTGGCGATGAGCCGGACCGCGGAGTT
>JBGPMB010000045.1:0-16477 GCA_041486775.1 Candidatus Eiseniibacteriota bacterium | reverse complement strand
CTCCGACTCGATCCCTATTTCTCCGCCACGAAGGTGGAGTGGATTCTACGAAACGTCCCGGGCGTGCGCGCACGCGCGCGTCGCGGCGCGCTCGCGTTCGGGACGGTGGACTCCTGGCTCCTCTGGCGGCTCACGGATGGCGCGACGCACGCCACCGACGCGACGAACGCGAGCCGCACGCTCCTCTACGACATCGCGCGGCGGCGTTGGGATCCCGGCCTTCTCCGCACGTTCGGGGTGCCGCGGTCGCTTCTTCCCGACGTGCGTCCCTCGATCTCCGATTTCGGGCGGACGCGCGGCGTGCCCGGTCTCAAGGACGGCATCCCGATCCGGGGAATCGCGGGAGACCAGCAGTCGGCGCTCTTCGGGCAGGGGTGCGTGAGCGCGGGCGGGCTCAAGAACACGTACGGGACCGGCTGTTTCCTCCTGCTTCACACGGGATCGAAGCTCGTTCCCTCGCGCAGCGGACTGCTCACCACCATCGCCTGCGGGCCGCGGGGCGAGCCGCGCTACGCGCTGGAGGGAAGCGTGTTCATCGCGGGCGCGGCGATCCAGTGGTTGCGGGACGGATTGGGCCTCGTGAAGACCGCGGCCGAGAGCGAGGCCTTCGCGCGATCCGTGCCCGACGCGGGCGGCACGATCCTCGTGCCGGCTTTCGCGGGCCTCGGCGCTCCCTACTGGCGGCCCGAGGCGCGCGGCATCTGGTGCGGCCTCACCCGCGGGACCACGCGAGCGCACCTCGTGCGGGCAGCGCTCGAGTCGATCGCGTTTCAGTCCCGCGATCTGGTGGAGGCGATGGGCCGCGAGTCGGATGTGCGGATCCGCGAGCTGCGTGTGGACGGCGGCGCCTCGCTGAATGGCTTCCTGATGCAGTTCCAGGCGGACCTTCTGGGCGTCCCCATCCGGCGCCCGGGGCTGGTCGAGACCACGGCCCTGGGCGCGGCGCTCCTCGCGGGAATCGGCGCGGGATGGTGGAAGCGGGCGTCCGATCTTCGGGCGGTCCGCGCGTCGGGCAAGGTGTTCCGTCCGCGGATGCGGAGGGCCGAGCGCGAGCGGCTCTACCGAGGGTGGACGCGCGCCGTGGAGATGCTGCTCTAGCTCGCTGCGACCGGCTTCTCCAGCGTCTGCTTCAGCCACACGATGATCTCGTCCAGTATGGCCCCGCCCACCGGCTCGTTCAGCACTTCGTGGAAGAGTCCCGGATATTCCTTGTAGGTGACGGTCCCATTCCGTGAGGTCTTCGCCCACAGGGCGCATCCGGCCGGGCTGGTGACCGGGTCGGCGCCGCCCTGCACCAGCAGTGTGGGGATGGTGTTCGACGCCGCGGTCTTCGCGAGAACGCGCCGCATCCTCGAGAGTTCGAGGAAGAGCCGCGCGCTGATCCGGAAGTGGACGAACGGATCGGCCCGGTGCGCGCGGATCACCTCGGGGTCGTGCGAGAGGAGCGAGGGTGGAATCTGGTTCGATTGGCTGAAGCCCGGCCAGAGGAGACCGATGAGCCGCGCCGCGTGCACCTTGATCGCGGCGGGGTGGAGCGAAAGCTCGAAGGGAGGCGCCGAAAGCACGAGGGCCTCCGCGCGCCCCGGATTCTGCTGCGTCCAGTCGAGAGAGATCAGGGCCCCGAGGCTATGACCGAGGAGGGTCCACCGACGCCGGTCCTCGCCCGGGCGGAGCGTCTCCATCCAGCGCGTGGTCGCCAGCCGGTAGTCGTCCCACGAGCGGACATGTCCGCGCTTGCCACCGGAGCGGCCGTGCCCAGGCAGGTCGAGCGCGTAGGCGCTGAACCCCCGACCTTGGAGCGTGCGGCCCACCTTCTCCCAGCGGCCCGAATGATCGCCGAGCCCGTGTACGATCCCGACCGCCGGGGCCCCCGCTCCGGCCTCCCAGGCCCGCGTGAAGAGCCTCGGCCCGTCGCCTGTCTCGATCCAGGAGTCGCGAGAAGTCGATTCCGCCAC
Organism: Candidatus Eiseniibacteriota bacterium; assembly: GCA_041486775.1. GTDB lineage: Bacteria > Eisenbacteria > RBG-16-71-46 > SZUA-252 > SZUA-252 > WS-7. The sequence continues at coordinate 14,522 of JBGPMB010000045.1, read as the reverse complement.
CTATCCTCCCGTCCACGGCCCGTACGGTGAAACGCCCGCGACAGAATACAGCAACCACAAGGGCGCGGCGAGAATCCCGCCGGTCGTCGTAGAATCTAAGGACCTATGGCCACCCGGGATGACACCACTCTGCTGGACGCTTACTCGCAGGCCGTCGTGGACGCGGTGGAGCGCATCAGCCCCTCCGTCGTTAACATCGAGACCAGACGCGCGGCGTCCAAGAAACAGCCGGTCCGCGACCCCCGCGAGCTGGGGGGCAGCGCCTCCGGGTTCCTCTTCACGCCGGATGGATTCATCCTCACCAACAGCCACGTCGTCCATGGTGCTGAGTCCATCCGCGTGACGCGCGACGACGGGCAGATGCGCGAGGCCACCCTCGTCGGCGACGATCCGGAGACCGACCTCGCGGTCGTGCGCATCGGCCCCGACTCGCTCACGCCCGCCACGCTCGGCGATTCGGGCGTGGTCCGCGTGGGCCAGGTCGCCATCGCGATCGGAAATCCCTACGGCTTCCAGACCACCGTCACCGCGGGAATCGTGAGCGCCCTGGGAAGGTCTCTCCGCGCGCAGACCGGGCGCCTGATCGACAACGTCATCCAGACCGACGCGGCCCTGAATCCGGGGAACTCCGGCGGCCCGCTGGTGGACTCACGCGGCGAGGTGATCGGCGTCAACACCGCCGTCATTCTCCCCGCCCAGGGGATCTGTTTCGCCATCGGGATCAACACGGCGAAGTTCGTCGCGGCCCGCCTGATCCGCGACGGCAAGGTGACGCGAAGCTACATCGGCATTGGCGGCCAAACGGTGCCTGTGGCGCGCCGCGTGGCCCGTTTTCATCAGCTTTCCGTGGAGAGCGGAGTTCTGGTAGTCTCCCTGGAACAGGGCGGTTCGGCGGAAAAAGCGGGTGTTCGCGTGGGAGATCGAATTGTCGGTTTCGGCGGCCAGCCGGTCGGCGGACTCGATGCCCTCCAGCTCCTGCTCACCGAGTTACGGGTGGGCGTTCCGACGCCAATCACAGTTCTCAGGCTCACCGAGAAGCTGGATCTCGAGGTGGTGCCTGTTTTATCGCCGGGCGGCGCGGTCCCCCAAGGATAGGGCGGGCCGCCTCTGCTGCCGCGGTTGGTCAATCTCGCCGAAGTCCGCCCGACCCGACGCGAGGATGTTGAAGAGACCGGGAGGCCTGATCGCATCATGTCTCGAATGGATCGGTTTGTCCTACTGATCGCCCTGGCTTGCCTCGGCGTCCCGTCCGGGGCTCCTCCCGCGCGCGCCGCGGATCTGGTGGAAGCGAATCCCGACAGCACCCTCACGATGACGCTCCAGCGGATCGAGGGAGTTCCCATCGGGCTCGAGGACGCGCAGCGCCAAGCCCTCGTGCAAGCGACGAACGTGCGTGAAGCCGAAGCGCGGATGTACGCCGCGCGAGGAGCGCTCCGGCACGAGAGCGGCGCCTTCGATCCCGAGCTCTTCCTCGACGCCGATCGCACCGGAACGGATCAGCCGACCGCGTCGCCATTCTCCGGAGGAGATTCGCTCCCGTCGGGCGCGAGCCTGCTAAGGACGACGCAGACCACGGCCTCGACCGGCGCGCGCGTGACCCTTCCGACCGGAACCCAGCTCAGCGCTTCGCTCATCGCCACCAAGCTAGAGACCAATTCGACCTTCGCGCTCCTCAATCCCGAATACGATGCCAAAGGCGCCTTGAGCATCCGCCAGCCCCTGTTGAAGGGATTCGGCCCGGGCGCCTGGGGGGACCGCTCCGCCGCGGCCCGCGACTACGAGGCCGCGCGCGCCCGCTACGAGGACGCCGTCTTGGCCACGCGCGCTCTCGTCGAGCGCACCTACTGGGATCTGTACGCGGCCGAGCGCGACTACGGTGTGCAGCAAATCATCACCGAGCGCGCCGATGCGCTCCTCAAGGAGACCGAGCTTCGGGCCAAGGCGGGTCTGGTGGGCCCGGGCGCGGTCGCGAACGCCCGCGTGTTCTACACGCAGCAAGAGCAGGCGCTCCTCGACACCGAGGAGACGCTGGATCGGACGTCGGATCAGCTGGCGACGCTGGTCGGGCAGCGCCCCGCCGAAGGGGCGCGCCGGTTCAAGCCGACGGACGATCCCCCGCACGAGTTTTCGGTCGAGCCCGAGGATTCCCTCGTGGCAAAGGCCATCCGCCAGAGCCGCGAGCTGCGCGGCGCCGAGCGGGATGTCGCCGCGGCGAGGGCCCGGGAACGGGGCGCTTGGTGGAACATGCTCCCCAGGCTCGACGTGAGAGGGTCCCTGGGAGGGACGGGGCTTTCGGGCACGGGGTACAACTTCATCAATCCCTTCACCGGCCTCCCCGACCAGATCGACCTCCACGGAGGGTACGGGGATACGTTCAGCCAGGTGCGCAAGCGGGACTTCCCGACCTGGAGCGCGGGCCTCAGCGTGAGCGTTCCCATCGGATTCCGGGCCGGCGCCGGGGACCATCAGCGCCGCCGGGCCGAGGCGGACCTGGCCGAGCAGCGCGCGATCGCGACGCGGCGGTCCCTCGAGGAGGGGGTTCGCGCGGCGTACCGCGAGATGGATCACGCATCCAAGCGGATGGACGCGGCTCAGAGCGGGGTCACCGCCTCGCTCGAGCAGGCGCGCATCGCTCTCATCGAGTTTCGAAACGGCAGGACCACGGCGTTCGAGCTGACGCGCGTCGCCGCGGACCTGGCCACCGCGCAGCAACGGTACTCTCAGGCACTCGTTCGCGCGGCCAAAGCCTACGCGGATCTGAAGCGGCTCACGTCGGAGGGGTTGCCTCCGGCCAAGAACAAAGGGGGAGACTGATCCCATGAAGGTTTCTTCGGTCGTGACCGCCCGGCTCGGGCAACGGACGCTTCCGGCGGCCCTGCTTCTCCTCGCGATACTCGCCGGATGCGCGAAGGGCGGCGGTCCCGGGGGCATGGGATTCAAGATGCCTCCGATGCCGGTCGAAACCGCCCTCGTGGTTCAGGGGCGCGTCGCGGACCGGTTCGAGGCGGTCGGATCCATCGATGCCTCGGATGCGATCACGGTCGTGTCCGAGATCGATGGTGTCGTGGTCAGCCTGCCGTTCCGGGAGGGAGGCGCCATCCAGCAGGGCGGCCTCATCGCCCAGCTCGATGACGCCCAGCTCCGGGCGGAGGTGGCGCGGACCGAGGCGCTCCGCGAGCAGAGCCAGAGCACCTACGACCGGGTCAAGGCGGTGGTGGACCAGGGCGCGGGCGCGCCACAAGATTTGGACGACGCGGCCGCGGCCCTCAAGGTCGCGGAAGCGAACCTCGCGCTCGCGAAGTCGCGCCTGTCCAAGACGCGGATCGAAGCCCGGTTCTCCGGGGTGCTGGGAGCGCGTCGCGTGAGCCCGGGAGCGTTCATCCGCGCGGGGCAGGCGATCACCGATCTCGCCAACCTCGATGAGCTGCGCGTGAATTTCTCGGCGCCCGAGCGCTATCTGGGGCAGCTTCACAAGGGCGCCGAAGTCGAGATCTCGACGACGGCCTACGCGGGTTATTCGCTCCGCGGCCGGATCGACGTGGTGGACCCGGTTCTCGATCCCAGCACCCGGAGCGCCCGGATCGTGGCGCGGGTCCGGAATCCGGGCGGGAGGTACCGGCCCGGCATGTCGGCCAACGTCTCGGCGGTTCTGAGTCAGCGCCCGAACGCGCTCACCATCCCCAGCGAAGCCATCTTCGCCCAGGGCGATCAGTCCTTCGCCTACGTGGTGAAGAAGGACAGCACCGTCACCCGCAGCGCGCTCACGCTCGGCACGCGCCTCCCCGACGCCGTGGAGGTGGTGAAAGGCCTCGAGCCCGGCATGACCGTGGTCCGCACGGGCCACCAGAAGCTTTTCGAAGGCGCGAAGGTGATTCCGGTCGGGAGCCGGCCCGGAGGAGAGAGCGGAGGCACCGCTCCATGACGCGAGGAGTCGCTCCATGAAGCTAAGCGAAGTATCCATCCAGCGCCCCGTCTTCGCGACGGTGATGAGCCTCGGGATCATCCTGTTCGGCGTGATCGGGTTCTCCCGGCTTCCCGTCCGCGAGTATCCCGACATCGATCCGCCGATCGTCTCGATCACGACGTTCTACCGCGGCGCGAGCCCGAGCGTCGTCGAGACCGAGATCACCGACGTTCTGGAAGAACAGCTCGCCACGCTCGAAGGGGTCAAGACCATCCAGTCTTCGAGCTAGGAACAGGGCTCCAGCATCACCGTGGAGTTCGAGCTGAGCCGGAACGTGGAGGCGGCCGCGAACGACGTGCGCGACAAGGTGTCGCGCATCCGGGGACAGCTCCCGAGGGAGGCGGACGATCCGATCGTCGCGAAGGTGGACGTCAACGCGCAGCCCATCTTCTGGATCGCGCTCTCGAGCACGAAACACAACGGGCTCGAGCTGACCGAGGTCGCCGATCTCATTCTGAAAGAGCGGCTCCAGCACGTGCCCGGCGTCGGCTCCGTCTTCATCGGCGGCGAGCGCCGGTACGCGATGCGCGTCTGGCTCGACCCGGAGCGGATGGCGAATCGCGGCGTGACGGTTCAGGACGTGGAGCGCTCGCTCCGCGAAGAGAACGCCGAGATCCCGGGCGGTCGCGTGGAGGGCGCGGGTCGCGAATTCGCGGTCCGCACCCGCGGGGAGCTGGCCAAGCCCGAAGAGTTCGCCTCGATCGTCATCTCGCAGACGGGGAACGACGTGGTTCGCCTGGGAGACGTCGCCCGCGTGGAAGTGGGCCCGGAGGATGAGCGCACCGCCGTGCGGTGGAACGGGCAGCAGGCGGTCGGGCTGGGGATCGTCAAGCAGTCGAAGGCGAGCACGCTGGATGTGGCGGCCGGGGTCCGGAACGTGCTGCCCTCGCTCGCGCAGGTCATTCCTTCCGGGATGAAGCTCGACATCGCCTACGACTCGTCGGCCTTCATCCAGGATTCGATCAACGAGGTCTCGCACACCATCGTGATCGCGATGTGCCTGGTGGTGCTCGTGATCCTCCTCTTCTTGAAGAGCTTCCGCGCGACCGTCATTCCCGCGGTGGCGATCCCCGTGTCGATCATGGGCGCCCTCGCCGTTGCCTACTTCCTGGGCTTCACCATCAACATCCTGACACTCCTCGCCATTGTGCTTGCGATCGGGCTCGTGGTGGACGACGCCATCGTCGTGCTGGAGAACGTCTACCGGCACCTCGAGATGGGGAAGACCCGCCGCCAGTCCGCCTTCGACGGCTCGAAGGAGATCGGGTTCGCCATTCTGGCGACCACCATCTCGCTCGTCTCGGTGTTCGTGCCCGTCGCGTTCCTCCAGGGCACCACCGGGCGGCTCTTCAACGAGTTCGGAATCACGCTGGCCGTCGCCGTCCTGATCTCGGGATTCGTCGCCCTCACCCTCACGCCCATGCTCACCTCGCGCATGCTGAAGCCGCTCCACGGCGGGAGCGACACCTGGGCCACGAGGAGCTTCGATGCCTTCTTCGATTGGCTGAACCGGACCTACGACCGGGTGCTCCGGGCCGCGCTGCGACATCGGGCGCGCGTGATCGGAGTCGCCCTGCTCATGATCGCGATCGCCGGGGGCGCCTTCATGTTCATCAAGAAAGAGCTGGTCCCGACCGAGGACCGCGGCGTGGCCTTCGGCATCGTCATCGCGCCCGAGGGAGCCACCCTCTCCTACACGGACCGCTACATGCGCGCGATCGAGGCCATCCTGCTCCCCCTGCCCGAGCGGCGCGGGCTCTTCACCGCGACGGGGCTGGGCTTCGGCGGGCCGGGCCAGGTCACGAACGGATTCATCTTCGTGAACCTGAAGCCGAAAGGGGAACGGCCCAAGTCCTGGACCAAGGACCCTCTCCCGCTCCTTCCCATGATCCAGATCCCGGTCTATCGGGCCAGGACGCAGCAGGAAATCGTCGCGCAGCTCTTCCCGCAGCTTTTCTCGATCCCGGGCGTTCTCGCCTTCGTGATCAATCCTCCCAGCTTGGGAGGAGGCTTCTCGTCCTCACCGGTCGAGTACGTGCTGGAGGCGGACAGCTACGATGAGCTGCAGAAGGCGACCACGACGATGATGGCCAAGGCCTCCCAGCTCGTCGTCGGGAAGCCCCCGGCCGCGTTCCCCTACCTCATCAACATGGACACGGATCTCAAGCTGAACAAGCCCGAGCTCGAGATCGCGATCGATCGCGACCGCGCCTCGGCGCTCGGCGTCTCGGTCACCGACATCGGCACGACACTGGAAACGCTCCTCGGCGGCCGCGAGGTCACGGATTTCAAGCGGGGGACGAAGCAGTATCACGTGATCGCGCAGGTCCCTGCTTCAGGGCGCTCGACGCCGGACGTGATCCAGGGAGTCTACGTGCGCGGCAGCGGCGGGCTGGTGCAGCTCGCCAACGTCGTCAGCGTCAAGGAGACGGTCGCGCCCAAGGAGTTGAACCATTTCAACCGCGTGCGGTCCTCGACGATCACCGCGAACCTGATTCCGGTGGTTTCTCTGGGGGAAGCGCTGGACGCCCTGGACAAGATCGCGAAAGAGAATCTGCCCCCGACGGTGCGGCACGAGCTGGGGGGGCAGTCGAAGGAGTTCCGGGAGTCGAGCACCAGCCTCTACTTCCTCTTCCTCCTCGCCGTCGTGTTCATCTACCTCGTGCTCGCGGCGCAATTCGAGAGCTTCATCCACCCGCTCACGATCTTGTTGTCGGTGCCACTCGCCGTGGTGGGTGCTCTGATCTCGCTGTTCATCTTCGGGCAGAGTCTCAACATCTTCTCCCAAATCGGTCTCATCATGCTCATTGGGCTCGTGACGAAGAATTCGATCCTGATCGTGGAATACGCGAACCAGCTCCGGGCCCGCGGGCTCGAGGTCGCGGAAGCCGTGGCCGAGGCCGCCAAGATTCGCCTCCGCCCGATCCTCATGACTTCGTTCGCCACGGTATTCGGCATTCTGCCGATCGCCATCGGCTTCGGCTCCGGCGCGGAATCCCGCCGGCCCCTGGGTATCGCCGTCGTCGGAGGGCTCATCTTCTCCACGTTCCTCACCCTCCTTCTCGTCCCGGCCGTGTACACCCTCCTGGCGAGATTCTCCAAGGCGGAAGAGGCCGGTGAGCGCGGCGCGGCCGGCGAAGAAGGGCCGGCCGAGCCGGAACGCAAGGAGAGCGGCACGCTCGTCGCGGCGCACACTTCGAAATAACGGCGGCGAAATAGCGGCAGTGAAATCACAGCAGCGCGAAAAGTTCCGGAAAAGAATTTCCGCGCGCCGCCGCGAGCGAGAACGAACACAATCGGACTTCGCTGCCCGCCGAGGTACACGCGCTCTCCATCTGCAGTAGAAATTTCATCTCCGCAAATGGCGTTCCCTCAAGGATTCGCTCCGCATCGTCCAACCTTCCCTGTCGTGGCACAGAAACTGCGGGGGCGGGGGAAAACCCCTACAGCCCTGGGGAAAACCCCGACACCTGTGCAGGACAACCAAGGAAGGTTTCATGGGCTACTCTCGCTGTCTGCTCCGCGCGGGTCATCTCGCGGTTCTTGTTTCGACTGTCACCTCGATGCTCGCTTTCACCCATGACTCCGCTTCGGCGGCCGGGGGAGTAAGGCTCGTATGGACGAGCCCCGCCGACAACGGCGGCGTGCGTGTCTCCGGCTATGATCTGAGAATCAACGCGGTCACGATCAACGGCACCGACACCCTCTCGTGGTGGAACGGCGCGACCAGGATCGACATGACGGGGAAGACCCCGAGGATGCCGGGCATGCCCGACTCTCTTCTCCTGGGGGGGCTGGTCCCCGGGATCCGCTACTACGCGATCCTCCGCAGCGTCGACGCGGCGAAGAACTGGAGCGCCTTCTCCAACATGGCCTTTTTCACGCCCGGCACCATCACGGGGGTCGGAGAGGGTGATGGCGCTCCGGCGCTCGTCGTCGGGAGTCCGAGGCCGAGCCCGACGTCGGGTCGTTCCGAGGTGAGTCTCTCGCTTCCCACGGCCATGATGGTCGAAGCCACCGTCTTCGACGCGCAGGGAAGGCTCGCGCGCAGGCTGGAGAGCGGCACGCTCAGTGCCGGATCGCACCTCCTGAGCTGGGACGGCACGCTCGATAGCGGCGGCCAGGCGGCCTCGGGCGTCTACTGGATCCGGGTCCTCGCCGGGAGAATGGACAAGCGGGTGAAACTGGTCGTCGTGCGTTAGCTGAATTCCCCTTGCCAGCGCGGTCGTTACGCGGCAACATAATCCGCTTCGAAGGTCACAGACGACTCGAGGGACCTCCATGGAAGCGGCGGCGCACGCACACAGTCACGATCCGGCACCGAGCCGGTGGCCGATCATCACGGCGCTCGGGGCCGGGCTCATCCCCGTTGGGCTCGTCACCTCGGTTCACGGATGGAAACCAGGCCTAGGCATTCTGGCCGCGGGCGTCATCATCACGATCTACGGGGCGGGGAGCTGGTGGGGCGAGCTTCTTCGCGACCGATTCTTCGGGCGGGACGCGGTCGATGCCGAGGCGAGGCTCCGGACGGCGATGATCTTTTTCATCGCGTCCGAGGCGGCCATCTTCGCGGCCTTCTTCGCCGCGCTCATCTACTCGCGGGTCCACTCCAAGGTCTGGCCGCCGGAAGGGATGCCTCACTTCGAGCTTCTCGTCCCCGCCGTCAACACCTTCATCCTCCTCTTCAGCAGCGTGACGCTCCATCTGGGGCACTCCGCCGTGGAGAAGAACCGCCGCGACGGTGTCATCGCCTCCATCCTCATGACGATTTCACTTGGCGCGATCTTCCTGTGCGGCCAGGCGTACGAATACGGATTCCTCAACGGCTCGGCGTTCAACATCAAGAGCGGCATCTTCGGATCGACGTTCTTCATGCTCACCGGGTTTCACGGGCTCCACGTCCTCATCGGCCTCATCTTCCTGAACGTGGTCTACGGCGCCGTGCTCCGGGGGCAGATCACCTCCCAGCAGCACTTCCCGTTCAAGGCCGCGTCCTGGTACTGGCACTTCGTTGACATCGTCTGGGTGTTCGTGTTCACCATCGTTTACATCCTGGGGCGGTCCGCCTGATGGCGACGACCAGGCTCCGCTCCGTCTCGCTCCTCCTCGCGCTCTCGGCAACCCTCGTGGCCGCGCCCTCCTGCCAGTGGGCGGGCGACACCAAGGCGGTGCGCGTTTCCTTCGCCGCGCTCAGGACCAAGCTGGACGACGTGAACACGCGGCTCAGCTCCGCCATCGAGAACGGCGAGGCCGACCGCGTGTCCGGGCTGGACAAGGAGCTGAACGCCGTCCTGGACGCGTCGATGAATCAGGCCTCCGCCATGAACATCCTCGACCGGGAGCACCTCTCGATCGCCGTGGCCACCGCGCGCAACTGCATCACCGACATGGACCGGTACGCGCTATCCGGGGACATGGACTTGATCCGCGCGCAGGCGAAGCAACTCGCCCCCACCGTCATCGAGATCCTGGAACTCCTCGATCGCGCGGAGCGGACCACCAAAGCCTCGTGAAGTGACCCCCGACTCCGATCCCATCGATGCGCTCGCGGAGGAAGGCGAGACCGCGTTCGAGGACGGGGAATACGAAATCGCGCTCGAGTCGTTCGATTCCATCCTCGAGAAGGACCCCGAGCACTGGGGCGCCTCGCTTCGCCGCGCCGAGTGCCTCCACCTGCTCTGGAGGACCGACGAGGCCCTGAAGGCCGTGCGGGCGCTCACCCCCCCTAAGGACGAAGAGGACGACCCCGAGCGCGCCGAGGTGGAGGGCATGATCCTCGAGGCGATGGGTCGCCTGGAGGAGTCGGACCGGCTCTTCGCCGCGTGCCATGCCCTGGATCCCGAGAACTTTCCCTTGCCCGTCCGGTTCAGCCCCGAGGATTTCAAAACGCTTCTGGACAAGGTTCTGGCATCCTTACCTCCGGTGATCCGCGAAGCCGTGCTGGAGGTGCCGGTGGTGGTCGAGCCGAAGCCCACCCCCGCGATGGGCGGAGACGGATCCGGGATCAACCCCGAGGTTCAGGGCCTGTTCATCGGGGTCTCGGTGGGGGATCAGGTGGGGGGCATGAGCGACGTCGGTACCGTCGTATTCCTGTTCCAGCGGAATCTCGAGCGGGCCGGGCGAAACAGGCAGGAAGTCTCGAAGGAGATGAAGATCACGCTCCTCCACGAGTACGGTCATTACCTGGGGTTCGATGAAGAGGAGCTGGAGCATCTCGGGCTGGGTTAGCGAATGAGTGCGCGGAAGATCGCGATCGTGGGTGCGGGACCGGTGGGTCTGGAAGCGGCGCTTCGCGCGCGGCGGGAAGGGTTCGCGGTCGATGTCTACGAGGCGGGCCGCGTCGCCGAGCACTTCGCCCGCTACGGCCCCGTGCGGCTCTTCACGCCCTTCCACATGAACTCGACCGAGCTCGGGCGCGCGAGGCTTCGCGCGGCCGGCGTCACGCTTCCCGGCGGCGACGACGCGCTCACCGCCGTGGAGCTGCGGGAGCGCTACCTCCTGCCACTTTCCCGCCTGCCCGAGCTCTCGGGCGTTGTCCGAGAGGGCGCGCGGATCGCCGCGATCGCGCGTGAGGGGATGGCGAAGGGAAGCACGAAGGGGCGGGCCTCGAAGCCCTTCCTTCTTCGGATCGAAGATGCGCGCGGCGAGCTTGTGGCGTACGAGCGCGCGGACGTGGTGATCGACGCGAGCGGGCTCTACGCGAACGCCAACGCCACGGGCTCGGGTGGGCTGCCCGCCCCCGGCGAGGAATCGCTCGGAGAGAGATTCGAGCGGCACCTGCCGGACATTCTGGGCGACGCGCGCTCCCGCTACGCGGGGAAGCGAATTCTTCTCGTTGGAGATGGGCGCTCCGCCGCGAACGTCATCGCCGATCTCGACACGCTCGTCCGCGCGGACGGCGAAGGAACGAGGACGCGGGTCGAATGGGTGCACCGGGACCGGGGCGGCGAGGCCTTTGCGCCCGTGCCCAAGGACGCCCTGGAGCAGTTACCCGTCTTGCGGGAGCTGACCGAGCGCACAGCGCGGATCGCGCGTGAGGCCGCCTGGATCCGACATCACGCGGGAGCCACGATCGGCGCGTATAGGCGGCTTCCCTCCGGAGCCATCGAAGTGACGCTCCGGGATTCGCGAGGCTTGGAAAGCAGGATCGAGGTGGACCGCGTGCTGGCGCTCGTCGGCTATCGCCCCGATCTCTCGCTCTTCCGCGAGCTGCAGATCCATCTCTGCTACGCCTCCGAGGGGCCCATGGCGCTGGCCGCGGCGATCCTCGCGGCTCAGGCCAAGGATGGGGACGCCGTTCCCGACTGCCTCGATCAGGTGTCGCACGGGGCCGAGACGCTGAAGAATCCCGAGCCCGACTTCTACATCCTGGGCGCAAAGAGCTATGGGCGAAACGCGTACTTCCTTCTCAGGCTCGGGCACCAGCAGATCGAAGACGTGATGGGTCTCATCGGCGCCTCCGAGCCATGGCTCAGCCCGGCGCCGGGGTAACCCTCGCGGTATCCGCTCCGCCGAAATGCTCCATCAGGGCCCGCCTCGACAGGACGTACCACGGCCACCGCTGGACCACCTGCGTCCACAGGACGCGGGCCGAATCCTTCTCGCCCACGTTGTAGAGCGCTACGCCCAGGTTGTTGAGGTAGTCGGGCCGGGGCTCCGCCAGCCGGATGGCCTCCCGGTAATTCGTCACGGCCTCCGCGTGCCGCTTCTGCCGCTCCAGGCAATTCCCGAGGTCGTAATAGGCGTCGTCGCGCGCGGGCCCGCGCCGGATCCCTTCTTGAAGCGCCGGGATCGCCTCGTCGTAGCGGCCCAGCTCGTAGAGCGCGGCGCCCTTCTTGACCCAGTAGCGCGGGTTCGTGGGCTCCGCGTCGAGCGCGCGCTGCGCGTGGAGCGCCGCCCGCTGGTAGTCCTTCCGTCCCACGTCGTACGTCGCCAGGAGCTCGTTCCCGTAGGCCCTCGCGTACGCGGTCACCTTGGCGCCGGGACCGACGAGCGTCTCGTAGCGACGAAGCCCCGACTCCTCGTTCGCGTTCACGAGGACGAAGGAAAGGAGCGCGCCCGCGCCCAGCGCCGCGATACCGACGCCGCGCGCTCCGCGCATGGGAACCTTGGGGATGGAGAACCCGGCCTTCACCCCGAAGACCGCGAGCGGCAGGAGAAGGATGGAGGTCAGATCCCAGTCTTGCGCCGGCGCGACGGGCAGAACGAGCGCGGCCGCGAGGAGGAATCCGGGCAGGGCCGCGACGGCGAGGAAGATCGCGGCGGGGTCGCCGAAGAGATTTGTCCCCGTGGCCTTCCCGTCGCGCGCCGTGCCGCTCACCACCGCGGCCAGGAGGAGGAGCGCCGGTACGGGGAGCGCGAGCAGGACCGCGTTCAGCACGTCCCACGCGTGGTCGAGCGAGATCGCCGCGTAGGGCTTGGCGTAGAGCGCCGCCTCGTGTCCGGACTCGACCGCGCGCGCGGCGATGCGGAACGCGCCGAGCCAGCGGGACGGCGGGTAGCCCAGAAGGACGAAGAGCGCGGCCGCGGCTGCCGGCGGCACCAGCGCCAGCGCCACGCGTTTCATCCACGACTGCTTCTCGCGGAGCAGGAGATAGAGATAGGAAGGCGCGAGGAACGCGCAGGAGAGATGGCAGGCCATCGCGACCGCGAGGGCGATGGCCGGCCAGAGGGGGTGATCGGCGCCCCTCGCGCGCCGCAGGCCCAGCCAGAGATAGGCGAGGATCGCGACGCTGACCGTGGGGTAGCTCTCGATGTAGCCGAAGTAGAGCTGCACCAGACCCATCGTTCCCAGGACAACGAGCGCGATGACGCGGGATCCGTTCTTCGGCGTGATCTCACAGGCGATCCCCCAGAAGAGCGCCGCGGCGACGAGGCCGCAGAGAATGGGGAGTAGGCCCGCTGTCACCGGGTCGATGGGAAGTCCCGCGCCGCGCAGGAACCGGGCGTACGCCGCCCAGGCCGCCGCCGAGAGGGGTTCGCTGAAAGGGTTGGGATTCGCGGTCTGGATGTTCTGGAGCCAGACCGTCCCGTCCCCCAGAAATCGGGTCCGCGTCTCGAGCTTCCAGAGAAGCCACACCCACGGGAGAAGGAGGAGCCATGCGCTCCACCCGGGAATCCGGGAGGCGGCGCCGGGGGCCGATCGCCGGGCCTGGTGCCGCGCCGCGCGGCGCTTCGCCCCGCGCTGACTGGAGGCCTCCCGCACATGGGGCGCCTCACCGGGGTTGTGCGTCGGCGCGGTCCGGAGGAAATCGAACGCGAGAAGTGCTACGCCCCCCGCGAGCAGCGCCATGACGAAGGAGCGAGCCGGGCCGGGCAGGAAGCCGGGGAGGTGGAGCGCCCAGGGTCGCGGGCCCGGGGCCTGGCTGGCCACGGCGACCGCGATCAGGAAGGCGGCCGCCCCGGCGGCCAGGGCTCCGCGGGCGGCCCGGGATCGATCCATCCGGGCAGTATACCCAAGTACCGGTTGCGGCAACTGCTCCCAGGAGTAAAATGGCCAAGCTCGAAGCAGTCCGCCCCGGGGGAATTTCGCCCGGCGCTACACCCTCAACCCGAGGTTCCCATGTCCGTAGTCATGGAAAAGAAATCCGCGCCGACGAGAAATCCGTTCGAGGTTGCTCAACGTCAGTTCGATATCGCGGCCGACGCGCTCAAGCTGGAAGACGGGATTCGCCTGAAGCTCCGGGTCCCTCGCCGCTGCCTCATCGTCTCGGTCCCGTTCGAGATGGACGACGGCTCCTGGCGGGTAGCGCAGGGCTATCGCGTGCAGCACGACGTGTCCCGCGGCCCCGCCAAGGGGGGCATCCGCTTTCACCCGCAGGTGACCCTCGACGAGGTGAAGGCGCTTGCCATGTGGATGACCTGGAAATGCGCCGTGGTGAACCTGCCGTACGGCGGGGCCAAGGGCGGGATCGAGGTGGATCCGAAGAAGCTATCCATGCACGAGCTGGAGCGCATGACCCGGCGCTATACGAACGAGATCGCGATCATCATCGGGCCGGAGAAGGACATTCCCGCGCCCGACGTCTACACCGACGCGCAGGTCATGGCGTGGATCATGGACACCTTCACCATGCGCCAGGGATTCGCGTCTCCCGGCGTCGTGACCGGAAAGCCGATCTCGCTCGGCGGCTCCCTGGGCCGCCGTGAGGCGACGGCGCGCGGCTGCACGGTCACGATCGAGGAGGCCTGCAAGCACCTGGGCAAGCAGCTCGAAGGGATGACGGTCGCGATCCAGGGCTACGGCAACGCGGGCTCGATCGCGCACGATCTCCTGCATGCCCGCGGCGCGAAGGTGATCGCGGTGAGCGATTCGCGTGGGGGGATTACGTCCAGCCGCGGCCTCGACCCCAAGGTCGTGCAGGCGCACAAGAGCGAGGCCGGCACCGTCGTGGGCCTCGCGGGCTCGGACCGCATCGGGAACCGCGAGCTGCTCGAGCTGAAGGTGGACATCCTGATCCCCGCCGCGCTCGAGAACCAGATCAGCGCCGCCAATGCCGGCCGGGTCAAGGCCAAGCTCGTCGCCGAGGCCGCCAACGGTCCGACGACTCCCGAGGCG
>JBGPMB010000044.1:0-17007 GCA_041486775.1 Candidatus Eiseniibacteriota bacterium | reverse complement strand
TTGTTGCCTTGGTCGCGATTGCCACCCTGGTCCTTGTTCCCCTGGTCGCGATTGCCGCCCTGATCCTTGTTCCCTTTGTCGCGGTTGTCGCCGCGATCCCGGTTGTCGCGATTCCCCCGGTCCTCGCGCTGCGGCGCCGGTTGTTCCCTCGCCCCGCCGTTGTCGGGCGCCTTGCGCTCGCCGCGGTGCCACCATCCTCGGTTCTCGGACGGAGGCGGACCATCGCCGCGGTTCGGACGGCCGCGACCGCCGTTACCCTGATCCTGGTTCGGACCCACGCGCTCGCGGTTCTCCCGCAGTCGCAGGATTTCGTCGCGCCCTCTCCAGATGCGCCCCTCGCGATAACGGCGAAGGTCGCGGAACTCGGGCCGCGCCGAGCGCGTCAGAGGCGCCCGCTCGCGCCGATTCCGGAGATCGCGCTCCGGGAGGAAGTGCGACCGCAACAGGGTCCGCCCATCCAGCGAAGACCACTGAGACTTCCACTGCCGATAGCGGGTCGGGGCCTGGGGCCGCACGCGATAGAGGAAGCGTGGCCGCACGGTGCCGAACCGGATGGGGGCGTAGTGAGCCCACGTCGCATCCACGCGAATCTCGAACACCGAGCATGCGTTGACGTAGGGATCGAAGTAGAACGGGTGGGTATGGCAATCGGCGCAAACGTACCGGGGGTACTCCACGCGCCGTCCGATGTAGAAGTAGGTTTCGTTGGTCGCGATCCGGTCCTCGCGCCCCGGCGGGGCGATGCGTTGAATGATGCGGTCGATGCCCACGTAGGGGTCGCCCGTGATCTGTCCGGAGTCGGTGTCGTCGTCGTTCCCGAGATCCGGACGGTCGCCGTCCGCGCGGTCCGCCGTGAGGTACCAGGGCAGGTCCCGGAATGGGACCGGACTCGCGACCGCGACGACGTACTCGATTCCGGGCGGACCGTCCGCCACGAGATCATAGGGATCGCTACGCGCCGGGATCTGGTACGTGCGTCCGCCGTCGACGTAGGGCGGATCCTCGGGGCCGTACGGGTACACGAGATGGATGTAGCCGTCCGTATCGACGTTGAAGACGAGCATGTAGCTGTCGGCGGAAGAGCGGAAATAGACCAGCATGCTCTCGCCGGGCCGATACACGCCTCCCTCGTCCTTGTTGATCCAGACGTCCACGTCCAGCCGGCCCGCGTGCACGATCTTCTGAGCCGGGAATGCTTCCCCGGAGGGATAATCCCGCGGGGTCTGCGCCGGAACGTGATCCGCCGCGGCGGCCCCGGAGGCCGCCGCGACGAGAATCATCCAAACTACCGCGAGTCCAGCCGGCAATCGTTTCATCGGGGCGCCCGCCTTGTGAGTTCGGGGTTGTTCGGATCGATCTGGTAAGCCCAATCCAGGACCATGGACGAACTGTTGAGCGATTTCACTTCGAACTTGGCGTAGTGATTGTCGCGCGTGAGCACGATGTAGCTGTGACCGACGATGGCTTCCACGATGCCGTCCGCCGACCACCCCGAAGGCGGCGCGAAGTCGACGTCGCGGAGCGTGACGAATCCCGCGTCCTGGATCTCGGTGTCGATGGGAGCGTAGACCAGGTTATGCCCCGCTTGCGAACCGTAATAAACGTCGGTCAGGCTGTTGAGGGCGGCTCGCCGTGTCTCCGCGGAGAAATCCCAGCCGCTCGTGGAGTCTGCCGTGAAGGTGTTGGTGAGCATGACTCCGGTACCCTCGGGTCGAGGGGTGTCGAACACGTTCTCGAAGCTCAGCTGGACGCTCTCCTGCCCCGCTAAGTCCACGGCGGCCACGGCGTAGAAATAAGTCACCCCGTTGGTCACATTGGTATCGACGAAGGTCGTGCTGGGCGTGGAGCCGACCAGGGTGAACGTGCCGGTCGGAGCCGAATTCCGGTACACCTTGTAGTAGGCAATGTCGCTCTCCTGGTTCGCGCGCCAGGAAACGGTGACCCGGCCATCGCCGGTGACACTGTAGACGCCGTCCACCGTATGAGGCGGGGGGTTGATCGCGACGTTGGTGACCTTGTCTTGGTGGCACCCGAGCGCCAGGAGGGCGGTCGAGAGGGCGAGTACTCTTATCATGGTCCGGATCACGGTGCCTGCCTCCTTCGTTCGAGTTGATGTGACTTCTGTCACACCCACCGAACCGCAAGCGATATGCCATCCCGCGCACGATCACAAAATGCATCGTAAGTATTTGTTATATAACACATTACATACTGGTGCGGTTTTCTCGATCGAGGCCTCGGCACGTAGGGTATCGGGTACAGTGTGGAGGAACGGAAACAGGGGCGTCCGCGGCAGCGGAGCCGCGTTAGCGGCAGTCTCGGGCGCCCCGCGAAGGCCCCCTGCTAGACGTCGCTTAACCGGTTATCCGGGAAGCAGATAACTCTGGATTTCTGCGCGGCGTTGTGCTATTGTTTTCGCTCGTCTCCGGGGGGCGCGAAGAATCGGCCAGCAGCCGTCCGCCTCACCTTTGCCACCACACCAATCGAATCGCACCGAGGCATCCCATGTCGCTGCGCGCGCGCTTCCGATCGACTTTCTTCGTTCTGCTCGGTCTCTTCACCATCGCGTTTGCTTTCCGGCCTTCGGCCGCCGCGGCGACGACGATCGACCTCACGACCTCGGGCGCTTCGGTCACCGATGGGCAGGGCGTGATCTGGTCGGACGGCGCCGCCGAGGCCGGCGGCACCGGCGTATTCGGGCCGTTTCTGCGCGAACAAGCGGACGACGTCGAGACCGCCTTCAACACGGACGCGACTCCGGTCCCGCTCGACGGAAAAGTGGGATCCTGGACCCACTCTCTGAAGTTCAGCTCGCTCACGCCCGTGACGGTCGGAGAGACCACCTACTACTCCTTCCGGCTGGACGCGAACGAGCTGAGTGCCGCGCCCGAGTACCTCCTCGGTCTGGACGGGCTCAAGGTCTTCAGCGCGGCCGATCCCGCGATCCCGGACTACGACACGCTCGTCTCGAGCGGCCATCTCTGGTACGCGATGGACCCGGAGCAGGATGTCCATATCAATACCTCGCTCCATCCCGGGAGCGGGGCCGTGGACATCACCGTGCTCATTCCGACCTCCTACTTCTCCGACGTGGCTTCCGGAGACTATTTCTACCTGTACGCCTCCTTCGGGCACAGCGTCGGCGACGGGTTGTCCAGCAGCGACGGGTTCGAGGAATGGAGCGCGTTGCAGGAGACCGTGGATCATCCGCCCGCCGTGACCGCCCCGCTGGCCATCAACGGAGAAGAGGGCGGGTTCCTCACGTTCGGGGTCTCGGCCTCGGATCCGGACGGGGACCCCATCTCCTCGCTCACGGCGGATCTCGGGTCGCTTCCCGAGGGTGACGCGTCCTTCACGCCGGACGAGGGCAACCTGACGGGGACCTTCCACTGGCACATGCTCGTGGGGGACGCCGGCTCGTACGGCGTCACCTTCACGGCGACCGCCGGGGATCTCAGCTCCTCGGCCACGACGCACATCCTGGTGGGCCCGGCCGGCATCAACATCGCGGGCGTCTTCACCTGGACGCCGAATCCCGGCGACGAGGGTGTCTACCACATCGTCTTCAGCGCGACCGACGAGGGGGGCACCAGCTTCTTCACGAGCACCATCACGATCGTGCCGCCGATTCTCGCCCCTCGTCCGTCGGCTCCGCTCGCCGGGCAGGCGCCCCGGGCGATACAGAAGGGCCCGATCATCAGCGGAACCGGCACGGTGTCCGGAAGCCCGGGCACGCCGCTCAACGTGAGCGTCACGGCCAGCACCGACTTCTCCGGCGGCTCCGCCGCGCCTTCCGGCACGCTCCGCGTGGCGCGGATCTCGAAGGCGGCGAGCGCCGCGCAGACGACCACGTTGACCGTGGACACCTCCGAGCTGCCGGTGATCAACGACGCGACGTTCGTGGTGGACCAGCAGCCGGTCGTTGCCGGACCGACCGCGATCACCGTTACGCCGGGCGCGACCTTGAGCCTCACCCGGACCGCCACGGACCCCGACGGCGACGCGATCGATTCCTTCACCGCGAATCTCGCGGCCCTTCCGGGGAGTCCGGCCACCTTCACGGTCAGTGGGTCGAACACCTCGGGGACGGTCGCGTGGACCCCCACGGTGGCGGATATCGGGAGCTATGTCGTGAGCTTCTCCGCGGCCAACCGGCTGGTCGGGGTGGGCTCCACCACGATCACGGTCAGCGCGGTGCTGGACGCCCGGTTCTTCGTGGCGGATCCCGTGAAGATCAACATCGGCTCGGCCCGCCCGATGAACTGCGTCTACCTCGAGCCGGTCGCGGGATCCTTCGAGCTGACGGACGTGGATCTCTCGACGCTCAAGATGATCTCGGTGGGAACGGGCGACGTGTCGGAGATCCCGGCCATTTCGGGGAAACCGGCCGTGGTCGACGATCGGGATCACAACCTTGTTCCCGACCTCGAGGTCTGCTTCTCGAAGGCGAACCTGCGCGCCCTGTTCGGCCACCTGAGCGGCAAGAACCAGGTGCCGGTCCAGCTCCACTGTCAGCTCGTCTCCGGCGCCCTGTTCGAGGGAACCGCGACGGTCTGGGTGATCGCCAACGGTCCGAACTCGGGAGCCGTGAGCGTGGCGCCGAACCCGCTCAATCCGCAGGCGAAACTGAGCCTGACGCTCGCGAAGCCCGGTTCGCTCCGGATCAATCTGTACGACACGCAGGGGCGGTTGGTCCGCGAGGTGGCCCGCGAGGAGAACGCGGTCACGGGTCCGCGCGTGTTCACGATCGACGGATTGGACTCGAAGGGGTTGCCGCTCGCCTCGGGCGTCTATTTCTACCGTGTCGAGTCCGGCGACGGCGTGCACCTGGGACGTCTCGCGATCGTGAGGTGACACATGGCGCGAGGCTGGATATAGTGCCCATGTGACGGAGCTGCAACCGGGAACAATCCTCTCCCACTACCGGCTCGAGGGAAAACTCGGCGAAGGTGGAATGGGGGAGGTGTACAGGGCCAAGGATACGAAGCTTGATCGCACGGTCGCGATCAAGCTTCTTCCTTTGTCGGCCACACGAGACCCGGAGGCGCGCCAGCGCCTCCTGAACGAGGCCCGATCCGCGGCCTCGTTGAGCCACCCCAACATCGTCACGATCTACTCGGTCGACGAGTTCGAAGGCCGGGATTTCATCGTGATGGAGCACGTCGAGGGCGACACCCTCCGCGTCCTCGCGCACGGAGGCGGGGTCGACTTCCCCGCCTGGGTCGAGATCGGGATCCAGGTCGGCGACGCGCTGGCCGCGGCCCACGCGCTCGGGCTCATCCATCGCGACATCAAGCCGGCCAACATCCTCGTGACGAAGCAGGGCATCGCCAAGGTCCTGGACTTCGGGCTGGCGAAGGAAGTCACCTCCCTGCGCGACATCCCGGCCGACGACGCCACGGTGGCGCAGCTCACCGCCCCGGGTCTCATCGTGGGGACCATCGCCTACATGTCCCCGGAGCAGGCCCGCGGCGAGACCCTGGACGCCCGCTCCGACATCTTCGCGCTGGGGTCCACGCTCTACGAGACGCTGACCGGACGGGTCGCGTTCACCGGCGAGAGCGCGCTCGAGACGATGCACGCGGTCGCGACGAAGGACGCCACGCCGCCGAGCGTGATCCGGCCCGAGATTCCGAGCGACGTCGACCTAATCTTGGCTAAGGCCATGTCGAAAGACCGGGAGGAGCGCTACCAGTCCTCGCGGGACTTGGCCGACGCCCTCCGCGCCCTCCGCGAAGGCACCGAGCATGTCACGGCCACCATCATCATTCCCCGACCGAGCGCCGCGCGGGGGCCGACCAACCTCCCGAGCCAGCTCACCAGCTTCATCGGGCGCCGTCGCGAGCGCGCCGAGGTGAGGCGCCTCTTCGGCTCCTCCCGCATCGTGACCCTGACCGGGCCGGGAGGCTCGGGAAAAACCCGGATCGCGATCCAGGTCGCCTCGGACATGCTCATCGACCAGCCCGAGGGCGCGTGGCTCGTGGAGCTGGAGAGTCTGGAGGACCCCGCGTTCGTCTCCCAGAGCGTGGCGAGCGTGCTGGGCGTGCAGGAAGAGCCCGGGCGCCCGCTGATCGAAACCCTCGCCGCGACCATCGCGGCGAAGCAGATGCTCCTCGTGCTGGACAACTGCGAGCACCTGGCCGGGGCGGTCGCCTCCGTGGCGGAGGGCCTCTTGCAGGGATGCCGCGAGCTCAAGATCCTGGCCACCAGCCGCGAGCCGCTGGGGCTCCGCGGCGAGCTGGTCTGGCGCGTGCCGATGCTGAGCGTGCCCGACATCCGCACGGCCGCGGTCCGGACGAAAGACATCGTGTCCCGGTACGAGTCCGTGCGGCTCTTCGTGGACCGTGCCGTCGCCGCGCTCCCCTCCTTCCAGCTCACCGACAAGAACGCCGCGGCGGTCGCCCAGATCTGCCATCGGCTCGACGGAATCCCGCTCGCGATCGAGCTGGCCGCGGTGCGCGTCAAGGCGCTTCCGGTCGAGAAGATCCTCGCGCGACTCTCCGACCGGTTCCAGCTCCTCACGGGCGGGAGCCGGACCGCGCTCCCGCGCCAGCAGACGCTGCGCGCGACGGTGGACTGGAGCTACGAGCTTCTCGCCGCGAAGGAGCGCGTGATCCTGAACCGCGTGACCGTCTTCGCGGGCGGATTCACGCTCGAGGCCGCGGAGGACGTCTGCGCCGACGGCGATGTCCCGTCCTCCGAGGTGCTCGATCTGGTGAGCGCCCTCGTGGACAAGTCGCTCGTCGTGCCGGAGGAAACGGAGGGAGGGGGCGCGCGGTATCGGCTCCTCGAGACGATCCGCGACTACGGCAGCGAGAAGCTCCGGGACAGCGCGGAGGCGGGCGCCCTCGCCGAGCGGCATGGGAATTTCTTCGCCACGTTCGCCGAGGCCGCGGAGTCCGAGCTGCGCGGACCGGAGCAGGGCGTGTGGCTCCGCATGATCGAGGAGGAGCACGACAATCTGCGTCTCGCGATCCGGGCGAGCGTGGGGCGCGGGGATTCCTCGGGCGCGCTCCGGGTTGCGGGGGCCCTCTGGCGCTTCTGGTACGTGCGCGGATATTGGGAAGAGGGACGGAAGCGCCTCGGCGAGGTCCTGGCGATGCCGGGGGCCGAGGCCAAGACCGCGGCGCGCGCGAAGGCGCTCTACGGCGGCGCGGTGCTGGCCCGCCTTCACGGGGATTTCACCGCAGCGGAGTCCCTGTTACAGGAAAGTCTGGGGATCGCGCGCGAGATCCAGGCGCAAGGGGCGGTGGCCGACGCGCTCTTCGAGCTGGGCAACGTGGCCAATCAGAAAGAAGACCTCGTGGCAGCCCGCGGCTTCTACGAGCAGGCCCTGACCCTTCGCCGCGAGTTGAACGATCGCCCGGGGATCGCGCTCACCTCGCACGGGCTGGGGGTCCTGGCCTACGCCATGGGGGATCCCGCGGCGGCGCGCGCGCTCTACGAGGAGGCGATCGCGATCCAGCGGGAACGCGGGAATCTACGGAACGAGGCAGCGGGACTGAACGGCCTGGGGGACGTGGCGCTCTACCAGGGGGATCTTCGAGCCGCGCGTGAATCGCAGAACCGGAGCCTCGAGATTCAGCGCGAGCTGGGGGACAAGGCCGGGATCGCCTTTTCCCTGCGCCTTCTCGGCCGGGTCGCGGTCCGCGAGGGCGACATCGCCTCCGCGCGCGGATTGCTCTCGGAGAGTCTGGATATCTTCAAGCAGGTCGGAGACACGGGAGGCATCGCGGACGTGATCGAGGCCATGGCCGAGCTCTCCGCCGCGGCCGGCGACGCCGAGCGCGCCCTGCGCCTGGCGGGCGCCGCGGCCGCCCACCGGGAGGCGATCCACATGCCCCTCGCGGCTCCCGACCGGGAGCAGCTGGAGCGAAGCCTCGCGTCCGCGCGCGCCAAGCTGGGTGGAGAAGCGGATCGGGTTTTCTCGGCGGGCAAGATGCTGGGGCTGGAGCGTGCCGTTCTGGAGACGATCGCCCCGGACGCGTAGAGGTGCTGTGCAGCGCGGGCTTTGGGCAAAAAAAATGAGCCCCGGCTTCGCCAGCTCAATTGGGTTACGGCTGTGTCGATCAAGGCCGGTGCTCGATCGGGCAGCTAACCCACCATCAAACGCTGGCTAACCTGCGGGCTCCTTGGAGGTCCCCCCCTCCGAGCACTATCCCATTGCACTCTGCATGCCAAGAAGTTGAGAGACATGAGAATAGGCGTAACAAAGCCGCAATCACATGCATATGAGTGGATTACAGCTTTGCTCATGACAGCCTTGCGGACACTTGGGCGCCCCGATTATCAAGAAGTATTACAGGTCATTTAACAGCGAGGTTTTCTGTTTAGCTGAAGTCATTGCGGGATATGTGGTTGGATAAATAAAGAAGCTTTATAGCAAAAACTTAAGACCTTTGCCGAATCACCTGGCGGCGATCCAGCTGGTAGTTCTTGATCTTCTGAAGCAGGGTCGGATAGCTGAGGGAAAGCTCACGAGCCGCCTTGAGTTTGTTCCAGCCGCTGCGCTCCAGCGCAGCCCCGATCAGCTTGCGCTCCACCTTGGCCACTTCCGCTCTGAGGGTCGAGGGCGTATCCCCGTTCGTGTCCTCTTCAGCCCGCAGCAACTCGCGCGGCACGAGCCTCGTGGAGAGCGGCTCTCCCTCGTTCGCCAGCACCACCATCCGCTTCACGACCTTCTCCAGCTCGCGAACGTTGCCCCGCCACGGAAGCTCGGCGAAGAGACGCAGCATCTCCGGCTCCACGCCGGGGATCTCTTTCCCCATCTCAGCCGAGAATCTCCGGTTGTAGTGATCGACGAGAAGCGGGATGTCCTCGGGACGCTCCCGGAGGGGCGGAACGCGGAAGCAGATGTCGTTGAGCCGGTAGTAGAGATCCTCCAGGAACTCGCCCTTCGCGATCTTCGTCTTCAGATTGACGTTCGTGGCGCACAGCACCCGGACGTCCACCTTGGTGGACTTGTTTCCCCCCACCGGACGGACCTCGCGATTGTCGAGCACGTGCAGGAGCTTCCCCTGGATCGTGATGGTCGTCTTGTCGACCTCGTCGAGGAAAATCGTCCCCCCGTTCGCTTCCACGAAGAGACCGGCCTTTTCCCGCACGGCGCCGGTGAAGGCGCCCTGGACGTGGCCGAAGAGCTCGGACTCGAGGAGCGGCTCGGGCAGGGCCGCGCAATTGACCTGGATCAGGGGCTTCGACGCGCGATTGCTCGACGCGTGGATGGCCTTGGCCAGGAGTCCCTTTCCGCTTCCGGTCTCTCCCTCGATCAGGATCGTGGCGTCGCTCGGCCCCACGCGCTCGAGAAGGGAGAGGATCTCGAGCAGCTCGCTGCTTCGGGTCACGATGCCGTGATCGTTGGCGGTCCCGAGCAACCGGCCGCGGAGCGACACGTTCTCGCGCGCCAGCTCCCGGCGCTGCGATTCCAGAATCGCCACCGAGACGTAATTGCTGAGCACCGCGATCAGGTTCACCTCGCGCTGCTTGAACGTGCCGAGCGGACCCTCCGCCTGCCGGTCCAGGTAGAGAAAGCCGGACTGACCCGAGGGAAGCGAGAGCGGCATGATCACGAGGCTCGTCCGCGGACCCAGCGCGTGCGACGCCGGGAAGTCCCGGAAGCGGGGATCCACGCCGGCGCGGCTCGCCACCACGGGCCCCGCCGCCAGCCTTTCCGCGCCGACCCGCGCGAGCAGCTCGCGGAGGAGATCCTGGGCCACGCGAACCGAGATGCCGGTCGCCGCGAGCACCCGCGCGCTGCCGTCCGAGGCGGGCGCCACGACACAACCGCGCGTCGCGCCGGAACGGCGCACGAGCAGGTTCAGAATCTCCTGAACCGAGCCCTCCCCTTCCTCGACGCGGAGCACGCGGCGGATCTCGTCGAAGGCGGCGAATTCGTTGCTCTGCGCCGAGGTGCCTTCGATGAGACCCCGCTCGATTTCGCGGCGGAAGGATTCGATCTCCTGCTCGAGCGCGGGCTGCTGGTGGTCGGAGAAGAGCGAAGCGGCATGATCCAGGTGGATGACGGCCTCGTCGACCAAGCCGCGGCACATCTCGCTCCGGGCCAGCTCGAGAAGCGCCGTGCCGGTAAGCTCGGGCAGGCTGAAGCTCTCGAAGCCGGCCGCCGCCCGCCGGAGATAGATGACCGACTCATCGAGAATCGCCCGCGACTTGCCTCGACGCGCGCGCTTGCGCCACGCGAGGCCCGCGGAGAAGCAGAGCCGCGCCAGCTCGTAGCGCTTTCCGATCTGGCTCAGGATCTCGCTCGCCTGGTCCAGATACACGCGCCCCTGCTCGAGATCGCCATCCTCCGCGCGGGCGAGCCCGATCAGCTTGAGCGAGCTGGCCTCCTCGAGGCGGTCGCCGAGGCGCCGGGCGATCAGGAGGGCGCGCTCCGCGAGCCGGATGGCGGGATCCAGCTCGAGCGAGGCCAGGTGCACTTCGCCGAGGCGGCGAAGGAGCTCCACCGTGAGGTCGGATTCCGGTGCGACCTGGTCCGCCATGGAGAGCGCGGTCTCGAATTCCTTGCGCGCTTCGGCGAGGGAGCCGCGGTCCAGGTGATAGTCCCCGAGAGCCTCGCGGGCCAGGATCGTCTCGCGCGGATATCCCCGCTCGGAGGCCAGCGCCAAAGACTCGCGGATCAACTCCTCGGCCTGCGCCCAGTCCCGGCGCTTGCGCTTCAAGTTCCCGAGGCAGCCGAGCGCGCGGGCGCGGCCCGCGGCGTAACCCACCTCGGTGTACATCTGGAGCCCGCGGCGGTAATGCTCCTCGGCGAGATCCCAGTCGCCCATCTTGTCGTGGACGATGCCCAGGTTGTGCACGTACGTCGCCGCGTCGTGGAAGTGCCCCGACCGCTCGCTGATCCGGAGCGCCTGCTCGAGGAATCGCACCGATTCCTTGAACCGGCACTGGTTCTTGTGGAGGAGTCCGAGGTTGTTGTACGCGGCGGCCATACCGCTCTGGTAATCGGCGCGGCGATAGGTCGCGATCGCGCTCTCGAAATGCTCGCGCGCGGAATTCCATTCACCCGTGCGGAGCGCGATGGCGCCGAGGCACATCTCGGTGTGCCCGAGATCCAAATTGGCTGTGGTATTGCGAAGGAGGCGGTAGGCGAGGGAGGCGGCCCGATGCGCGGGGCGGTAGCGGCCCCGCTCGAAGAGCAGGATGCCGAGCCGCGACGAGAGCCTTCCGATCTGCTCCCGCGTGACGTGCGGGCGAAGCTTGCGGTGGAGGTCCTGAAGGGCTTCCACCGCCTCGTTCAGATCGCCGCGGTGCCTCAGGCACTCGACGATTTGTGTCCCGGTCTTGAGTAGTACGTCCTGGCTCGCCCCGGCGCCCCGCCGGCCCTCGATCTCCAGAGCGCGGCGGTAGTACTCAAGCGCTACCGCGAAGTTGTCCGCGGCGAAATAGAGGTCCCCGAGCTCCTGGGCCTTGTGGTCCCCATTCGCAGTCGCCTTTTCACGCGGCTGGGGCGGGGAGTCCCCCAAGGCACGGTTCGGTTGGCTCGGACGGTCTTTGGGTACAAATCCTTCCATGCCGGCCCTCGACTACCGAATTTAACGTCGTGCTGAACGGCGATCTGGCTCCGACTACCGCAGCCAGAACGACCAGTTCAGTCTCAACACGGCCAAGAACATCCTCAGACCGCTTGGTGCGCTGCGCACGATGCTGCGCGTCGCCACGCTTCCGGTGCCTGCCGTCGCCGCCACCGTCGGTGAAGCCGCGCTCTTACTCTTGAGTACGACTCCGTCGTTATCGCCTGAACCACCCGGAGGGACCGGACCTACATCGATCCAACCGACCGGTCTGGCGACAGCGACTTTGGTGCTCGCGGGGAGGAGGCAGAGGAAGACAGCGAGGATTGCCACTACGGCCATGAAGCGACCTGGAACCCGGATCCTCATGTAAGACTCCTCGGAGATGAAACCCGGCGAAAAGCGGTCGCCCGAAAACTATTTTCGGGTCTCCCGTCGTCGCGGGACCTGGGATTCCGGCGGTGTGCCGGGATCCGGGAGGGAAGTCCTGGGGACTAGGCCTCCGCGCTGACGGAACTACCTTTGTAGCACAATATAGTTGGTCAAATTGGCCAAGTCAAGGAAATTGCGTGCCTTTTGCAACTTAGCCCGGCTGAAACCAGGTCAGTTACCGACCGGCTCGCCCTGGACCCGCCAGACCTTTCGCGCCTCGCTCAGAACCAGCCCGTAGCGGAGTCCCCGCGTGGAGACGTATACCCCGGACACTGGGAAGCGATTGACGAATTCGGAGAGGATGACCGCCCCGGCCGGGATGATGTCGGCCCTGCCGCGGCTCACGCCGGCCAAGTCCCGGCGCTGGTCCAAGGGGATGGAGCAGAGGTGCTTCTCGATCGAGGCGATCCGTTCCCGGCTCAGGAGGTGGTTCTCGATGCGGGAAGGATCGTACTTGGTGAGGCCCAAATCGAGTGCGCCGAATGCAGTTACGGTACCGCCGACCCCCACCGCCCGGTCGATCCGGTTCCCGTCGAAGGCAGCGAGCTTCTCGGCGAAGATCTCCCGGACGTGGGAGCGGATCTGTTCCAGCTCCTCTTGGGCGGGGGGATCTCCCTGCACGAGTCGCTCGGTCAGGCGGACGCATCCAAGCTCGAGGCTGATGAGCTGGGTGCCCTTTTCCCCCTCGCCGCAGATGATCTCGGTGCTCCCGCCCCCGATATCCACGACCACGGAACGGCCGTGTGTGGCGCTGAGACCGCTCATGACGGCCAGGAAGACGAGGCGGGCTTCTTCTTCTCCGGTAAGGATATCGACGGGGTAACCGATCCGCTGGGCGTACCGATCGGCGACTTCGCGCCCGTTTCGCGCGACGCGGAAGGCATTGGTGCCGGCGACACGAATCTGGCTGGCGCCGCTGTACTCCGCCTCGTGGACGAACCGTTCGAGGCAGTCCAAGGTCCTCGCCGCGGCCGCCTCGTCGATTACACCGGTCCGATCGAGGCCTTCACCGAGGCGTGAAATCTCGCCCATCCGGTGGGCTGTCTTGAGCCGTTCCTTCTCGTCCACATCGGCAACCAGAAGACGAACCGAGTTCGTGCCGATGTCGACCGCACCGATCCTCACCATGCCTTGAGCCAGGTGTGGCGCCTGATTTTCCCTCCGGGAGAGGAATGAATCAGATGGGCGTTTGCCCCCGCGATTGACTCCGCCAAGAGTAGAACCTTACCATGTACCTGTCATGAATGTAAAGTCGGAAACCCTTGCCAGGTCGAAAAATGGCCCCTCTCTCCCGGGTCCCGAGCCCAGGGAGAGCCTGCTCGGCCAGAGCGCTCCGGAGCTGGAGAAGCTCCTGCACGCCCTCGGGGAGAAACCCTACCGCGGACGCCAGATCGCCGAATGGATGTACGGCCGGGGGCTGGCGAGCTTCGCGGCAATGACCAACCTCCCGGCCGAGCTCCGCTCGAAGCTCGAGGAGCAGTTCACGATCGGCTCCCTCCGGGAGCGCTCCCGCCGCGAGACCCCGGACCGGCGCACCCGCAAGGTCGCTTACGAGCTGCCGGACCGGGGGGTCATCGAGTCGGTGTTCATGTCCACGTCGTCGCGTTTCACCTTCTGCCTCTCCTCCCAGCACGGCTGCGCGTTCGCGTGCCGGTTCTGCGCGACCGGGAGAATGGGCCGGGGGCGCAACCTCACCGCCTCCGAGATCGTGGAGCAGGCCTTTCTCCTGAGGAGCGAGCTTCCGCCCGGGCAGGCCGAATACAACGTCGTGATGATGGGCATGGGCGAACCACTGGAAAACTACGACGAGGTTCTCTCCGCCCTCACGCTGTTGAGCGACCCGGCCGGAATGGCGGTGCCCGCGAAGCGGATCACCATCTCGACGGTCGGGCTCGCGCCGCAGATCGTGCGGCTCGCCGATCAGGGGCATCGGTTCCGGCTCGCGGTATCGCTCCACGCCGCGGACGACGTCCAGCGCTCGAAGCTGATGCCCGTGAATCGAAGGTTCCCGCTGGAGCAGCTCATGCGCGCGGTGCGCCACCATGTCGACCGGACGGGACGGCGGGTCACCTTCGAGTACATCCTGCTCGAGGAGCTGAACGACTCGATTGCCGACGCGGCCAAGCTGGTGCGCCTGGTGGCGCAGCTGCCGTGCAAGATCAATCTCATTCCCTACAATCCGATCGGCCCGGGCAAGTTCAAGCGCCCGGCTCCGGAGCGGATCGAGCGCTTCGCGGACTATCTGAGGCCCCGCGTTCCCGCCGTCACCGTCCGCTACAGCCAGGGCGTGGAGATCGGCGCCGCGTGCGGCCAGCTCGCGGGCGAGGAGGAATCGGCTCCTGGCTAGAGGCCCAAGCGGAGGAAACATGCTCGGCACCCTTCGCCGGCGGCTCCTGGCCCTCTTTCTTCTCATCTCCCTCATCCCATCGCTCGGCCTGACCCTCCTCGTGACGCTCTATCTCTCCCGGAGCATCACCGCCCTTCGAAACCCGGAGACCGAGCACGCGCTCGCGCAATCGCTCGAGGTCATCCGGGAAGGCATCGAGCGGCTGGGTAGCGACGCCCGCCAGCACGCCGAGGTGCTGGCGCTCGACCCGGAGACGCAGCGCCTGCTGGCCGCGGGCAAGACACCCGACCTCGAGCGCCATCTCCGGGAAGAGGCGAGGAACCGCGGGCTCGACTACATCTGCCTCTACAAAGTGGGGCCGCCCATCGCGCAGGTCTTCGGCGACCGGCTGGGCCCGCGCATCACCCTCCCGCAGCCCGAGGAGGCCTCGCTCCGGGGTGCCTTGGAGCAGGGTGGGCTCATCACGGGCGGCGACGCCCCCCGGCAGGTGAGCGGGGCCGCGCCCCTGGGCAAGAGCTTCATGCTGCTCGCCGGATACCAGCTCGATCCGGAGATCTCGAACGAGATCCTGGCGCTCCAGAAGAATCTGACCATGTACCGGAAGCTGGGCGTCTACACCTGGATCTCGGAGCGAAGCCTCTGGATCTTCGCCGCGCTGTGGACTCTGATCCTCGGCCTCCTGAGCTTCGGGCTCGCCTACTTCGTCTCGCGCGGCACCGCGCGGCCCATTCTCGAGCTGCGCGGCGCGATGGAGCGGGTTTCCGGAGGCGACCTGGCGCACCGCGTCGCGCCGTCGGGTACGGACGAGGTCCGTTTCCTCGGAAACGCCTTCAACCAGATGGTCGAGGAGCTCCAGACCTCGAGGCGCTCCCTGGTGCGGGCGGAGCGCCTCGCCGCGTGGCGCGAAGTCGCCCGCGCGGTCGCGCACGAGATCCGCAATCCGCTCACCCCGATCCAATTCGCGCTGGAGCGCCTGCGCGAGGAGGCGCGGCGCCCCGACGCGCCGCGCGGCGCGGTGGTCCAGGAGAACGCGGACCTGATCCTGAACGAGGTGCATTCGCTCCAGGAGTTCGTGAACGCGTTCTCGGCCGTGGCGCAGCTTCCGGAGCCGCGGTTTGCGGCCTGCGACCTGGGAGCGATGGTCGAGGGCGTGGCCAAGCTCTATCGCGGATCCTCCCCGGTCGAATTCCGCGTTGAGTACGCCTCCCCCCTGCCCTTAGCCTGGGCGGACGAGGCGCAGATCCAGCGCGTGCTCGTGAACCTCATCAAGAACGCCCTGGAAGCCTGTTCCGGCAAGGGAGCGGTCACACTGCGCGTCCTCCGGGATTCGCCGAGTTCATCCCTGCTCCGCGTCGAGGTGGAGGACACGGGCCCCGGGATGGATCCGGCCACGCTCGAGCGCGCGGTGGCGCCCGGGTTCACCACCAAGTCGACGGGGAGCGGATTGGGACTGACCCTGGTGCAGAGGATCGTGGAGCAGCACTCGGGACGTTTCGGCCTGGAGAGCAACTCCGGCATCGGCACCCGAGCCTGGTTTACCCTGCCTTTCGCTCCGGAAGGAGCTTCATGAGCCAATCGCAGCGCACGCGCGTGCTGGTGGTGGACGATGAGCCCTCGGTGCTCCTCGAGATCTCCGGCGCGCTCAAGCGCCACTACGACGTCGTGACGGCGCAGAGCGCCGAGGAAGCCGAATCGATCCTCGCGAAGGATCGCGTGGACCTCCTGCTGACCGATCTTCGCCTTCCCGGAAAGGACGGCATCCATCTGCTCGAGGCCGCGAAGGCGCAGTACCCCGACCTCCCCGTCGTGATCATGTCCGGGCACGGCACCATCGAGGAGGCGGTCCGCGCGACCCGCATGGGCGCCGCGGACTTCGTGGAGAAGCCCTTCGGCCCGGACCGCCTCAGCGTCACCGTGGAGCGCGCCCTCGAGCTGCGGGAGCTCCGGCGCGAGAACGAGTCGCTGCGGAGCCAGGCCGTGCGCCTGGACGAGATGGTGGGCCAGAGCCACGCCATGGAGCAGGTGCGGGCCGAGATCGCGAAGGTGGCGAAGAGCGAGGCGAAGGTGCTCATCACCGGCGAGAGCGGCGCCGGCAAGGAGCTGGTGGCCCGGGCCATCCACCGGGCGAGCGCCCGGAGCCGCGGTCCCTTCGAGAAGCTGAACTGCGCCGCGCTGCCCAAGGACCTGGTCGAGAGCGAGCTCTTCGGATACGAGAAGGGCGCCTTCACCGGCGCCGCGCAGATGAAGCGCGGCCGGCTGGAGGCGGCAGACCGCGGAACCCTCTTCCTGGACGAGGTCGGAGACATGAGCCTCGAGACCCAGGCCAAGTTTCTCCGGGCCATCGAGACCGGCGAGATCGAACGGCTCGGCGGCACGCGCACCCTGCAGGTCGACACGAGAATCGTGGCCGCCACGAACAAGAATCTCTCCGAGGAGATCGAGAAGGGCCGCTTCCGCGAGGATCTCTTCTACCGGCTGAGCGTCGTGCCGATCCATGTCCAGCCGCTCCGCGCGCGGCGCCAGGACATCCCGCTCTTGATTCAGCACTTCATGGCGCGGCTCGGACAGGAGCACGGCCGGTCGATGCGGCGGATCAGCCCCGAGGCCATCGAGGCGCTCACGCGTTACTCCTGGCCCGGCAACGTGCGCGAGCTGAAGAACCTGATCGAGCGGCTCCTCATCATGAGCGAGGGAGAC
>JBGPMB010000043.1:0-17269 GCA_041486775.1 Candidatus Eiseniibacteriota bacterium | reverse complement strand
CTCGTTGATCTCGAAGAGATCCACGTCCTCCACGCTGAGTCCCACCTGCTTCAACGCCGCGCGCGTCGCGGGAACCGGCCCGATCCCCATCTGATCCGGATCGACCCCCACGGTGGCCCAGGCGGCGACGCGCCCGATCGGCTTCAAGTCGCGCTTCTCGGCGTGGCGGGCGCTCGTGATCACGAGCGCCGCGGCGCCGTCCACAATGCCGCTCGCGTTCCCGGCGGTGACGAAGCTGTCCTTGCCGAACGCGGGGGGAAGCTTCGCGAGACCCTCGAGGGTGGCGCCCTCGAAGCAATGGTCGTCCTTTTCGACGGGCTTCGCGTCGCGTCCGGGCGGCGTCACCGAAACGATCTCCTCGCTCAGGAGGCAGGAGTCGATCGCCCGCCGGCCCTCGGTGATGCTCCGGAGCGCGTAGGCGTCCTGCTCCTCGCGCGAAATCTTGTAACGCCGGGCGAGGTTGTCCGAGGTCTGCGCCATGTAGCACCCGCAGTACGAATCGCGCAGGGCGACCATGAGCGAATCCTCGAGCACCCCCTGCCCGAGCCTGATCCCGGTCCGGGCGCCGCGGATCACGAAGGGCGCTTGGCTCAGGTTCTCCATGCCGCCGGCGAGGACGAAATTGGCTTCGCCGAGGAGGATCATCTGCGCCCCGCTTATGACCGACTGGATCCCACTGCCACATAGACGGTTCACGGTGAGCGCCGGCACGGGCACGGGCACGCCCGCCTTCAATGCGACGTGGCGCGCGCCGTAGAGGGCGTCGCCGCTCGTCTGGAGCGCGTTCCCCATCACGACGTGGTCGATGATGTCGGGCGGCACCTTCGAGCGCTCGAGGGCCGCCTTCGAGGCGACGGCGCCCAGATCGATCGCGGAAAAATCTTTAAGTGCGCCACCTTGTTTTCCGTTTCCGGCGCGGCCCCCCACCCATTCGGTCATCGGGGTCCTGGCCCCGTTCAAGATCACGATTTCTTCGCGCGCCATCTCAAACACCCGCTTTCCCGGTTAGCTCTTTCCGTATTCGTAAAAACCGCGGCCCGACTTCCGCCCCATGTACCCCGCCAGCACCATCCTCTTTAGAAGCGGCGGCGGGGCGAATTGGTGCTGGCGGAACTCCTCGAACATGATGTTGGCGATGTAATAGGTCGTGTCAAGGCCGACGAAGTCCAGCAGCGTCAAGGGGCCCATCGGGTAACCGCAGCCCAGCTTCATCCCGTTGTCGATATCTTCGCGCGTGGCGAGCCCCGATTCAAGCAGGCGAACGGCGTCGAGGAGATACGGCACGAGAAGGCGGTTCACCACGAAGCCGGGCGTGTCCTTGCACACGACCGCGGTCTTTCCGATCTGCTCGACGAAGCCGCGAGCGCGCTCGAAGGCCGCTTCCGAGGTGGGAAGCGCCCGGATGATCTCGACCAGCTTCATGAGCGGCACGGGATTGAAGAAGTGGAGGCCCAGCACCCGCTCCGGCCGGGCCGTGGTGGCGGCGATCTCGGTGATCGAGAGCGAGGAGGTGTTGCTGGCGAGCACCGCGTCGGGCGCGAGCGCCTTGTCGAGCGTCGAGAAGACCTCGCGCTTGGCGGCGATGTTCTCAACCACCGCCTCCACCACCAGCTCGCATGCCGCCAGGTCCTCGAGCTTCGTCGTCCCCTTGATGTTTCCGAGGGTCAAGTCCTTGGCCTCGGCCGTCACCTTTCCTTTCGCGACGCCGTCCTCGAGGAACTTCCGGATCCGCCCCAGGCCCTTGTCGAGGGTGGGCTGGTCGACCTCGCGCACGATGGTCTCGATACCGGCCCCGGCGGAGACCTGGACGATCCCCGACCCCATGAGCCCGCATCCCACGACACCGACTCGCTTCAACGCGGTCATCTGCTGCTTCCTCCCTGGTTCAGTTCCAGTGCGATCCCCAGTCCGCCGCTCACGCACAGAGTCGCGAGCCCGCGCGCGGCCTTGCGCCGCTTCATCTCATGGATGAGGGTGGTCACGATGCGGGCGCCGGTGCAGCCGATCGGATGCCCCAGCGCGATCGCGCCCCCGTTCACGTTCAGCTTGCTGCGATCGAGCTGAAGCTCCCGGTCGCAGGCCAAGACCTGCGCCGCGAAGGCCTCGTTCAGCTCGATCAGATCGAAATCACCGAGCGAGCGCTTCGTTCTCTCGAGAAGCCGGCGAACCGCGGGCACCGGGCCGATACCCATGATCGCGGGATCCACCCCCACGACCTCGCTCTCCCCCACCCACGCGATCGCGTCGAGCCCCCGCTCCCGCGCCGCGGATTCCGCCGCGAGCACGAGCGAGGAGGCGCCATCGGTGATCCCCGAGGCGTTGCCCGCGTGCACGGTTCCTCCCTCGCGGAACACCGGCGGAAGCTTGGCGAGATCCTCGAGCGTCGTGTCCGCGCGCGGGTGCTCGTCCGCCGTGACGGCCCGCTCCTGACCCTTCCGATCCTGGACCGTGACGGGCACCAGCTCGTCGTCGAAGCGGCGATCGCGGATGGCGGCCCCCGCCCGCCGCTGGCTCTCCAGCGCGAACCGGTCCTGCTCCTCGCGAGAGATCCGGTACATGTCCGCGAGGCGCTCCGCCGTCTCCCCCATGAGCATGCCGCAGATCGGATCCAGAAAGCCGTCCTTGTACATGCCGTCCACGAGGGCGGCATTCCCGAGGCGGTATCCGGTCCGCGCGCGGTCGAGGAGATAGGGAACGCGGCTCATGCTCTCGGTCCCGCCCGCGACCACGAAGCGCGATTTCCCCGAGCGGATGCGCTCCCCGGCGAGGATGATGGACTGGAGCCCCGAGCCGCAGGCCTGGTTCACCGTGAACGCGGGGCGCTCTTGCGGGATTCCGGAGCGGACCAGCACCTGCCGCGCGACGTTGGGTCCCCCTCCCGCCTGCCGCGCGCAGCCGTAGATCAGCTCGTCGATGTCGCCCGCGGGCACCCTCGCGCGCTCCAGGGCGGCGCGGGTCGCGGCCACACCCAGGTCGGCCGCGGTCAGCTCCGAGAAGGCGCCGAGAAAGCGTCCGATGGGGGTGCGGACGGCGGCGACGATGGCGACGCGTTCCATGGGACGGGTCCGGACCTGAATCCGCTCAGGCGCCGGTGAAGGTGGGCTTCCGCTTCTCGAGGAAGGCCTTGAGCCCTTCGTGCATGTCGGCGGTCGCGGCGAGGAGGCCGAAGTGCCCCGCCTCGCGCTCCAGTCCCTGCGTCATATCGGTCTCGAGCCCGCGGATCGCGGCGTCCATGGCGTAGCCCACGGCGAGCGCGCCGCGGCCCAGGATCTCGCCCGCGACCTTCTCGCACGCCGGAATGAGCTCGGCCTGAGGAAACACCCGGTTCACGAGGCCGATCCGGAGCGCTTCCTGGGCATCGATCATGCGGGCGGTGGTGATCAGCTCCAGCGCGTGCCCCAAACCGACGATGCGGGGGAGCCGCTGCGTCCCGCCGTAGCCGGGGATGATGCCCAGCCCGACCTCGGGGAGCCCCAGCTTCGCGTTCTCGGAGGCGAAGCGGATGTGGCAGGCCAGCGCCAGCTCGCATCCGCCGCCGAGGGCAAATCCATTGATGGCCGCGATCACCGGCTTCCCGAGGAGCTCGATCTCCCGCAGGGCCGCCTGTCCGAGCTTGGAGGAGGCTTCCCCCTGGAGCGGCGTCATGACCGCGAGCTCGTTGATGTCGGCGCCCGCCACGAAGGCCTTCTCGCCGGCGCCGGTCAGGATAACCACCCCCACGTCCGCGTTGTCGCGAAGGGAAAGGAAGGCGGCGTGGATCTCGCGCACCGTCTTCTCGTTCAAGGCGTTCAGAACCTTGGGACGGTTGACCGTGACGCGGGCGATCCGGGCCTGGATTTCGACGATCAGGTTCTCGTACGTCATGGCTGTGGCCGTGGTCATAGGATCGCGCAGTGTACTACGGATTCACGGTCAGCCCCACCCGGAACTCCCGGCCCTGCGCCGGGAAGCCTTTCACGTCGGAATACCGCCGGTCGAGGGCGTTCTCCACCCGGAGGCGGAGCTCCGCCGGCACCCACCGCGCGAGGGAGGCGTTGAGGCCGAGATCGAGCGAGGCGCGCTCGGGGGTGTCCCCGCTCAGCACGCGGCCGTCCGCGTCCACGAACACGAACGGATCGAGCATGGAAGCGCTCCACCACCAATCCGCGACCGCCACGAGCCCGCGGGCCGGCTCGGCTTCGACCGATGCGCCCGCGCGCCACGCGGGGCGCTTGGCCAGCCTGTCCCCGGTGACCAGATTCTTGCTGACGAGGTGCGCCGCGCGCCCCTCGACCCAGAGCTTGGGGCCCATGGTGTATCGCGCCGAATATTCCTCCCCCTCGATCCTGGCGCTTCCCACGTTGCCCGCGACAAAGAAGGAGTTGGACTGGATGAGGTCGCGGAAGCGGGTGGTGTACCAGGTGGCGCGCGCGGTGACCCGCCCGTCCAGCCAGGCCCCGTCCGCGCCCGCTTCCCACGTGCGCGAGCGCTCGGGCTTCAAGGTGGGCGAGCCGTAGCCCGGATAGAAGAGATCGGTGAGCGTGGGCGCCGTGAACGCGCGACCATAGCCGCCCCGTAGCTTCACACCCGTTCGGGGAACGTGGAACCCGAGCGAGACGCGAGGCACGCCGTAGCTTCCGAAGCGGGAATGGTCCTCGAGCCGGATGCCGGCTTCGAGCAGCGCGTGCTCGCGCCACTCCAGATGCGACTGCGCGTAGAGGGCGCGGCTCTGGATTTTCTCCGAGACGTCGGTCACGCCTCCGAACCCGCCCGAGTTCGAGTCGTCGAGGCGGTCCA
Organism: Candidatus Eiseniibacteriota bacterium; assembly: GCA_041486775.1. GTDB lineage: Bacteria > Eisenbacteria > RBG-16-71-46 > SZUA-252 > SZUA-252 > WS-7. The sequence continues at coordinate 12,493 of JBGPMB010000043.1, read as the reverse complement.
CGCTCTCCGCGCGGTATTCCGCGCCCACCACGGCCTGGGCCCATTCCGTGGCGTCGAACTTGCCGCGCAGCGAGGCGATCCCGCGCGAGTTGTCCAGATGCGTGAGCTGGTAGTCGGTCGTGGAGGGCGGGTTCGGCGGGTTCTGGTTCTCGATCTGCCCCGCGAATCCCGAGACCTCGGCCTCGAGCGCCGCCCGCGGGCTCAAGGTCCGCTGGTAGGCCATGCTTCCGGCGAGCAGCCGGTCCTTCTCCTCGTTGTTGGGGTCGCGCACCTGCACCAGCGAGCCGAAGGGCGAGAGGGTGGTATTGGAGGCGTCGAAGAGGAAATCGTAGGGAAGCTCCTTGGTGCCCTGGGTGGCCAGGGCGCTCACGCGAAGCCGCTCCGAGCCGATCGGGACCGAAAGGTGGAGCTGTCCGTTCAGGCCCGAGTAGGCGTCCCGCGGACCGGTGCCGTCGGAGGTGAGCCGGGTGAGGGTGACGCCGGCGCGGCTCTGGCCCATCGGGGTCTCGAACGTGACCCCCTGACGAAGGGTGGAGCGCTCGCCGTATTCGGCGAAAAGGCTTCGCTTCGCGCGGTCCGTCTCCGGCGCGCTCAGGATCTGGATGACCCCGCCGACCGCCCCCGATCCATAGAGCGAGGAAGCCGGGCCGCCGAAGACCTCGATCTGGTTCTGGCCCGCGCCCATGAAGTCCGCGAAATCGAAGATGCCGAGCCAGGGCCCGGTCAGGGGAATGCCGTCGTACAGGACGAGGGTATGGCGCGGATCGGCGCCCCGGAGCCTGACGTCGGTGAGCTTTCCAACGGTGCCGGAGCGCTGCACGTCCACGCCGGGCGCCAGCCGGAGGGCATCGGCGAGCAGGAGCGGGCGCCGCATCGTGAGCCGCTGCGGTGAGATCACGGTCACGTCCGCTGGAACGCGGTCGAGCCGGATCGGAAACCGGTCGGGCGTGACGACGACGGGCGAAAGCCGGTAACGCGGATGCTCGGGCGTTGCCTCGGGAGCGGGCGCACCCGGGGGCGCCGGTGCTGATTCCTCGGCCCAGACGGGCGCGAAGAGCCCGATCGTGGATCCCAGGAACGATGCGGCCATCACGAACGAAACGACGAAGAAACGGCGGAGAAGCGAAGCGAGCGGATCCATGGTCCTCCCTCTCGAAGGACGTGGTGATTCGAGAGAGCGGGCCGGTCTCCTGACTCGCGGATCATCCTCGAGCGGCGCCTTCCCGGGATCACCCCAGTGGCCTGATGCCGCTCTCGTCACCGCTCACAGTGGCGGGGCCGTGTCGGATTCGCACCGACTTCCCGGGCCTCCAGAGGGAGGCCCTTCCCACTCTCGCCGCGGGCCTGCTTCGGCCTAGGCGCGCGAAGCATACCGCACGCGCGCCCCTCTTGGGAACCGCTAGAACTTTACGTTCGGCACCGCCTTCGCGCTGGCGGGGGCCTCGAACAGGGGGTGCAGCTCGAAGTTGAACGCCGAGGCAACCAGGTTCGAGGGGAATTGTCTCACGTGGGTGTTGTAGACCAGGACGACGTCGTTGTATCGCTTGCGTTCCACCGAGAGCCGGTTCTCGGTTCCGGCCAGCTCGTCTTGCAGCCGCATGAAGTTCTCGCTCGATTTCAGCACGGGGTAGTTCTCCACCACCACCAGGAGCCGCGCCAGCGCGCTGGAGAGCTCGTTGTTGGCCTCGATCTTCTGCCCGACCGTCTGAGCGCTTCCGATCCGGGCGCGGGCGTCGGCGATCGCGGTGAAGATCGTCGTCTCCTGTTTCGCGTAGCCCTTCACGGTCTCCACGAGGTTCGGGATCAGGTCGTTCCGCCGCTGGAGCTGGTTCTCGACCTGGGACCACGCTGTCTTGATCTGCTCCTGCTCCGACACCATGTCGTTGTAGGTGGTGCGGACGTATCCCCCGATGAAGAGGACGACGAGCAGGATTCCGCCGAGCACCAGTCCCACGATGATCCAGGGATTCAGGCGTGAGGCCATGAGGGTTCCTCCTTGTTCAAGTGGTTCGGGCCGGGGGAGCCATGCGCTCCACCGACTCGAGCAGCCGGTTCAGGATGGAGAGCGCGGAATCCAGAAGCTCGGACGCCTCCACACGCTCTCGTCTTCGCTCCCGGATGGTGAGAAGGCGGGTGAACGCGGGGCCGTCGACCTGGAACAAGGCCGCGCATCGCTCCGCCACGTCCCGCCGGGTCCGGGGCACGGGCTCGCCGGCCAGGTGGACGAGGCCGGAGGCGGACGCCGCGATCGCGTTGGAGGCCTGGACCGCCCAGACCCTCGCCCCGCCGCGCGTCCCGGCGAGGGCAACGTAGCTCAACCCCAACCCGAGCTCCTGCGCGCGCAGCACGCGCTCCACCTCGAGGCGAAGCGCCGCGCGGTCCAGCTTCAGGGGCCCGAAGTAATCCGTCCCCTCCAACGCCTCGCGGTGCTCGCGGATCAGGAGGTATTCGAGGGGGTAGGCGTCCAGGGAATGCCTCAGGAAATTCTCCGATAGAAGGAGCGGGCGGACCACGCGGCAGCGGCGCCACACCGGATAGGCGCGATGAAGCGCGTGGAGCTCTGCCGTCCCGAGCGCCCCGAACACGAACGCGATGTTCACGTCCGAGTGCGCGGGATGGAACTCGCCCGAGGCCGCACTGCCGTAGAGCGTCGCCCCGCGGAGATTCGCCCCCGCTTCGCGCCGAGCCGCCTCCACCGCGCGCCGGGCCGCCTGCCGCGGATCGAACCGGTCAGGCCACATGTCCGCCTCCCGGCGCTCGCGCGCCGTCTCGCTCAGTATCCACCGCTTGCTCCTCCACCGCCGCTACTCCCGCCTCCGAACCCGCCGAAGCCGCCACCACCACCGCCGCCCCCACCGAATCCGCCTCCCATGCCTCCGAAGCCGCCGAACATGCCGCCGAACCCGCCCCAGGGCCCGCGGCGCCCCATCCAACCCCTGCGGTTGCTGCTCGCGCGGAGGATGTTGCTCAGGACGATGGCGATGAACAGAGCCACCAGGAAAAGGCCGTGGCGGCTCACGCCCTCGCCGCCGCCCTCCTCGGGCAGCGGAATCGCGCCCGTGATCGTGACCCCGCGGTCCTTGGCGATCACGCCCGTGACCGCGGAGACGCCTCGCAAGAGCCCAGCCCCGATCCGCCCCTGCGCCAGATCGGGCGCCATGACGCGCCGGATGATCGAGCCGCAGAGCCCGTCGGGCAGAATTCCCTCCAGCCCGTACCCGACCTCGATCCGGACCCGGCGCTCCTGGGACGCGAGGAGGATCAACACCCCCTCGTCTTTCCCCTTCTTCCCGATCCCCCAGGCGCCGAAGAGATCCACCGCGACCGGGTCGATTTCATCGCCGCCCAGATCCGCGAGCGTGACCACCGCCAGCTCGGCACCGGTCTTCTCGCGGAGCTCGCGCGCGATCGCCTCGATGGAATCGCGCGACGCGGGGTCCACGACCGAAGCGAAGTCGCTGACGTAACCCTGCGGCTTCGGCCACGCGCGGGCGAAGGCGTCCGGAGCCGCCCCGAGCGATCCCAGGAGCAGGATCGCGAGAAGGACGCGCCTAGCTCGAGCGATAATTCGTGAACTGGAGATCAAGGCCGAAATCCTGGCCCTTCAGCGAGCCGATCACGGCCTGCAGATCGTCCCGGTTCTTTCCGCTGACGCGAACCTGGTTCTCCTGAATCGCCGCCTGGACGCGGATTCCCGTTCCCTTGATGAATTTCACGATCTCCTTCGCCTTCTCCGTGGGAATGCCTTTCTGGATCGTGACCACCTGACGCACCGTTCCCTTGGCCGCGGGCTCGATCTTTCCATACTGGAGCGCCTTCAAGGAGACGCCGCGCTTCACCAGCTTCGTCGTCAGGACGTCGATCACCGCCTTGAGGCGCGACTCGTCGTCCGAGTGGAGCGTGAGCGTATCGTCCTCGAGCGTGATGTCGCTCACGCTGCCCTTGAAGTCGAACCGCTGCCGGATTTCCTTCATCGCCTGCTGTACCGCGTTCGACGTCTCCATCATGTTCACCTCAGAGACCACGTCGAACGAATTCGCTCCCGCCATCTCCGGCCCTCCCGAGCGCGCGGCGCCGCCGCACAAGAAGACGGGGAAGCGTCGCCCGGAAGCGCGCTCCCCCGAATTGGTACAACGCTACTCTATGCAAAGTGCCTGTGTTCCGATCGAGCCCAAGTAGCGCCGGTCCCGAAGGACCGAGCCGCACGAGGCGATCTTACTTGCCCGTCGTGTGGGTCGTGTCGGACATCTGCATGGTCGTGTCCGTCGCAGCCGGCGGCGTGGTCGTCTGCTCCATCCCGCCCTCCGTTCCCGAAGTTTCGGTCTTCTTGCTGCAGCCGAGTGCGAAGAGAAGCGCGCAGGTAAACACGAGAACCAGAGTGACCGCTAACATCTTCTTCATTCCTCTATCACCTCCTTCCGGCGTTTCGATGTGCGTTTAGGGTCGAATGTCGTTGAGACGAGTGAGGCGAATAAAGCAAAGCACCACTGCTTGCAGCGGTGCTTCGGGGAACGCGGCTCTTTCCTTGTCCATCACGCCCATGTCCCTCCGCCGCCAAGGACCGAGGGCGGCAAAAGACGGGCGGACAGTACGAGGCGCGCCCGGAGGGTGTCAAGGCTCAATTGTCCGCCGCGGGGGATTATAGAACAGACAGGGAGGACCGTAGGTCCAGAAGAAGATCGTCGAGATCCTCGATTCCCACGGAAATCCTTATCAGGCCGTCGGTTAGGCCAACCTTCTCTCGCTCTTCCCGGGGCACGGAGGCATGGGTCATGGTGGCGGGATGCGAGATCAGGCTCTCCACGCCCCCGAGGCTCTCGGCGAGCGAAAAGAGCCGGGCGCGCTTCAGGACGGAGGCCGCCTGCTCGATCGAACCCGTGTCGAAGGCGATCATCCCGCCGAATCCGGAGGCCTGCCGCTGGTGCAGCTCGTGCCCGGGATGGGTTTTCAGGCCGGGGTAGAACACGCGCTTCAGTTTGGGATGTCCGGCCAGCCATTCGGCGATGGCCCTCGCGTTCTGCTCGTGCCGCTCCATGCGCAACGCGAGCGTCTTGATCCCCCGGAGACAGAGCCAGCAATCGAAGGGTCCGGGGACCGCGCCCACGGCGTTCTGGACGAACTGGAGACGCTCGGAGGCGGCCTCGTCGTTGGAGATCACCACGCCACCAACCATGTCGCTGTGCCCGTTCAGGTACTTGGTCGTGCTATGGACGACCAGGTGAGCCCCCAGCTCGAGTGGGCGCTGGAAGTAGGGGGTCATGAAGGTGTTGTCCACGACGAGCCGGGCGCCATTCGATCGCGCGATCTCCGCCAGGGCGCGGAGATCCGAGATGATCATCGAAGGGTTGGTGGGCGTCTCGACGAAGAGCATCTTCGTCTCGGGCCGGAAGGCCTTCGTCACGGCTGCCAGGTCGCTGGTGTTGACGTAATCGAATCGGAGCCCGTAGGTGGTGAGGATCCTCTCGAAGAGGCGGTACGTGCCCCCGTACATGTTGTTCGAGGCGACGACGTGATCCCCCGCCTTGAGGAGGTAGGTCACCGCCGTGGTGGCCGCCATGCCCGACGCGAACGCGAAGCCGCGCTGCCCGCGCTCCAGGGCCGCGATGTTCTTCTCGAGCGCGAACCGGGTGGGGTTCTGGGTGCGGGCATACTCGAATCCCTTGTGCTTCCCCAGCTCCTCCTGGACGTAGGTGGAGGTCTGGTAGATGGGGATGGTGACGGCCCCGGTCACCGGATCGGGCTCTTGCCCGGCGTGGACGGCGTCGGTGGAGAAGCCCACGGATCAGGTATTGATGTATTCGAGGAGGTCGAAGCGGGTCAGGATTCCCGCGGGCTTGCCGTGGTCGTCCACAGCGACCGCCGCGTTGCTCGCGGCGAGCACCTTCATCGCGCGCGGCAGGTGCTCGCCGAGCGGGACGACGGGGAGCGGCTTCTCGAGCAGATACTCGACGCGGGTCTCCCCGTGAGCCGAGCCGTCGAGGACTTTTTGAAGCAGGACACCCTCGCTGACCGACCCGACCACCTTGCCCTCCTTGAGCACCGGGAGCTGCGAGATGTTGAACTCGCGGATCAGGGAGAGGGCGCGGTTCACCGTGTCGTCGTAGCTGATCGAGACGAGCGCCGGGATGTGGTTCCGCTTCCCGAACATGACGTCCGAGACGGTGACCGTGCTGGAGTCGAGGAGCCGGTTGTCGCGCATCCACTCGTCGGAGTGCACCTTGGAGAGGTACCGCTCCCCCGTGTCGGGGATGATCACGACGACCACCTCGCCGGCCTTGGCCGAGCGGGAAATCTGAAGTGCGGCATACAGGGCGGTGCCGGCGGATCCTCCCGCGAGGATTCCCTCCTCGCGCGCGAGACGACGCGCCAGATTCAGCGACTGGGCGTCGTTCACCGAGATGACCTCGTCGATCACCGAGAAATCCATGGTGCCAGGCAGGAAGTCCTCCCCGATGCCTTCCACCTTGTAGGTCTTCGCCGGAACCATCTTCTTGGTATAGAAGTAATCTTTGAGGATCGAGCCCACCGGGTCCGCCCCGATGACCTTGATCTTCGGATTCTGCTGTTTCAAATAGCGCGCCGTCCCGCTGATGGTCCCGCCCGTCCCGAGGGCCGCCACGAAATAGTCGATCTTGCCGTTGGTCTGCTTCCAGATCTCGGGTCCCGTGGTGCGGAAGTGCGCCTCGGGATTGGTGGGGTTGTAGTACTGGTTGGCGAGAAAAGCGCCCGGGACCTCGCGGCCCAGCCGCTTGGCCACCTCATAGTAGGACTCGGGCGAATCAGGAGGGAGCGCGGTCGGCGTGATCACCACCTCGGCCCCGAAAGCTTTAAGGAGAGTGATCTTCTCCTTGCTCACCTTGTCGGGCATCACGAAGATGGAGCGGTAGCCCCGCACCGCCGCGACCAGCGCCAGCCCCATGCCGGTGTTCCCGGAGGTGGCCTCGACGATGGTGCCGCCCGGCTTCAAGAGCCCCTTCGCCTCGGCTTCCTCGACGATCGCGATCGCGATCCGGTCCTTGACCGAGCCGCCGGGGTTGAAGAATTCCACCTTGGCGAGCACGGTGGCCGGGCACTCGGCCGCAAGGTGCTTCAGGCGCACCATGGGCGTGTTCCCGACGGTATCGAGGATGGTATCGACGATCGGGGGCGGCGCCGGAGGGCTCTTGGTTTCGCGCCCGGCGAGGGAATCGGTTTCGGTCGTGTTTTTCGGAGTCATCTCAGGGCTGGGTGGAGGCGATGCAAACGTGCCCCCACGCTACGGTCCCGGCTGCCCTGGGTCAAGCGGGGATTTGGGTCGCGGTCAGGAGCCCGTCGGCACCGATTTGAGCAGCGCCTCGATGTGGCTCAGCACTTCGGAGAAGTCGTAGGGCTTGGTGACGAACCGGTTCGCCCCCATCTCCATCGCCAGAAGCTGGTCCCCCTCCTGCGTGCGCGCGGAGAGGATGATGATCGGGATATTCTTGTAGCGCTCGTCGAACTTCAGGAGCCGGCAGACCTTGTACCCGTCCAGCTTGGGAAGCATGAGGTCGAGGAGGATGATGTCGGGCTTGGTCTCGCGCGCTTTCTTCAGGGCCTCCTGCCCGTCCGACGCCGTCTCCACCTGGTAGCCGATCGCCTGCAAACCGAACTGGAGAATACGAACGAGGTCCGCTTCGTCGTCGACGACCAGCACCCGCGCGCGCGGCTGGCTTGCATTCATACCGTTTCCTCCTACTCCTCGAGCAAGTGCGGCGTGATGAAGATCATGAGATCCACCTTCTGCTTCGTGGTGGCCTTGTGACGGAACAGATACTGCAAGATGGGGATGTCCCCGAGAATCGGCACCTTGCGCTCGATCTTCGTATCGATCGTACGGATGAGGCCGCCGATCATCACCGTCTCGCCGCTCTTCACCTCGACCTGCGTCATCGCGGAGCGGGTGGATGTGACGGGGCGCTCGTTGAACTGGCCGCGATACTCCACGATCTCGCTGATTTCCGGATTCACCGTGAGGATCATGCTGCTGTCGGGACCGACGTGGGGCGTCACGAGGAGCCGCACGCCGATTTTCTTCTCGTCGTACCCGGAGATCTGGAGCGCGCCGGTCTGCACGGAGTTCTCGTAGCGCGCGATCGGAACCACGGTGCCCACGATGATCTCCGCCTCCTGGTTGTCCAGGGTGGTGATCTTCGGCGCGGATACCAGGTTCGTCGTGGAAGACTCTTTCAATATGTCGAGGGCGACGTTGAACTCCTGGAAGGAGAGCTTTCCGAACGTGTAGTCGGACGGCGTGGTGTAGGGGAAGTTCTGCCCGGGGGGAAACGCCGGGCCGACTCCGCCCACCTGGTTGTTGGGATTCGGCGTGCCCGTGAGATCCCCCGACCCGGCGGACTTTGGAATCGGGAACGTGGTCGGAAGCACCGCGCCCGTGGCGCTTGCCCGGATCTGCCAATCCACCCCCAGCTTCTCGTCATTTCCGAGGGTCGTCTCGACCAGCTTCGCCTCGATGGCGATCAGCTTCGGCTTCAGGTCCATCTCCGAGATCACACGGGCCACCTGGGCCAGCCGCGCGCTGGTGTCGGTCACGATGAGGTAGTTCGAAAGCGCGTTCGTGCGCGATACGCTGAGCTTCGCCCGCCCCGAGAAGGGCTGCACCTGTCCCTGGGGACTCAGCACCTTGAGCACCGCTTCCGCGGCCGCCGCCGGATCCAGGTAGCGCAGGGGGAAGACCTGCGCCGAAATCCCGGCCGGGTTCACGACGAGGACGCCGTCTTGCAACGTGTATTCACACCCCGTCGCGTCCGACACCGTCTTCATGGCCTGCTCGACCGTCACGTTGTTGAGGCTGGCGGTGAGCGTCCCGCCCGCGCTCTTTCCGATCACAACGTTGAGGCCGAACTGGCCCGCGATGAGGCGGATCGCATCCTGGACTCGCGCTTCCTTGAAGTTGAACGAGGCGCGGGCCTCCGGCCCCGGGGAGGCGACCTTCGCCGTGCCCAGGCAGGCGAGCATCCCCAGCACGACCGCTATCCGTCTCATCACCCGTCTCCTTTGAGCGTGATCGTCGTGACGTTCCCCTTGTCGAGGATCATCACGGCCTTTCGCCCGATCTGGATCACTTCACGTGTCCCGATCCGCTGTCCTTCGCGATAGATCTCACCGTTGATCAAAGCCGTCCGCCCCATGGGTCCTTCCATGATTCCCTGCAGATAGAGTCCCGTCGGCAACGCAGCCCCGCCCGACGGCGCGACCGGTCTCATGGCGGCCGCCGACTCCCTGCCCTCGAAGACCCTCCGCTCGAAGGGATCGCTCCCCCATCCCGCGGGCGTCATCGAGGCATGCGCCCCGCCGTGCTCCGCGGGCCGGGCCGGAGCGGGAAGGGGCGCCGGCGCGACCGCCACGACGGCGGTCTGGGCGTGGAGCGCCTTCCGCTTCTGGTCCAAGGAGTGGATCCAGAACAGCATGACGACCAGAAATCCGAGGAGGACGTATGTCCGGACGTTCAGCCCCTTCTTCACCTGATCGCGAAACCAGTCCATCCGATCCTCAGGGGGTCCCGTAGAGCCAAATGGTGACGTCGGCGCCGAGTTCTGGGTACTGCGTCCCGCTCGCGAGCGACACGGAGCGCACGACCACGAGCTGGTCCATCGCCTCGACGTCGCTCAGGTATTCTCCGAGGTCCTGGTATTTCGCCTCGAGGTGAAACCGGAGCTCCGCGCGCAGGTACGTCATTGGATTTCCCGCCGCGTCGGAAACCGTCTCCTGCATCAGAGCCCCCGCGGGCTGGATCAGCTGCGTCTTCACCCGGTGCCGGTCCGCGAGGGGCACGATCGAGCGCAGGAACCCGGCCACCATGTCCTGGGACGGAAGCGCTTTCCGCGCGTGGTACGACCAGAGATCCTGGCCCGGATGCGCGGTGGCCCATCCGTCCATCTCCCGGATTCCGTTCTGGAGATCCACGAGCTCCGTGTTCAGCCGCTCCTCCGTGGCATGCATCACCTTCACCTCGCGCACGCGGGGCTGGATATAAACCGCCCGCACCACGCCTACCGACAGCACGAAACCAGCCACGATCGCGGCGTGGCCGACCATCGGATGGCGGAGCGAGAAGGTCATGGGCCCTCGGCGATGTCCGCCGTCACGACGAAGCTGCACACCGTGGCGGTCACGGCCTGGCAGCCCTCGAGACGGACCTGCCCGAACACCGGCGAACGATCGAGCGATTGCATGAGCTCCCCCACCACGTCCTCCGGTCTGCGGCTCTGGGTTCGCAGGAGCCCCGTGAGCCGGACCAGCCTCGACGGCGGCGCCGCCACCGCTCCCGGCGAGGGCGTGGCCGCCTGCGGCTCGAGCACCTCGAGCTGCGTGAGCCTCACGTCCGGCCCGATCCGGTGGCTCAAGTCCCGGAGCGCGTACGACCAGAGCACCTGACCCCCCGTCAGGTGCGCCAGCAAGTCGTGCAGCCGCGTCTCTTCTTCCCTCGTGGCCCGAAACCGTCTCACCGCCTCCGCCTTCGGCGTGAGCCCGGCCAGGCTCGTCTTCAATCCGTCGATCCGGTGCCGCTCGCTCAGGACCGTGATGTGCGCCGGAAGCGCGACCGAGATCAGGAGCACCGCCGCGGCCGCGGCCGCGATGCGTTGCGGGATCACCTCGGCCAGCCGGTACGGGACCCCCGCCCCCGCGGGCGTGGCGAAGTTGATCGCCGCGCGCTCGGTCAGCGCGAGCCCGAGCCCCAGCTCGGACGGGCGAACCGATCCGGCCGGCGCCGTCCGGATCGACCGCCGCGCCACCTCCACCATGCTTTCTGCAAGATCGGCTCGTACGACCGGTATCTTGAGAACGCCGGTCAGATACTCGGAGAGGTTCCGGACCCGGGAGCCGTCGCCCAGCAGAGCGACGCGGGTGACCGCCTCCCCCTGGAACTGCTCGTTGCAGTAGTCGAAGGAGTTCCAGAGCTCCCGGGCGAGGCGCTCGAGGATGGGCCGGAGCATGATTGAGACGGCCGAGAGCGGAATCCGGCCAGCCAGGCCCGCCTCTTCCGTTCCGACCGGGATGCCGTGCGCCCGCTTCAGGGCCTCCGCGTCGTCGTAGGTAAGCTCGACGGTGCCCTGCCCGGGCACGACGATCGCGCGGAGCGCCTCGGTGAGGCTGTCTCCTCCCACCCCGAACTCGCGCGAGAAGCGGACGTCGTTCCCCTTCAAGACCATGATGTGGGTGTTCGTGCCGCCGATGTCCAGATACGCGACCACCTCGTCGGACGGCACCGCGCCCGTGGCCCGCACGAGCGCGCGCAGGGCGTCCGGACGCGTGGTCAGGAGCGAGGGCTTGAGGCCCGACTCCTCGATCGCCTCGCGGATCTCCGCCAGCCTTCTCCGATGGGCCACGCAGACGCTCAGGAGAAGCTCGGGATTTCCGGCGTGCTCGGAGCGCCCCACGACCTCGTAGCGGATCTCCGAGTCCTCGATCGCGAAATTGACGTGCTTCCGGCATTCGAGGGCGAGCGCGGCCAGGAGATCCGGTCGGCTCATCTCGGGAAGCGCCATGCGCCGGATCACGACCTCGTTCCCGGAGACCGCGGCGGCGGCGTGCTTGCCGCGAACGCCCAGCTCCCGGACCAGATCCCGGAGCGCGCTCTTCAGCGCGGCGCGGCGGTCCCCCGGCTTGAACTCGGTGTTGGGAAGCTGACGCTCGGCGCTCTCAATTCGTACGATCCGGGAGCCCCGCCGCACCACGTGCACCACCCGCGCCGCGCGGTCGCTCAGGTCGACGCCCACCAGGTCCGGCCACGGGGAGGCGAGGAGCGAGTGGATGCGATCGGACGTGAACGATCCTCCTCGGGGGACGGAGCCCGTGCGGGGCGGCAGGAGCCCCCGCCACCATGCTTTCTTCGCGTCATCGCTCACGTGCGTTTCCTCCTACGTCCGCGTCTCGACCCAGGCCACGACGGCGAAGTTGCCGCTGACCTTGCGGATCTTGTTGTTGTTCGTGTCCGCGATGTAATAGACCCCCGTGGAGCTGACCGCGATCCCTGCGGGGCCGTTGAGCTGCGCCGAGGTCGGCGAGCCGCCGTCTCCCGCTGAGCCGGCGGTTCCCGTGCCGGCAATCGTGGTGATGATCCCGGCCACGGTCACGAGCCGGATCTTGTTGTTCGCCGTGTCCGCGATGTGGAGATCCCCGGCCGAATTGAGGGTTATGGCCGTGGGGCCGTTGAGGCGGGCCGAGGTAGCGGCGCCTCCGTCCCCGGTAGCCCCCGCGGTACCCGTCCCGGCATAGGTCGTGATGAGCCCCGTCGCGGCCGTCACCTTGCGGACGACGTTGTTACCGGTATCCACGACGTAGAGGTCGCCGTTGGCGGCGAGGGCGATTCCTCGCGGCGCGTTCAGCTTCGCCAGGGTCGCGGCCGCGCCGTCCCCCGAATATCCGGACGTTCCCGTGCCCGCATAGGCCGTGATGATCCCGGTCGCTGCCGTCACCTTCCTCACCCGGTTGTTCCCCCGATCGTCGATGTAGAAGT
>JBGPMB010000042.1:0-17386 GCA_041486775.1 Candidatus Eiseniibacteriota bacterium | reverse complement strand
GTTCCACTCCTCAAAGGGGACGCACTGATAGCCGATATGGGGGAGGTCTTCCCCCCAGAGGAGAGTTACGACGTCCTCCGAGTCCGGATCGCGACCGACGGTCGAGCGCGCCAAGATGTCCAGGAAGGAGCGCAGCTCATCGGGCTCCAGACCCCGTCGTAGGACGATCTCGCTCAGCCCATCGCGGAAGAGCGCGACGGATAGCGAGCTGCTCCGCGCGTCACTGTGGTAGACGCACTCGCCCTCGAAGTAGAGATCGAACTCTTCCACTCGAATGGTGACATCGCCGATCTGGTCGAGGCAGGATTGCGTGGCTTCTTCGAGCTCGCTCTGGATCTTGTGGAGTGTGGAGTCGTCTCGCGCGTGCGTTCGGCGTGCCTCGATCGTGCGGACCAAAGCATCGACCCAGCCCGCGACCCGCGCCGTATCCGAGGCGGCAATGAGGTCGCGCACTACATCCGATTTCGAGGTGGAACGTCGCCCGGTATGATGCATATCCACGGAAATATCGGCGGAATCCAGCAGGAACTTCATCGGGCCCGGAACAGCCCATCGGGTGCCTGGACTCGGGGCGCGACCAGAGCGACGACCCTCAACCCACTGAATCGCTTAGGGTTACCCGCCATCGATGGGCGAGGGCCCGGGTGCGAGGTAAATTGCCCCTGATGCGGCCGAACCCTGGTACCCCCCTCCGTCCCGACCAAGTGATCTACCCTCGTGGGGTAGGGAACGGCGAGCACAGGGGCGATTCGCTGTTCCTTCCAAGCGGACGACCGGCAAGATCCAGCCTCGCGCACACCCTGCCGGCACACCTCCGGGAGCAGCTCCCCCGAAGGCTGCGAAATATCGCGCTTCTCTACTCGCTGGCGTACTTCCTGTCGGATCTCGCCCCCGACATCCTGACGGGGCGGCTCTCCGAGGCATTCCGGACTCCGGGCCAGTGGATTCCGGGCGTGGCGTCGATGCTCGCCGGCCTGGTGGTGGCGGGACTCGCCTCCAGCCCGCGCGTGTCGTGGCAAGGCAAGGTGGACATCGAGTAGAATGCGACCGCGCGGCAGGTCATCGACCAACTCCTCAAGGAGGGTCTCGCTACATGCTGCCACTCGCGAGAAAGTTCTTCTGGGATGAGCGTGGCGAGGATCTCATGGAGTACGGTCTTCTGGTCGCCTTCGTGGCCGCGCTCGCCGTCGCGGCGATCATCACCGATCCGCTCGGCTTCGGCACCGCCCTCAAGGATGCCTATCAGAGGGCCGTGGACGCGCTGAACCAAGCGTAGTCGCCGCTCCCGGCGCGGTCATGGCCTCCCGCTCGGTGAGGGAACACTCCTCCTGAGCCACTCGGTCGCGACCATCCTGCGTTGGGTCGCCTCGGGGTTGCCCGGGTCCAGCCGCAGCGCGTTCTCCGCGGCGTGGAGGGCCTCTTCGGGACGCCTCCCGGCCAGGTAAGCAGCCGAGAGATTGTTCCAGGCGTTCGCCTGCGCCGCCTTCTCCCCTCGCCACTGGCGGCTGACAGAAATCTGAAGAGTGTCGACTCCATCCCGCCAGCGGCCTTGGAGAAGCGCCAGAGCGCCGAGGAAAGCCATCGGCTGTCCAAGGTCCGGATAGAGAGTGGCCGAGCGCATCGCGATCGAGCGGGCTGCCGCGAGGTCGCCCTGCTCCAGGAGCGCGTAGCCCGCCTGATCCATGACCTGCGCGTTGACGGGATCGTACGCGATGGCCCGGAGGAAAGAGTTCCGTATCTGCAGGGCGGATGCCTCCGGGGGGTTGAGCTGAGCCTGTGCGCGCTCGATGGCCGCCAAGTTGGCGTAGTACACGCCGTTTCGCTCGTCGGCCTGGATCGCCTGATTTTCGGCCTTCCGTGCACGACGCAAGATCTCGCGCCTCACAGACGGATCGGATTCCTGGTCCGATTGCTCCAGGAGCCCCCAGGCTTGAGAGTCTTCGTAGCGTGAATCCCACGGTGCATACCCTGCGGCCCGCTGGTACGCGTGAACCTGCTCATGCGATCCGGATGGCGCGCGCATCGCCCTCCTCTCCCAGAACTGCGCCGCTACGGGAAAGGCCACGAGGTACGCCAAGAGAAGAGCGAAAGGAATCGCGGCGATGACCGGAATCCAGGGCCGCAAGCGTTCCGTGTGGAGGCGGGATTCATGCTCTGCCGGGTCTTCCCGCGCGCCCAGGCTCTCCGTGGAGAGCCACCCGGCCAGCACCGCTGCGAGCACGCCCAAAGGAACGACCGTGAAACCTGTCAATCCCTGCGTCACGAACGCGGCCAAGGTCGCTCCCGCGGCTGCGGCGCCCCTACGAGCATCAGCGCCGCCGGAGCCCGTGCGTTGCCAGATACAACGCGCGGCGAAGAAGAGAACGAGCAAGGCCGCGAGTCCGCCGAACACGCCTTGCGTTGCGAGAATCTGGATGGGCTCGCTATGCGCCTTGGTCGGCGTGACTCCCCATTCCACCTGCCAAAATCCCGCGGTGTTGTACCGCGGAAACGCGCTTCCGAACGCATCGAGCCCGACTCCGAACAGGGGATGGTCGTGGGCCATCCGGAGCCCGGCCCGCCACATGTAGATTCTGGACTGGGTGGTGGGAGCGCTGAGGCTCGCGATCTGGCGAACGCGGGTCCCGATATCCTGCCCGATCGGTGCACGGAAGAGAAGAATCGCGGCCACGGCAAGGAGCGCGATGGAAATCGTCGCGGCCGCGGGAAATCGCACCCGACGGCGCTCCTCCAGAGACTCGAGCGGGTCGGGAGCGCTACTCCGGGCGCGGATCAGCAGAGCGGCCCCCGCGGCCCCCGCCCCGACCACGGCGATCCATGCGCCCCGGGACAACGTTGCCACGACGACCGCCAAGTCGATGGCCCCGATGACGGCCCACGCCGCGCGTGTCATCGCGTTTCGCGCACGGAGGGCGAGCCAGGCCGTGAGGGGGACGGCCATGGCGAGGTAGGCCCCGAGCAGATTCGGGTGTCCCATCGTCCCGAAGACCCGGGACCGCCCCTCGAAGGTCGCGAGACGATTCCAAGCGATGGGATCGAGTCCTGCCAGCTGGAGGAGCGCGTACACAGCCGCGAGTAGGCTCGCGATTCCGATCGCGCGCGCGTACCGCACCAAGGATGCCGCCTCCCCGCCCACGGCGCGGGACGTGAAATAGATGGCCGCGGTCGAGAGCGCCGTCACCAGCCCCGCGGTGCTGTCCGGAGTGCCGTGGAGGCTTTGCTCCGGGTTGGGAGAGAGGAGCGTCGACACAAGAGCCGAAACCAGAAAGAGGACGATCGAGGCGCCCAGGGGGTCTCGAGAGAGCCCGGTGATGCCAAGGCGCATCGCGTCGACCCCGAACGCGAGACGCCGCCAAGCGAGGAAGAGGACACTCGTCGCAAGAATCGCCGTCCGGGGAACCTCGAACACATCCGCCGTAATGCGGGTGAACGCGACCGGGAGGAGGGCGAGCAGCGCGAGCACGACCTTCTCCTCGAAGGACATCCGACGCGCGACCATCAGCATCCTCGCTGTCGATTCATGGGGTGGGGACAGATCGAGGAACCTATCAGAGGGGCAGGCGGGATTCAACCCGGCGGGGCCCGGATTGAGCTTCCGGCCCCAGGAGCCAGGGGCGGAGCACGATGATGAGCGCGGGGAGCAGGAGAAGCGTGAGCAACGCGCTCATCAGCATCATGGCGACGATGAAGGCTCCGACCGTGACATAAGGCGTCAGCGGCGCGAACAGCATGACGGAGAAGGCGCCGGCAAAGAGCAGCGCGTTTCGGAGAATGCCCCGTCCCGGCCGCGCGGCGGTCCAGAGGAGTGCCTCGGTGACCGTGCCATCGTCGGGCCGGGCTCCGCCCGGCGCGGCGCTCCTCAGGCGCTCCCGGAACCGCCCGATGAAGTGGATCGAGAAGTCCACAGCCATGCCCAGGGAGAGGCAGGAGAGAACTGCGATCGGCATGTCGAAATCCTTCCCTGTCCAGCCGATCACCCCGTAGATGATCAGGACGGTGAGGAGAAGGGGGACGTATCCGACGGCTGCCCACCGGAACGACCGGAAGTTCAGGACGAGCAAGACGAAGACGGCCACCAGGGCGAGCAGAAATCCCCGCACCATGTCCCACAGGACTTCGTCGTTCCAGACGAGGTTGAAATAGGCGGTTCCCGCGGGCGCGAAGGTCAGGCCTGCGGGTGCTGAAGCTCGGACCTCCTTCAGAACTCCCAGGACCTGCCGCATCGCGCTCGCGTCCCACGATCTGAGCTGCACCGTCACGTTCGCCTTTTGCAGCGACGGATCGACGACGGCGTTGAGGTCGGACGCCCGGGCCGAGCCACTGAAAATGAACAGATACTGGCCGATCGCCTCCCCATCACGTGGAAGGGTCTCCCACTTGGGGTCGTCCCCGTGGAGCACGCGATTGATGCGCTTCATGTAGTCGGCCATGGAGAAGGTCTTGCCAACAACCGGGAGACGCTCGAGACGCTGCTGGAGCGCCTCGAGAGTACGGAGACCCTCGGGCGTCTTGAAGAACTCCGGCTCCCGCGATGAAACCTCTATGTAGGCGACCGAGGTGCCCCCTAGCGCCGCGTTGAGGATGTGGTCGGCCTGCCAGAGATCGCTCCGGTGTGAGAACCAATCGATCATGTTGTTGTTGACCGTGATGCGGCTCGCGCCGACGCCGGCGAGCAGGGCCAGAACACCGGCCGCCGCCAGGATGATGCGGGGCCGGCGGGCGCCGGCGCCCGCAAGGCGGCGAAGCGCCCGTTCTCCTCGTTCGCCGCCGGGATCCCCCAGCGACTTGGCGCCCGGCCCGGCGGCGCCCGCGATCCGCCCGATGGAGCGTTCCGGAAGCAGCGTGAGCACTGCTGGAATGAAGGTGAAGCTGAGGAGGCGAAGGACGATGGTCCCGAAGGCGATGACTCCCCCGAAGATCCGCACGGGCACGATGTTCATGAGGAGCAGGACGCAGAATCCGACCGCCGTGGCGAGCGCTGTGCCGCGCACCGGCCGTCCGACGGCTTCCATGGTGGCCAGAACCGCGCTCCTCCGGTCCGGGGTCTCCCGTCGCCGGAAGGAGAACTCGTTGAAGATGTGAATGCTGTCGGTGGCGATGGCCATGAGGAAGACGGGACTCATGGAGCTCATGATGTGGACGGGGAGGCCCAGCGCGACGAGCGCCCCCAGGCTCCACACGATCGCCACCGTCGCGACAGCCATCATCGCGCAGGCCAGGGCCGCGCTGCGGAACATGCGATAGATCGCCAGGAACATGATCGCGCCGGCGATGGGCGAGAAGAGCCCCATCATCGTGAACATCTCGGCGCCGAAGGTGTCCCGGGCCACGGGATCGCCGGCCACGTAGTACCGCTCGCTGCCCCGCTCCCGCCGGGTGATCGCTCGGATCCGGTCGGCCACGGTCTTTCCGTTGCTGCCCCGCTCCAGAGGCACATAGATGGCCGCCGTCCTCCCGTCCCGCGACACCATTCGGTCGGCGAGGAGACGGTTGCTCATCAGGGCCCGCCGGAGCGATTCCAGCTGATCGGGCGTCCGCGGCGTCCCGGCCATGAGCGGGCCGACGACGATGACGCCCCCCTCGGAGGTCACGTTGGTGACCGAGGAGAACGCCGTGACGTCCTCGGCGGCCACACCCGGGATCGCGAGGATGGCCGCTGTCACGGAGCGAATCCTGTCCAGGGTGGCCGTGTTCAGGAGCCCGCCTTCGTTCCGGATTCCCACGACGATCACGTCCTCGTAGAGGCCGAACGTCCGCTCGACCTCGGCGTTCCGCACGCGGACCGCGGACGTCGGCGGGAGCATGTTCTTGGGATTGGTATCCGTGCGGATTCGCGGGAACGGCAGCAGGGCCAGGAGCGTCAGCGCCGCGGTCGCGACGAGAATGGTCCGCGGGCGGTCCACGGAGAACCGAACCAGCGGGGAGGAGGCTACGGCAGCCACTCCCTCATGGGAGTACGCAGATGCGCCTCCGAGAAATCCGTTTCGCGCAGGCCCACGTCGTACACGACGGAATCCAGCGACACCTTCGTCCACCGGCCGGATGCATTGGTCATCGAACGCTCCATCAGCGTCGGATACGTTCGGCCCGGGTCCGCGCGACTCGAGACCTCGGCGATCCGTCCCCCGACGAATACCCTCGAGCGCTCTCCGCGGCTATTCCAGAACTCCTGCCGCAACGGGAGGAACGTGACCCGGTCGATCCACGAGGTGAAGCGGGTGAATTCCTCGACCTTCCGGGGCGTGCTCTCCACCACGTAACAATCGCGCCCTTGGAGACGCTCGTTTCGGACGAATCGGTGCTGGTCGGCATCGACGTCACGCCCCGAGAACTCCTCGCGCACGAACTCGGATCCGAGAAAGCTCGAGCGCTCCGGCGCGCGTACTTTCAGGATCTGGCCCGAAGCAGGAACGTAAATCCACCGCTCGTCGGCCGCCCCGACGTGTTTCCAGGTCATGCACGACATGCGCCTGACGTCTCCGGGCTTGTGGAAATAGAGCAGATATCTCTGTTCCCCTCCCGGGGCCTCGCTCCATCGAAGCACGGTCATGACGCGAAACCGCTTGGGCTCCTCCCGGAACCCCATCTCGAGAGCCATCCCGTAGCGCGCGTCGCTGCCGGCGTAGTAGTAGGCGAGATTCGAACGCTCCATGATCCAGCGGGCATCGCTTCCGGGCGAGGTCGACGCCAGGGCGCAGATCGCGGCATTGAGGAGACCCCCGATAAACAGGCTGAGGCGGAGCCGGGCCGGGCCGCTCACGAAAGGGCGCCCCCTCTCTTCGCCCGTGACGGCGCCCTGCCAAACTCTGTGGCGTTCCTGTCGCGGAACGAGCGGATGAACTGCAGCAGGCGGAGAAGATCCTGGAAGTTGCTCGCGATACCCAGCGACACGCGCACGGCGCCCACCTCGATCCCGTGGTCGTCCCGAATACGGGAGCGAAGCTCATCGAAGTCCATGGACGATTCGTCGCGGAAATAGTCCGCGATCGCCGCGGGAGCGAGACCGAATGCCACCTCGCCGGCCCCGGGGTTGCAGAAGCAACCGGTGCGTAGCGAGATCCCGGCCCGGACCGCCAGCTCCTCGACCCTCCCGATGTCGAACGGCGTGCCGCCTGCGTCCAGGATGTTGAACGCGACGGTTCCGCCCCGCTCGCGCATGTCCACGGGACCGTAGATCCGCACGCAGGGCCGCCCGTTGTCGTGACGCAAGTGGTCCAAGCGTTGGAGCAGCCAGCCGGTCAGCGAGCGGACGCGCTCGTGGATCGCACCCATCCCGATCGAGGAAAGGTGATTCAAGCCGGTCTCCACAGCGGGCGCGCTCAGGTAATTCAGCGTGCCGTCCTCGTAGGCGGTGGCATCGGCGGCGAGGTGATAGCCGTCCACTCCGACGGAAGCGATCCGGACGGTCCCTCCCCCGAACCAGGGACGTTTCAGCTTGGCGAACATCGTCCGCCGCATGAGGAGGCAGCCAATCCCGGTCGGGTAGCCGAACATCTTGTAGAACGAGATCGCGACTAAGTCGGGCTTCCAGCGACTCAGGTCGAGGCGATTGGTGGCAACGAACGCGGCCGCGTCGAGCAGCACATCCCATCCGGAGGCGTGCGCTTCTTCGATGAGCACCAGGGAATGCTGGACGCCGGAGAAGTTCGACTGCGCCGGGTAGGCGAAGAGGCCCCTGGGCTTGGCTGAACCGCCCCCGCCATGCAGCAGAGAACCGAGCCGCGCGCGGTCGATGCGCAGATCACGCGGGTTCAGGGGCGCATAGACGATGGGGGCACCCTTGGCGCGCGCGAACTCGCGGATGCCGTTCACCGAATTGTGGTTATCCACCGTGAGGAGGTAGTGGCTCCGGGGTCCGAACGGATAGGACTCGCCGGCAAGCTTGAGGGCGCCGCTCGCGTTGGACGTGAAGATGGCGAAGTATTCATCGGGCGACGCTTGGAAGAAGCGAAGCACCGCCAAACGTGCGCGGTCCACGAGCTCGGTGGACGTGTGAGACGCAAGACTCTCGGAGTGCGGATTCCCGAAGACCCCCTCCTGGATCAGCTCGATATGCTTCCGGAGGTGGGATTCGGCGTGGAGTCCGGCGCCTGTGTAGTCCAGATAAACGTGCCCTTGGCGGTCCAGGCGGCCGTATTCGGTAGAGCGCAAGTCATCCAGGAAGGTGGTATTCGCGTACTTCGGGAACGCTCGGAGGAAGACCGAGAAGGCAGAATCGAGATCAGCGGCGGCAGCCGTGCTTCGGACGCGCATGGATGAGGGCTCCGCATCATGATCCTCCCGCGGAGCCCCCTCCAACAATGGTCCTTTGGTAGTCCGGCCCTGCCCCGAATGCCCTCCCGCGCTACTTCGTCCCCGCCTTGTCGTCCGCCCCAGCGCCCCGCTTGTAACCCGGCGGGATTGGGTGCGCGATCTTGGTGCTATCGGAGGCGAAGTTCATCTCCACGAAGGTGGGGCTCTTCGTGTTGTGGCAATGAATGCACCGATCCTGGTTCGGCAGCACGAGACCGTAGTCCGCACCCTTGAGCGTTCCGTCGGTAATTCCCTGCATGGTCTTGCTCGCCACGTAGTCTTTGCCGGCACCATGGCAGGACTCGCATTGGACGCCGTCCGCCGCGACGTATGTCGCCGCGAAGTGATCCGCGGGCTCGCCATATCCCGTCACGTGACACTGGAGACATTCCGCGGACTTCTGTGGGTCCGCGATATCCCTCTTCTTCGCGATCGATTTCGCCAGGTCGCCGGCGAGCGACTCATACGCCTTGGCGTGCTTCGACGCGAGCCATTTCGGATACTGCGCGCCCCCCTTCTCGGAGGTGTGGCACATCTTGCACTTCTTTACACCCACGTACTGGTGAACCGCCGTCGCCGGCGCGTTCGCCTTTGTGGAGTCGGTCGTGGCGCTCGCGGCCTTTGCGGAGTCGGGCGGCGCCGGCTCGGCTGCCGCCGCGATGCCCCACAAAGCCGTGGTCAGCACGCCCGCGCCGACCATCGCTGCGAATCCCATTCCTCGAAGTCTCATGGCACCCCTCGCTATAGCTTCCATCATGCAAGTCCGGTGCGCGATCGCCCTACGGTACGCGCGACTGCCCGATGGGACACACGATAGCAGGGTCCCGGACGGCTGTAACATGGGACTTGGGTATACCGGGACCCGCTAGGCGATCTCGAGCCAAAAGGAGCATCCGTGCCGCTCCACAGCCTCCAGGCCCGGTCGGCTCCAGATCGGGTCGAGGATCAAGCGGAGCTCCGGGTCTTCGCTCACGAACGCATTCGGCAGGAGAACCTTCGCACCGCTCGCCCCGCCGAGGAGATAGGCCGCAAGGACGTACTGCTCCGAATAGTAGGCGTCCTCCCACCCCGGTGGATAATCGTACGGGAGGAAGATGTCGTGAAGATGAACCCGCACCCCGCTGGAAAGTCGCGGCAAGATATCGAGAAAGGCCACAGTCACGTCGGAGTTCATGAAGCAACGATGCGATCCATCGATGAAGAGAACATCTCCTGCGCGGAGCGATGTCACGATCGATAGGTCGATTTCCTCGAGCGGTCGACGGACAACCATGTCTGCAATGGAGTCGATGTGCGCGCGTGGATGAGGATCAATGGAGGTAATCCGCGTTTGAAGCCGACCGTCGCGAATCGCACGCCGGGCGAACTTGGTCGAGTTCCCGGACCCGATCTCGACGTACTGCTCCGGGTTCCCCAGGGAAAGCATCGTGTAGAGCGCGGCGGAGTCCAGCCCCGAGAGGAAGCCGTTTACCCATGAGGGCTCGAGTGACTCCGGAGCGCTGTGCGCGGGGATCGTCGCGAGCGCCGTGCTGAGCTCGAGGCTCTGCTGGAGAAGGTCTCGGTAGTCGTTCCTCCCCTGGTCGAGGAGGCGGTGGAGTTCGTGATGCGGCGGTTTGCCGTACCCATAACGTGAGACGGGGTGGACCGGATAGTCCACAAAGATCGCCTGATGACGGCGAAAGAGATGACGGATGATCGCGAAGCGTTTGTCCGTCATTCGTGCTGGAACAGATCCGTCGTGATGTAGCGCTCGCCCGTGTCGGCCAGGAGTACCACGATCGTCTTTCCTCCGAACTCCTCCCGGGACGCGACGGCCAGTGCGGCGTGAAGCGCGGCGCCGGAGGACGCTCCGGCCAAGATCCCTTCTTGCCGGGCGAGCTGCCGCGCGCGCGCGAAAGCGTCCTGATCCGTCACCGCGATCACCTCATCGAGGATCGAGCGATTCAGTACCTCGGGAATGAACCCGACGCCGATGCCGGGAATCTGGTGGCTGCCGGCGACCCCTCCCGAAAGGAGCGCCGCCCCGGCGGGTTCGACCGCCACGATCCGCACGCCGGGCTTCCGCTGCTTGAGCACCTCGCCGACGCCGGTGATCGTACCCCCGGTGCCCACGGCCGACACGAACACGTCCACCGACCCCTCGCTGTCGTCCCAGATCTCCACCGCGGTCGTCCGGCGGTGCATCTCCGGATTCGCCGGGTTCTTGAACTGCGCGAGCATGATCGCGTCCGGCGTTTCGGCGACGATCTCCTCGGCCTTCTTCACGGCGCCGACCATCAGAATGCCCGGCGTGAGCACCACCTCAGCGCCCAGCTGGCGCAGCAGCGCCACGCGTTCGGTGGACATGGTCGAGGGCATGGTGAGCACCAGGCGGTATCCCCGGATCGCGGCCACGTACGCGAGCCCGATGCCGGTGTTGCCGCCGGTCGGCTCCACGATCGTCATGCCGGGCCGGAGAGTGCCGCGGCGCTCGGCGTCCTCGATCAGCGCCAGACCCAGGCGGTCCTTTACGCTCCCGCAGGGATTGCGCATCTCGAGCTTGGCGAGGATTCGTCCCGGCAGGCCGGCGGCAATGCGGCCGAGCTCCACCAGGGGCGTTCGCCCCACGGTCATCGTCACGTCGCGTGGGATCATTGGGTGTGCGCCGTCACAAACCGAGAAGCTTTCGCTTGAAAGCACCCCCACCCGCGGGCTTGAGCCCCAACGCCATGGCGAAGTAGGCGTCCGCGACCGCCTTCCCCGGGAGCCTTCCCACGGTGCGGCCGCCGATTTCGATCACGGATCCGAACCCGGGTAGGTAGCTGAAGACGATCTCTTGGCCCGACTTCATATCCTCCAGCCATCCGTAGAGGGTCTGGAACTGTCGTTGCACCTCCTCGGATGCGCTTGGAGTGTTCTCCCGAAGACCCTTCCGCCAGGCATTGCGGATCTTCTTCGCGCTCACGTCGCGCACGAAGTGGCTCACATACCGCCGTGGCCGATCCGCGCCAAGAATGAGTCGTGCGTCACTCTCCTTGGCGGGAAGGTAGAGGCCGGCCACGAGAACCTTGAATCCGAAAATTCGATAGGCCGCTAACCCGTTCAGAACGAGCCCCTCGCCGTCGGCCCGAACCGAATCCGGTAGCGTGACTCCCTCCAGAGTTCGTGCACTCGCGGGGGTGGCGAGGACGAGCGTCAGAACGATGGCTAGAGTGGTGCTTCGGATCGATCCTTTCAGGGCCCCTGGCCCTTCTCCCCGCTCATAACCAACAGCTGCGCAAAGGTGGAAAGCTCCTCCGAGTTCAGATCCGAGACGATCCAGTAGGCCACCCCGCCATGAGTCGCGTGAATGACGTGATAGCCCTGCTGCGTCGAGGATGGAGCCTCCGAATCCGCGGCCCCCTCGTCCGGCCAAGCAAACACGTTGATCAAGTGTTTGTGACGCTGGTAGACGAGAGCCGCGACGGGGCGGCCGCGCAGGTAGTCCAGCCGCCCGCCGATGAGCGGGTACCCGAACGTCGACAGGTCTGTGACCGGAGGGGAGAAGTCCAGCTTGCCGTTGAACCAAGGTTTGACCGTGTGCTGGTCGGTGGAGGCAACGTCCATGAGGTGGCTGGCCATGAGTGAACGGATGTGGCTCGATACCACTTCGCGCTCCATGGCTCCCTCCCGCTGAAAAGAGGTGAAGAGCCATGTACCGCCGACAACCGCGACCAAGGCCGCGGCGGCGCTCAGCCAGCCCCGGGCCACAAAGCCAATACGGCGACCCGTATCCCGGCCACGGCTCGCGTCGCTCCATGCGGCTTGGCTCACGCGGGTCCGAAGGGAATCCGGCGCAGGGTAGTAAGGTGCCTCCGCGCGCAAACGCGTGCCGAGTCCCTTCATCCGGTCGAGTGAATCGGCACATGTGGGGCAAGCGTCCAGGTGCTGCTGGATCTCTCGGCTCCCCAGCGGGTCGAGCTCATCGTCCAGAAACGCCGAAAGTCTCTCCAGCACATCTCCGCACAGCATGTCAGCCGTTCTCCTTCGGCCCGAGCGGTGCCAGGGCGAGTAAGAGCTGCTTGCGTCCGCGAGCGAGGCGCGACATCACCGTGCCGATCGGCACGCCGGAGACCTGGGCGATTTCCTTGTACGACAGGCCTTCCAGCTCCCGCAGCACCAGCACCTCGCGGAACTCGACCGCCAGCCGGCGGAGCGCCTCGCTCACCGACTCCGTCACGGCCTTCCGCTCCAGGTCCACCTCGGGCCCCGGCGCGCTTTCCTCCACCGTATGAATCTCTTCGTCGAATTCCACGTTCTGGCCGCTGGGTGGACGGCCACGAAGCCGCGTGAAGCAGGTGTTCCGGACGATGCTCAAGAGCCAGGCGCGCCCGTCCACCCCGCGGAAGCCGCCGAAGTGTCGGATGGCGCGCAAGAAAGCGTCCTGCACCGCGTCTTCCGCGTCCTGCGCGTCCCGGAGCAGGTAGCGCGCTAAGTTGTGCGCGGCGTCCAGATACGGCAGCACGCACTCGTTGAAGCGCTCCACCTCTCGCGGCGAAAGATGGCGCCGCGGGCCGTCCGTCTCCGGCCCCCTCTCGCGATTCAAGCGCGGTATTCCTCTCGTACAGACTCGCCGGGAACGCGATTTATTCCCGACTCGCCGGGCATTTCGAGCCCAGGAATAACTTCGTCCTTCCTCAGGTCAGGGTCGGTGTAGCCAACACAATCCCTAACCCGGAGGTAGTCCATGAACGCCGTCTCGAAGTTCCACATCGGCATCGCCCGCCTCACGAACGCCCTGTCCCTGCTTTGCTTCAGCCTCGCCCTGCAATGTGTCGTTTCATCGCGTGTGAACGCGGAGGAGAAGCCCAAGCCGAACACCGTTCACGTGACCCTGTCCGAGTGGAAGGTCTCGCTCACACCCAAGGAGGTCCCACCCGGACCCGTCGTGTTCGAAGTGTTCAACTCCGGCAAGGTTCCCCACGCGCTCGAGATCGAGGGACGCGGCCTTGAAAAGAGTACATCGCGGATCATGCCCGGCGCCAGCGCGACACTGACGCTGGACCTGCGCGCCGGCACCTACGAAGCCTACTGCCCCGTCGGCAGGGGCTCGCACAAGATGCTGGGGATGACGAACCACCTGTCGGTCGGCGAGGCAAAGGTGACATCCGCTGAAAGCGGCGAGTACGGAGACCACGACCACGGTGACATGCAAAGTATGGGGCATGGAGGTGAAGCCGACGGCGCCGGTGAACCCAAGATGATGAAGATCATGGGAGGGGGCCCCGTGATCCAGATTCTGCCCGGGCCCTTCCCGTTCGCCGACAGCGCCATGGCCGTCATTCAAAACCGTCCGCCCGACCAGCAGGCGGACCTCACCAAGAAGGCCCACATGGGTCCTTACTCGAACAACGTCGCGAAGATCGCCGGGAACATCTCGCTGGTCGCGATCGACCGCGGCGCTTCCGGCGACTCGGTGTCCGGCGTGGCGGAGTTCACCACGCAGGACGGCGCACGCTGGAAGGTAGTCATGGACCGCGTGCAGACCAAGGACATTCCGTTCAACCCGCGCTTCGGAGGCGTGATCACGGGCCTCTTCTACCACGGTGCCTCGGGCGTGCACACGCCGCTCGTGCCCACCATCCAGAGCTCCCTCGCGTTGTGGGCGTTCGCGCACCTGTACAAGAATGATCAGCTGGTCACGGACAGCGCCATGGTCCACGTCATGCTCCTCTCGCGCACGCGGCGGGTAAGCGATTGGGCGCTGGATTGCTGGGACTGCTCCGACCGGCCGGTCGAGGAGCTCCAGCTACAGGTCACCTCGGCGCCCAACACGCCGCCTTTCGACGCGCCGGGAGGCTTCCTGTTCGTGAACTGGGAGAAGTCGAGCGGAAAGGCTGTGGCACTCTGATGGCGGGGGCCAGCGGCTACGCCGGCATCGCTCCACTCGCCCGGGGGCACGCGGCGGACTTCGCCTCGGAGGGCGACGAGGCCGTGTCGAGGTTCGCGAGCACGGCGTGGGGGGTGTTTCTTGTGACCCTGTACCCGTTGTTGGCCGCCGCGCCTCTCGTGATCTTCGCCACGCTGAATCGTATCTCCGATCATTTGCGGGTCGCCGAGGTGGGCGTCGACTGTGCCGTGGTGGGCCTCACGATTCTCGCGCTCCAGTTCGTGATCACCGCCCGCCTGGCCTGGGTGGAAGCGCCGTTCGGCCTCGACGTGCTTCTGGTGTTCCACAGGGCCATGGCGCTGGTCGCCACGGTGCTGCTCTGTGTGCATCCCATTCTGGTCGCGTGGGGGGAGGGATGGACGCTGCTCGCCGGGCTGCACGTCCATTGGTACATCTGGGTCGGCCGCCTTGCGCTCGCCGTGCTGCTTCTTCACGTGATCCTGAGCCTGTCGCGCCGCGTCATCCGTCTCCCCTACGAGAAGTGGCGGCGCCTGCACAACCCGATTGCCCTGGCCATCCTCACGCTGGGGTTCGCCCACAGCTTGGCGGCGGGTGACGACATGCACGGCGCCGCGCTCTTCGTCTGGGGTGGAGTGATGGCGGTCGCCTTGGGATTCTTGCTTTACAGCCGCGTGATTCGGCCCAGGCTGCTGCTCCGCCACCCGTTTCGCGTGACCGGAGTGAAGTCGGAAGCGCCACGGGTCTGGACGCTGACTTTGCAACCCCTCGGGGATCGCTCGTTCCACTTCGCTCCCGGACAATTCCAGTTTCTTCGCCTGCACGGCGCGGACATTCCATCCGAGGAGCACCCCTTCACGATCGCGTCGAGCCCGGCACGGTCGGACCGGATCACCCTCACCATCAAGGAGAGCGGTGACTTCACAGCCGGAATCGGCCGCGTTCGTCCAGGAGATCGCGCCACGGTTCACGGACCGTTCGGCCGGTTCTCGCACACCCTCCACGCCGACGAAGGGGACCTGGTGTTCGTCGCCGGCGGAGTGGGGATCACCCCTCTGATGAGCATGCTGCGCTACATGCGGGACCGCCGCGAGCCGCGACGGGTGACGCTCGCTTACGCCAGCCGAAGCGCCGCAGACGTGTTGTTCGCCGATGAACTGGAAGCGATGCAGGCTGGCCCGTACCCCGCGCTGAAGGTCGTTCATGTCCTGGCCGACGCGCCTCCATTCTGGATTGGTGAGACCGGAAAGCTCGATACCGACCGGCTCGTGGACCTTTGCGGGGGGGTCGAAGGCAAGGCCTTCTACCTCTGTTGCCCGCCACCCATGGCGGCGTCACTGATCGGTGGGCTCCAGCGCATGGGCGTGAGTCCGCGCCGCATCCATACCGACTATTTTTCACTCTGACGCTCGAGTCGAGGAAGGAGGCCAATCGTGCAGCGCTTTCGATGGATGGGTCTGTACGTGATTCTTGTCGCGGTGGCGCTGGGGTGTGCCATTGAGCTCGTCGCCGTCCTCCGGACCACGGGCTAAAGCTGAGGTAGCCTCCATCCGCACCCCGCTAGTATCATAGCGGACCGTGAAGCCCAGAGAGCTTACGATACGCGCCGTCATCCTCGGTGCGCTCATCACCACGGTCTTCACGGCGGCCAACGTCTACCTCGGACTCAAGGTCGGGCTCACCTTCGCCTCGTCCATCCCCGCGGCGGTCATCTCGATGGCACTCCTGAGCGCCGTGAAGGACTCGTCCATCCTCGAGAACAACATCGTCCAGACGGTCGCTTCCGCGGCCGGCACGCTCTCGGCCATCATCTTCGTTCTGCCGGGACTCGTGATCGTGGGCTGGTGGACCGGATTTCCCTTCTGGCAATCGTTCCTCATCTGCCTGAGCGGCGGCGTGCTCGGCGTGCTGTTCACGATCCCACTCCGGCGCGCGCTGGTGACGACATCGGACCTGCCCTACCCCGAAGGCGTCGCGGCGGCCGAGGTGCTGAGGGTCGGATCCGGCACACGCGGCGAGACGAAGGACGAAACGGGCGAGGCTAGAGAAGGGCTTGTCGCCGTGATCTTGGGCTCGGTCGCATCGGCGGGGCTCGCCATCGTGACCGCGACCCGCATCGCAGCCGCGGAAGTGACCGGCTTCTTCCGTGTGGGCGCCGGGGCCGCGAGCGGGTACGACATTGCCTGGTCGCTCGCGTTACTCGGTGCCGGCCATCTGGTCGGGCTGTCGGTCGGGATGGCGATGCTGACCGGCCTCGTGATCTCATGGGCCATCGCCGTGCCGATCTTGACCTCCATGCAGCCCGCCGCCGCCGGCGTGGCGCTCGCAACGCACACACTCACCATCTGGCGAACGCAGGTGCGGTTCATCGGCGCGGGCGCGATCGCCATCGCCGCGATCTACACGCTGGCCACGCTGGCGAAGCCGGTGGTCGGCGGGCTCGTGGCCACGCTGGCCGCCTCTCGGGCCAAGGCCTCCGGAGACGAGCGAGACCGCGATCTCTCGCCCGGGTGGATTCTCGCGCTCACGGCCGCGTGCCTGCTCGTCGCCGGGTGGCTCGCCTTCACCTTCGCTCGGTCGACCGTGCTCGCGCCGAGTGCGGTGCCACTCACGGTGGTCGCCGTGCCGTTCGTCTTGCTCGGCGGCTTTCTCATCGCCGGGATCTGCGGCTACATGGCGGGCCTCATCGGCGCATCGAACAGTCCGATCTCGGGCGTCGGCATTCTGTCGATCGTGCTCTGCGCCTCCGCGCTCATCCTCGTCGTATCGCCGACTCCGGAGACGCGGCACGCGCTCGTCGCCTTCGCGCTCTTCGTGACCGCGATTGTTTTCGCGTGCGCGACGATCTCGAACGACAACCTTCAAGACTTGAAAACCGGCCAGCTCGTCGGCGCCTCACCGAGGCGTCAGCAGATCGCGCTCATCGTGGGGGTGGGCGCCGGCGCGGCTGTGATCCCCCCCGTGCTCAACCTGCTCGCCAAGGCCTATGGGTTCGCCGGGGCCGCGAACGTCGGCGTGATCGCCCCCAACCCCCTTCCCGCGCCACAGGCGACGCTCATCTCCGCCCTGGCACAGGGCGTGATCGGCGGCAACCTCGACTGGAAGATGCTCGGCATCGGCGCGCTCGTTGGCGTCGGGCTCATTCTGCTCGACACGACGCTGGGCGCGATGAAGAAACTGCGCATTCCGCCTCTGGCCGTCGGCATCGGGATCTATCTTCCGATGTCG